>NZ_AXCD01000008.1:0-61213 GCF_000475335.1 Acinetobacter sp. COS3
GCCATCAATCACACCAGTGACTAAATCGATTGGGCTACCGTCAGTGCCACCTGTAATGCCATCAATCACACCAGTGACTAGGTCGATTGGGCTACCGTCAGTGCCACCAGTAATGCCATCGATCACGCCAGTGACGAGATCAATCGGACTACCATCAGTACCACCCGTGATGCCATCAATCACGTCAGTCACAAGATCAACCGGGCTACCGTCAGTACCACCCGTGATGCCATCAATCACACCAGTCACTAAATCAATCGGACTACCATCAGTACCACCAGTAATGCCATCAATGACACCAGTGACGAGATCAATTGGACTACCGTCAGTGCCACCTGTGATACCGTCGATCACACCAGTCACCATTTCAAGTGGTGTACCATCAGTAAGATTACCTAAGTTACCAAGATCGCTACCAATGTGTTGGACAACCTCTGTAGCTGTAGAGCCGTTATTAATTAATGTTTCCACTACACCAGATACGGAGTCGATCGCACCATTAAAATCTGCACCAGCTAAGTCTGAAACAGCTTCTAAAGAACCATTTACGGTATCGCGTGAAGTCTCAAAAGTCAGTGTGCCTAGATCTGCTGTATCCCCAATCGGATGTTCGGATTGATGAACAGCGCTAATGATTGTATCTGCAACGGTATTAATACCTGAGTTAATGACTTCTGTTTTGAGGCTTTCAGCACCTTGTAATGAATCAATACCGCTTTGAACAGTTTGAGTTACAGGGTTACTTCCGCTACTTACCTGATTGATGATGGTAGAGAAGGTATTTGTTGGGTTAGTCTCACCAGTGATATTTGAAATGGTTGTTGTGAGTGTATTGAGTTGATAGCCGCCGACACCAATATTTATATCGCCTGATCCTGTATTAATCCCACCATTGATACCATTCTCAGGGTCACCAGAAAGGCCACTATTGATATTTCCAACAGGCGTATTGATGTTGCCGCTGGCATTGCCTGAGCTATCATTCACTCCGCCATTTAATCCCCCAAAGAAGTTAGTTAAAGCTGTTGCAGGATTATTCGCAATTAAGGTTTTAAAGTTGTTAATGGTGTTGATGTTATTTGCGAAACCATCTGTGTTTAGCCCAATAATTGAGCCACTGAATGCATTTGTTACGGTACTGAGTGGTGAAGTGTTGGTTGTGTTTGTAAAGGTATCAAAAATATTGGTTGGATTTTCTAGCGTACTTGTATTGAGAAGGCCTGAGTTATTGGTGATAGTGCTCGTGGTCTGATCAAATAATTGGTTATTCAGAGTTGTATTTTTTACATTTCCAGCCATATTAACAGCTGCATCTAATGGATTGTTGGTCGGAATATTTGGAACTCCACCACTCATATTGGGAACGACTTTAAACGGAATATTGACTAAACTTTTGAAGTTCCCGCTACTACTAGAAATGTCTTCAAAAGTCCCTGTGAATGATGATATAGGATTAAAATTTCCTAGAATATTAAGTACAGGGCTAAACGAGTTCATTGCTATATTGCTCGTTATACTGCTCACCATACTGTTGATATTTTGAGTAGACAGCGCCTGTGAAAGCAACGCAAAAGGAATCTGTGTTGAGCCACTCAGGGGCGATATTGTGAAATTATCATCAAATGAATTCGATGATAGATTCGAGATTGGCGAAAATAGACTTTTGAAGCTCATAAGCGTACCTATATATTTTTAAAATGTTTTGTTTCGAGTAATTATTAAATCCATATTGTTTTTGTGTGATTAACATCACATTAATCATTTTTAGTGTTATATGTTGCAGTTTTTTTGTCAATCTTGAGAATTTGATTTGCTTATTCTGTTTTTGATACCTTATCTTGTTGATTGTAAATAGTTTTAATATTTAATAGACTTTTTATTTGAGCTTAAGCTCAGGTAGAATTTGTTTAATATGTGAGCAATATCAGTTGTTTAAAGTGAAGGTTAATTTTTTAGACTGTCGGGGCGTTCTGTTTGTCAAAAGTGGTCATTCGTCAGTTTTTTTTGTATAGAATTTATTATTGTTAAGATATTTAAAACTATGTATTTATCAATACTGTTGATTAAGGTGTTTGAATGGATAAGTACGTTTAAATCTTTATTAAATCAAAGCCGCTGATGACAGCGGCTTTTTGAGCGAGGATTTAGAATAGATTCAATGAGTGGAATAGATCATCTGAGAGATTTGTCAGTGTAGATGGTGAGGTAATGGTTTCTGTATATGTGCTGGTTGAGCCTGTTGAATCCGCTACCGTTGTCACTGTTGATGTCGTTCCTGTAATTGCTGTCAGGATATGATCAACGCCTAAGCTGTTCTCACTTTCACCATTTAAGCTAATGCTGATGAGGTTATGAATACCATCAAGTGAACCATCACTTAATCCGCCAGTCAGACCATCTAAACCAAGTTCAAGGTTATCCGTCGCATTGCTAATGGTTGTTCCAACAGAATCAAGCGCTCCGCCACTGAATACGCCATCGATATCGGCTGTAATATGAGTTACTTCACTTAGTGCACCACCATTAAGACTACCAGTAATACTACCAAGTAAGTTTGTGACGATTCCCAATGAACTTTCAGTACTAGTTATGCCACCAACTACATTGGTGAGTAGATCAATCGGACTACCATCGGTACCACCTGTAATGCCATCGATTACACCAGTCACTAAGTCAATCGGACTACCATCGGTACCGCCTGTGATACCGTCAATGACATCAGTCACCATTTCTAGTGGTGTACCATCAGCAAGATCACCGAGATTACCAAGGTCATCAGCAATATGTTGAACAATACCGATTGCAGCAGAACCATTATCAACTAAGGTTTCAATGACACCTGTTGCAGAATCTAAAGCACCACTAAGATCAGCACCCGCCAAATCAGACACGGTTTCTAAAGTACCATTTACAGTATCGCGAGAAGTTTCAAAAGTGAGGGTACCTAGGTCAGCGATATCACCGACAGGATGTTCAGCTTGAGGGAAAGCACCGATGATGGTGTCAGCTACAGTATCAATCCCCGTATTGATGATTTCAGTTTTTAAGCTTTCAACGCCTTGTAGAATATCGATGCCTTCTTGAACAATCCCTGTGACAGGATTATTAGCAAGATCACCACCAGTAATACCATCAAGGGCACCAGTGACTAAATCGATAGGACTACCATCAGTGCTACCCGTGATGCCATCGATTACACCAGTCACTAAATCAATCGGGCTACCATCGGTTCCACCCGTGATGCCACCGATTGCACCTGTAACAGTACCTAAAACTCCTGAGCCATCACCATTACCAGCAACAACGTCAACCAAGTTAGTCACTGGGCCAAGCACATTAAAATCACCTTCACCATTTAGACCACTGAGATCGAGAACGGATATTGCATTTCCTGAGAAGTTAATCGGTATCGTAATTGGCGTTACAACATTCGCATCATCTCCGTTGCCATTACCAATACCGTAGTTGTGCTCACCATTGCCTGCACCGATACCATTGAGGATTCCACCTGAACCATTGGCACTGCCGTTGCTATTATTTTCAAGGTCATTGTCATTGAACTGATTGGTTGTATTGGTAGATGAGTTGTTAGTTGAGTTCGCAGAGGCACTACCAAAAAGAGAAATCGCATTACCAGAAAGGTTGATAGGAATCGCAATCGGTGCAACAACACTTGCATTGTCACCGTTACCATTGCCAATACCGTAATTGTGCTCTCCATTACCTGAGGCAGCGCCATTGAGTATTCCACCAAGACCGAATAAGCCACCAGAACCCGTGCTAACACCATTTCCTGTGCCATTGCTATTGTCAGTATTATCATTGTCCTGATAATAGTTTGTAGTGGTTGTTGATGAGTTATTGGTTGAGTTGGCTGTTGCATTTCCAAAAATTGAGAACGCATTACCAGATGCATTAATTGGTGTCGTAATTGGCATCACGATGCTGGCATCATCCGCAATACCATTGCCAATACCATAGTTATGTTCACCATTTCCTGCAGCAACACCGTTCAGGATACCACCATCGCCAAGAGTCCCTGAGCCACCTTCGATTTCGCCAGCATTATGAGCATTGCTGTTATTGATGCTGTCATTGTCTTCGAAGTGATTCACAGTTGTTGTTGATGAATCATTGGTTGAGTTTGATGTTGCATTACCAAAGATGGAGAAGGCATTGCCTGAAGCATTGACTGGTGCAGTAATCGGGGTAACGATACTGGCATCATCAGCTATACCATTGCCGATTCCGTAGTTATGTTCTCCATTGCCAGCACCAACACCATTTAGCAGTCCTCCGCCAATTCCGTTCCCTGAAGAACCACCACCTAGACCACCATCACCAAAACCATTCGCGCTGTTACTGTTGTCTGTGGTGTCATTGTCTTGGAAATAGTTTGTCGTATGTGTGGATGAGTCATTCACAGAATTAGAGGTTGCATCGCCAAAGAGTGAGAATGCATTACCAGAGCCGCTCAGCGGGGCAGTGATAGGGGAGACAACGCTGGCATCATTGCCAATACCATTGCCGATGCCATAATTATGATCACCATTACCAGCGGTAGGACCGTTGCCCCAACCGCCTAAGCCGTTGCCAGCAGCTCCTTCGACGATGCCAGTGCCACTGTTACTATTATTTGTGGTGTCATTATCTTCAAAATGATTGACAGTTGTTGTTGATGAATCATTCACAGAGCTTGAATTTGCATCTCCAAATAATGCAAATGAGTTACCCAAGCCACTCATTGGTGTGGTAATCGGTATGACGACACTAGCATCATCACCGTTCCCATTGCCAATTCCGTAATTATGTTCTCCATTGCCAGAACCAACGCCATTCAGTAAACCGCCAACACCATTACCTGCAACACTATTGATACCAGTGCCGTTATTACTGTTATCTGTACTGTCATTATCAAAAACATAATTTGATGCTGTAGTAGATGCATTATTCGTGGATGAGTTGTTTGCGTCGCCGAACCAAGAAAACTCATTTCCGAGGGCGTTGATTGGTGTCGTTGTTGGCATGATCACGCCTGAATCATCACCGTTACCATTTCCGATACCGTAATTTTGCTCTCCGTTACCAGCGCCGAAACCGCTGAGAATACCACCAATGCCATTACCAGCTGCACCAGCGCCATTATTGCTATGATCAGTAAAGTCATTGTCTTCAACAATATTGGTGGTGTTGGTGGTTGCTGTGTTGGTTGAGGTATTGCCAGAACTGTCTTCATCATTGTTTTGATTTATTCCAGAGACACCATTGCCCATAATATTGATTGGGCTGACGACAGGTGATGTCCAGTCGACATCATCACCGTTACCATTACCGATGCCATAGTTATGTTCACCATTTCCAGCGCTCACACCATTGAGTAGGCCGCCAATCCCATTACCAGAAGCACTGCCCAAACCAGTGCCACCATTGTTGCTATTATCGGTACTGTCATTGTCTTGTACGTGGTTGAGAGTTGTGGTTGAGCCATTGTTCGTCGATGAAACATCACCGCCAATACCTTCAAATGCATTACCTAGAACATTGACGGGTGTTGTGAATGGGGCTGTAACATCAACATCATCGCCATTTCCATTGCCGATACCATAGTTTTGTTCGCCATTACCTGCTGCGGGGCCGTTGCCCCAACCATCAATCCCATTACCTACAGCACTGCCAAGACCATTGCTATTGTTGCTGTTATCAATACTGTCATTGTCTTGAACAATATTTGTTGAGGTTGTTGCTCCATTATTGTTGGAAGAAACATCGCCACCACCGATGCCACCAAATGAGTTACCGAGAACCTGAACAGGTGTTGTCCATGGGACAGTTACATCTGCATCGTCACCATTTCCATTGCCAATACCATAGTTTTTTTCGTCATTGCCTGCGCTGACGCCATTCAGTAAGCCATCAAGACCATTGCCTGTAGAGCCATCAATGCTATTGGAACTATTGTTGCTATTGTCGGTTGAATCATTGTCTTCGACATAGTTTAGCGTTTGAGTTGGTGCATTATTGGTTGAATCAACATCACCTCCACCGATGCCTGCAACAGAATTTCCAAGTGCTTGGAAAGGAGCGGTGACTGGTGCAGTTACATCAACATCATCGCCATTTCCGTTCCCGATACCATAGTTTTGTTCACCATTGCCAGCAGCAGGACCATTGCCCCAACCGCCAACACCATTGCCTGTTGAATTGGCTATGCCTGTAGCATTATTGCTGTTATCTGTTGAATCATTGTCATGAACAATGTTGGAACTTAGGGTTGGTGCATTATTGCTTGAACCGACGTCACCACCACCTATGCCTGCGACTGAGTTACCAACCGCTTGAACTGGCGTTGTCCATGGCATCGTGACACTTGTATCATCGCCATTTCCATTGCCGATACCATAGTTGTGTTCATCATTACCTGCACTCACGCCGTTGAGTAGACCATCGCCAATCCCATTGCCTGAGCTACCCTCTATCCCCATGCCATTATTGCTATTGTCTGTTGTGTCATTGTCTTCGATGACATTGGATGCCACTGTTGGCGTACTGTTCACGGAATCTACATCACCACCTCCGATCCCAGCAATCGAGTTGCCAATGCTTTGAAAAGGAGCAGTTACAGGTGTGGTCACACTGGCATCGTCACCATTGCCATTCCCAATGCCGTAGTTTTGTTCACCATTTCCTGCACCAACAGCATTGGCTAATCCTCCACCAGAACCATTGCCTGATGTGCCTGTACCATTGTTGCTATTATTGGTTGTGTTATTATCTTGAAGATGGGTTGAAGATACTGTTGGTGCTGTATTGATGGAGTCTACACCGCCAATGCCAGAGATTGAGTTTCCAACAGATTGCACTGGTGTCGTCCAAGGTGTTGTGACACTGGCATCATCACCATTGCCATCACCAATCCCATAATTATGTTCACCATTTCCCGCAGCGACGCCATTCAGAAGACCGCCTGCGTTTCCATTCCCAGCGGCATCTACGCCAGTATTGCTGTTATTGGTATTGTCATTGTCTTCAATAACAACTGTTGAACTGGTCGGAGTTGTATTGATTGAATCAACTGCACCACCACCAATTACTGCATAAGCATTCCCTAGGGAGTCTACAGGTGTGGTGATAGGTGTAATGATGTTGGCATCATCGCCATTTCCATCACCAATGCCATAGTTATGATCGCCATTACCTGAAGCAGTACCATTTAAGAAACCACCATCATTGCCATTTTCTGCAGTACCCGTATTACTGTTATCAATCGTATCTTGATCTTGTAAATGGATTGAAGAGGACGTTGGTGCTGTATTTATAGAGGTGACAGGTTCAGCATTGCCAAACCAAGAATATGAGTCTCCGAGTGAATAGAAAGTTGTCGTAAATGGAATAGGAAAATTAACGCCTTCACCATTACCCACGCCAACACCGTAGTTTTGTTCACCGTTTCCAGCGGCAGTTCCATTCAACAAACCATCATAAGCAGAACTACTGCTATTATTGGTCAAGGTACTATCTTCTATTTGATTATTATTGACTGTTGATACCGTATTCACAGAAGATGATGAGCCTTGATTATTCTGGCTTGGAAGAGAAAGGATGCCTGTTATGGGTGATAAGATATTTTTAAATAACATATTGGTATACCTATCATAATTATTAAAGTCTTGTTTTATTCGTCCTTATAATTATGTGACTCCTGTCTCATAATTAATAAAAAGTATTGAATGTTTAACTAATTTTTGTCAACGCCACTCGATAAAGCGTAGTTTTTGTGAAAATCTTGGGGATAATAAAAATCAACTGCTTAGCTTATTTTTTAGTGTGAGAGAAGAGAGAAAATATGGATAAAATAGCTAAAATCCATATCAAAAGCTAAGTGAATAAAATGTGAAACAAAGCATCTAACGCTGTAAATAAATTTTTAATCTTCTGAAATTTAATAATAAATCATGAAAATTTTGATCGTAGTGATTAAGCAGAAACTCTTGTCTCGTATTTCAATTGAAAGCAAATGTTTATATTGTGTATTGATGTGTTTTTAAACGATGTGCTGAATCTATAATCAATTGAAATTATTTTGCAATAAAGTTCTTATCAAATGGGAAAAAGTGCGTATAATGCCCTCCATCAAATACGCGCTCATAGCTCAGCTGGATAGAGCACTTGGCTACGAACTAAGGGGTCGGGAGTTCGAATCTCTCTGAGCGCACCAATTTGAAGAATTAACCGCTAACTTAGCGGTTTTTTTGTGCCTGAAATTTATATTTTGTTTTTAACTTTCTGTACAAACACAGTATTACCTCCAACAGCAGGCAGCACATCATGATAAGGCAAGCTGCGCATTGCCCTTAATAAAAATGGTGCTTTTTCATCAATTTTTGCGCTGGTGGTTATTTTAAATAAACTGCCTTGTTTGAGCTCAGTCAACTCCATTTTTCCTTTAATAAAACGTAAATCACCACCCGTGGCATAAAAACTATTCTCGGTGTCATTTGGATAGTTAAAATGCAGTTTAAATGCAAAGGGAATATTAATGACCCCTAAACCGACATTAACTTGAATATCAGCATTTTGTCCTTGGTTTTGAATGGGTGTCGTGACGACTTTTTTAATTTGTCTTGGAAATAACTCTTGATAGGAAATAGGATTCAACCATTTCTGTAATTGCTGTGGTGGATGTTTATAAAAATGATAGGTCGTTGTAAATCGCATGCCTTCACGTCCGTGAGTATACGGTACGCTCGTCGGGGCATGTAACACGCTGACTGGTTGTTGGGATGCTTGAATCAGTTGAGTGATTTTCGCTAATTGAGCTGCACTGAGTTGTGGATTGGGCATTTGTCCTGCATTGAGTGCAGCCGTGTTTTGTCCAATAAATCGATTTCTGAGAGATTCTAAAATAAATGCATTACTTGTACTGGGAATCCCAAGCTTAACTTCAGGAATGGCATTTAATACTTTTTTGATGATAAAGCCTTTGGGTTGGTTTAGATCTCCCCATTGCGTTAAGGTGATCAAAGTTCTGTTGTCATCGAGTGCAAACCACTCTAATTTCCCTACTCCGTAAGGAATAGGTGCATCGACCACCAAACTCGCGATGCTATTGGCTTTAATCTGATGTTGTAATGTCACATCTTCATTGAAATTAAGTACAGGAATAGGGGTTGGGATGGAGACTTTATATTTCATCTGTACGATATTGCCTGATTGTTCAATACGTTTGGCAGATTTCAGTGTTGGAAATAGACCAACATAATGACTAAAGTCAGTCAATGTTTCAGAAACGCGTTGGCTATTGGCGGGGACAATAATCGCAGCAGTATTAAAACTAACACTTGGCTGAGGATTGTTTTTTAATGTTGGTACAGATGTTTTGACGGCAGGGTGGCCATAAATAAAAATATTGCCTTGCGTATAACTGGCTAAAAGTTGAGGATTATTTTGAAAAGGCTGTAAAGCACTTGGAATATTGTCAGACCATGTAATGATCTGAGCAAAACTAAACGGACTTATTCCGAATAAAATGCCTATAGAAATGAGGCGAGAAAAATAAGACATTACATTCCTTTGAGTTCTTATAATTTACCTGTTGAGCAATGGGTGTTTATCCATAACAGTGAATCCAAAATATTTATAATTTCTTTCTAGAGTAAAAAATAGTCATATTGTGTAAAACAACATGTAGCCATTTAAATTAGTGTAATATTTATGCCCATTCATGATGAGCAAAATTAGAAGCCGAGTATGTCTGAACAGCGTCCAACCGTATCTGTGCGTTATTACCTTAACTTACAAGAATCTCAAGATGGTTTTGCCTTAGTCACTTTTGGAAAAAAGCCTCTTACGCGTTTTCTCACCCCAGCGATTAGCATTGCGATTATTTTGTGGGGTGTTTATCTCGGTTTTACTGATGTAGGTCGCTACTACGTCGCGCTTGGCGTTTTCTTCCTGATTATGCAGGGTGTGATGCGTTATTGGTTATTGCCGATGTTGTTTAAACGTCAGTTCGTGCGTTATCAATTTGGAAAAAGTGAGCAAGGCATTGATCTCTACCAAGATCATTTTGAACTTTACTCAACAGGAAAGAAACAAACAGCGCAGTATGCTGAAGTACAATCCTTTGCAGTAGGCAAGTTGACCTACATGTTAGAGTTGAAAAATCATACGGTGATTATCGTGCCCAAACGAGCATTTACCGATTCAGCAGATCAAACGAAGTTTGAAAATAGCTTTAAAAAATAAACTCATTATTGGTTATAACAACAAGGAGCTTACATGAGTACTCAGCCATCAAAAATTGTTTGTGTAGGCAGAAATTATGCTGAGCATGCAAAAGAGCTTGGTAATGCGATTCCAGATCGTCCGATTTTATTTATGAAACCACCCAGCAGTATCGGTTCACTGGCGCAAGGTGTTAAATGGAATCAGGCTTTAGGCGAGTGTCATTTTGAATGTGAAATTTGTTTGCAAATCGCACATCCTCTTTCTCAAGAGACGGATAAACTAAAAGCTTTAGAAGCTGTTGGTGCGATCACGCTAGGTTTGGATCTCACGCTGCGCGACTTACAAAGTGACTTAAAAGCCAAAGGACAGCCCTGGGAGCGAGCGAAAGCATTTGATGGCGCATGTATTCTAGCGGATTGGGTCGAAACAGATGAAATCGGCGATTTGCAAGAATTAGAGCTGATCCTGACGATTAATGGAGTTGAGCGTCAGCACGGTTTTAGCCGAGATATGTTATTTGATATTGGTGCTTTACTGGTTGAGATCAATCAATCTTTCAGCTTACAAGCAGGCGATGTGATTATGACTGGAACGCCAGCTGGCGTTGGTGCATTACACCCGAATGATCAGTTGACAATGAAGTTGATTACCCAGACTGGAGAATATGACTGGGATACCTTTGTAAACGCTTAATAATGTTTAGAATGGCGCTGACGCTTATAAGGTCAGCGCCATTTTTATTTAAAAATAAAAGAGAAGAATCATGAAAAAATGCTTAGGTTTGCTGCTGATATTTGTGACAACAATGGGGCAGGCGAAACAACTGGCATTAAGCTTTGATGATGGTGTGAATCCCGATCTAAATTCGCAAGCGGTGCAGATTAATCAGCAAATTCTACAACAACTCAAACAACATCAACTAAAAAGTATTATTTATCCAAGTGTTATTAAAATAGGGGATTATGCCGGTTTGCAGCTTGTAGCTGAATGGCGCAAGCAAGGGCATCAAATTGGGAATCACAGTGAGTTACATCTAAATCTCAACAAAGACCATATTAGCAGTCAGCAATATATTGCAGGCATACAACGTGCTGAACAGGTTTTTCGTCCGCTAACGGGTTGGACGGCAAGATATCGTTTTCCTTTTTTAAAAGAGGGAAATACGCTTGAAAAACGAGATCGCGTTGCAGCGTACTTAAAACAACATCATTATCAATCTGGCGCTGTCAGTATTGATGCTAGTGATTGGTTTTATAATCAGAAATATATCGCCTATCAAAAACAAGGACAGACGCAGTACCTTAAAAAGTTAAAACAGGCTTATATTGCTCATTTACTTGATCGGGCGGCATATTACGATCAATTAGCGATTGAAACGTTGGGCTATTCGCCTAAGCATGTTTTGTTGTTACACGTAAATGCCATTAATGCGGCATTTCTCAATGATATCATACAGGCATTTCAAGCACATGATTGGCAGTTGATTGATAGCGAACAAGCATATAGTGATGCACTTTATCAAAAAAATGCAAAAATTTTGCCCGCAGGTGAGAGCATTATTTGGTCTTTGGCAAAGCAAAAGGGGGATGTCAATTTGCGTTATCCCGCTGAAGATGCACCCTATGAACAGGAAAATTTAAAACGTTTCGAGCTGCCTTAACTGCCTTGATAGAGTTTTCGGAACTGATCAGGGGTGAAATGCATCCAACGTTTGAACATATAAATAAAAGCTGAGGAACTAGCATAACCTAAATCAAGCGCAATACTTTCAATGGTTTTGCCTTTGTTTAACATCGACATTGCTTTCATGACTTTTAAACGTTGTCGCCACTCGTGCAAAGACATACCAAGCTCTTTTTGGCTATAACGCGCCAAGGTTCGCTCAGTCATGTTGATCATTTTAGCGAGTTCTTCCAAGGTACTATCATCTGCTGGATGCTCATGTAAATGATTAAGAATTTGAGCAAGAGCTGGATGTTGTGTAGTGGGTAAATAACTTCCGACTAATTCGGCATGTGTTAAGCAATCAAGCAGCACTTGGAGCAGCCTTAAATATTCAGGATCATGGTCGGGTAAGTGATGACTACGAATATGTTCGAGTAAGGATGGAACGAGTGGTGCAGTCAGTAGAATACCTGCCTGTTGCGGCATCTGCTGACACAAAGATTCATGGACATACAGCGTACAGTAAGTGACATCATTTCGGTTAATCCCCCTGTGCTGCATATGTGGTGGTAGCCAAATACCATAAGGTGGCGGTGTTAAATAATGGATTTGCTCGATATTTACTTCTAACACACCATCAAAGGCATAAATAAATTCACCCCAAGCATGTGCGTGTTCGGGGTAAATTGTTTCAGCAGGCGCATCGCGAACTCTTAACCATAACGGGGCAGGAATATCATTGATGGCAGGAATTTTTTGGAAATCCTGAATTCTTTGTGCTGTTTTTTTCATAGAGTGAGAATTGCCCGAAAACACGTATGTATTGTCAGATTTTCACTATATCATGAAAATCTGACAGACTTATATTGGCTCTCTAGAATGAAAATTGGGAGAGGGCGATGGATGAGCGTAAAGCTTTAGATGCAAAAGCATCAGGTCTAATGATCGTGCTTTGTATGATTTGGGGATTGCAGCAAGTGATTTTAAAAATGGCTGCTCCCGATATCTCTCCCTTGATGCAAATTGCATTGCGCTCTGGTTTAGCTGCACTTTTGTTATTGCCTTTATTGTGGCTGGATAAAAACAGTCAACTGTTTAATCGACAAAACCTTAAAGCAGGCGGTTTGGTTGCTGTTCTTTTTTCTTTAGAATTCTTCTTATTGGCACAAGCGTTAAATCTAACCTCCGCGTCTCACGCTGTGGTATTGCTATATACCGCTCCGATTTTTGTTGCCTTAGGATTGCATTGGAAATTACCGTCTGAGCGTTTAAGTGTATTGCAATGGAGTGGGATCACGATCGCATTTATGGGGATCGTTGTAACCTTCATTCGCCCCAATCAAGGCCCTACAACAGTACTTGAGCAACAAATGCTTTGGGGGGATTTATTGGCTTTGGCGGCTGCAATTGCTTGGGCTGCGACGACGATTACCGTACGTTTATCCTCTTTGGCTCAGGCCGCAGTGACTCAGACTTTGTTTTATCAGCTTGCAGGGAGCTTTGTCCTGTTATTTAGCTTGGCTGTTTTTTTGGGACAATCCACTATCTATTTTACTCCCTTGGTTTTTGGTAGTTTGGCATTTCACACTTTGATTGTTTCTTTCGCAAGTTTCCTTGCATGGTTTTGGTTACTTAGAAATTATTTAGCTTCTCGTTTAGGTGTATTTTCATTTTTAACGCCATTATTTGGTTTGGCTTTTGGTGTGTGGTTATTGAATGAAACTGTAGAACTAAACTTTGTGGTTGGTTCTGCATTGGTTCTGTTTGGGATTGTAGTTGTGAGCTTGCAGGGTTGGCTACGGAAATAAAAAAGACCTCTGTTGAGGTCTTTTAGGTGAGCTTTATTTCTGTTCAAAGATAGTGGAAAGAGGGATGGAAAGTTTAGCCGCTAAGTAATCATTACTTTCAATCAATGATGGTCCAAGTCTCTCCATCCATTCATCATCTTGATGAATATTCAGAACGTCCTCACGGAGTGGAAGCCGATAAGGTAGCGCAGTAAAGAAACTCCAGAAATCGACTTGTGCCAGATTGCGAACCAAAACGTATTCGTCCTTGTCGGTACGCTTAACCAAATTTTGTTCCTCTAATTGGAGGATATATGCAGGCAGGCGGCCCAGTTCGCCTCGCCCAATAATACCGAGAAGCTCTTGCTCCGAAACACTTTCACCAATCTGTTGCTTTTTATAAAACAATTCCAAAATGTCCAATAACATCAAGATCGGATGGCGTTTTTGTTCCTTTCCTGAGTGAAATGCAGTCAATGCATAACTCACTTCGACGCCGAGCAAAATCATATTCCAAGAAAGGTAGATCCAGAGTAGGAAAATAGGAACGGCAGCGAACGCACCATAAACGATTTCGTAGCTGGTAAAGTTACTCATCACCCAACCGAAGAAGCGTTTTAAGATTTCAAAAACGGTTGCACTAAAACAGGCAGCAATCAGTGCTGAGGGAATAGGCACGGTACGATTTGGAATTGTCCAATACAGAATAAAGAAACCAATAATGGTCAATAAAAATGAAATCAGCCATAAGATGAAAGATCCATCGAGCTGATAACCTGCAAAGTTATTACTCAGAATATTCATCGAAGCAACAGTAGAGGACAGGACAAATGCACTACCGAGCACGATTGGGCCTAATGAAATAATGGTCCAATAACGCATAAAGCCAACCAAACCTGAGCGTGTCTCTTTAACGCGCCAAATACGGTTAAAAACGTTCTCGATGGAGGTCAGCATTAAAACGGTTGTGATAAAAAGAAACAGCACACCAATGATGGTTAGGTTGCTTGATTTTTCAGTGAATGCATTGAGTGCCTTATCAAAAGCGATGGTACTTTTAGGTAAAAAGTTACTATAAATGAGTTGTTGTAGTTGCTGTCGAGCAGGCTCTAACGCCTTAATCGAAGAAATGATAACCAAGAATACAGTTAACATTGGAACCACAGCAAATAGGGTCGTATAAGTCAAAGAACCTGCTTGTTCCTGACAACGATCAGCCTTGAAGCGCCGTAACACAAATACAATAAACTGAAACCATGTTTTCTCTAAAAAAGGTAATTTTTTTAGATAACGGTCTAAGATCATGGGTTCTATCCTAATTATTTTTAATAAAAATCTTGTGAAAATCACAAGACTTACTACCGCGCAAACTATAAAAAATGTCGTATAGTGTTCTTTTTAACAAAATTATCGAAACTGATGCAACCTTACGTCCTTGTACTTTATTACAGTAAATATGGTTCAACTAAGCAAATGGCACACTTGATTGCTGATGGAATTGAAGCTTCAGGTATGACTGCACGAATTCGTACTGTACCGAATTTAGCGACTGTTGTGACAGAGGCTCAGCCAAGTATTCCAGCAGATGGCGATATCTATTGTAGCTTAGAAGATCTCACACATTGTTCTGGTTTAGCACTTGGTTCTCCAACTCGTTTTGGCAACATGGCGAGTGAGATGAAATATTTTTGGGATCAGACCACGAGCCTATGGCTGAATGGCGCTTTACACAATAAACCAGCATGTGTATTCACCTCATCAGGATCAATGCATGGTGGGCAGGAAAGCACATTGCTGACCATGTTACCGCCACTGTTCCATCATGGCATGATGATTTTAGGACTGCCGAATTCTATTCCTGCGCTATCAAATACTAAAACAGGTGGCACACCTTATGGTGCAAGCCATGTCAGTGGTCCTCGGCATGATCAAAGCTTATCTCAAGATGAAAAAATGTTGTGTGAAGCTCAAGGGAAGCGGTTAGGTGAGGTCGTGAAAGCGTTAATCGGAACGTTTAATTAGAAAAAAGGGAGCATCAGCTCCCTTTTTATTATTTCTTAATTTGCCAATCGTAGATTTTCTTGTGATAGGCATACCACATCATCCATAGACCAATAATGATCATTGGGAAACTGAGGATTTGTCCTTTGGTCATCCAGCCAAACAAGATAAAGCCTTGGTCAATATCGGGTTGACGGAAGAATTCCATGAAGAAGCGCGCAACACCATAGCCGATCAAGAATAATGCTGAAACTGCCATACGTGGGCGAGGTTTCGCACTAAACCACCATAAGATGATGAATAGAAGCAGACCTTCACACAAAGCTTGATAAATTTGTGATGGGTGACGAACCAATCCTAATGGATCTGTTGGAAAAATCATGCCAAATGGATAGTTTGGGTCTTGAACTTGGCGGCCATAAAGTTCACCACCAATGAAATTACCAATACGACCGAACATTAAACCTGTTGGTACACACGGTGCGATGAAATCCAAAGTCTGAAACCATGTTTTTTGGTATTTCTTACACCAAAATAACATCGCAATGATGACTCCAAGGAAGCCACCGTGGAAGCTCATGCCACCTGTCCACACTTGGAATAACCAGAGTGGGTTTTCTAAAAACTTACCAAACTCATAAAACAGCACATAGCCTACACGGCCCCCAAGCACGACACCTAACGCACCATAAAACACAAGGTCTGAGACCATGTCACCAGTCCATCCATCACGTTGCTTAGCACGATATGATGCTAAACCCCATGCGCATAGAAAGGCCAATAAATACATCAGTCCATACCAGTGCACTTTGACTGGTCCTAAGCTCAGTGCGACTGGATCAATATTAGGATAGGTCAGCATTGCTGTTCCTCAATTTTATATTTTGAGCAGATTGTAGCGGAATGATGTGAAAAATGTTGTACATTCAATGTGTAAAGATGTGAGAACAAAATAATGTGTATCGTCGCTTTTGCATGGCATGTTCTTGAGGATATGCCACTTTGTTTAATTTCAAATCGTGATGAGTTTTATCATCGTCCAAGTCAAACGCTGCATCTTTGGGAAAATAGTCAGATCGTTGCAGGACAGGATTTACAGTCTGACGGAACTTGGATGGGTGTCACCGCATCAGGTCGCTGGGCAATTGTGACAAATTTTCGCAATGGACATGATAAAAACCAATATGAAACCTCGCGTGGAAAACTTATTCAGGACTTTTTAGAAAGTGACTTGCCACCCATTCGCTTCGCGCAAAACTTAGAACAACAGCAACAAGCCTATGCTGGCTTTAATTTATTCGTTGGCGATCATGAGCAAGCGGTGTATATGAGTAATCGTGGCGAAGCACCTCAAGTGTTAGCCAATGGTGTGTACGTGGTTTCCAATGGATTAATGACTGAGGATTGGGAGAAAACCAAACATTTACGCAAGCGCTTTACACAAGAGTTTCTACCGATGTTGCAGCAAGTTGATATTTCAGAATCAGATTTAAAAAATGCGGTATGGGATATTTTGGAGGATGAGAGAAAGATTATTCCTGATCTTTTACCAAATACGGGAGTCAGCGTGGAAATGGAGGAGTTACTTTCTTCCACCTTTATTCAAAGTCCGATTTATGGGACACGCTGTTCGAATTTTTTAAGAATGACATCGCAACAGTGGCATTGGCTTGAGAAAACCCAACAAGGTGAGCAGCAGGGGCATCTTGAGGAAATAAAACTGAGCTTGCTGAAATAAATAATGCCGACATTTGTCGGCATTATTTTAGTGGGTAAGCTAGGATTATCCTGCAATTACTCCACCATCGGTACGTGTAATCACAACAGTCGCTGAACGAGGGCGAGCAGTTGTATTATTTGGATTTGTTTGAGTTGCAGGCCAGTTACTTGCTGGAGTTGCATAATCATCTGAATCTTCACCAGGATGTTGGACATTGATGAAAATTGCTTTGTAGTCTGGTGTCATAGCGATACCTGTGATCTCACATTGTTTTGGTCCAGTAAGGAATCGACGTAATGTTTCATCAGTTACTTTTTTACCAACAAGTGTCTCAGTACCATTTGAAGTGGTCGCCGCAGCACCATCACCAATTTGACCTGGTAGAGCAGCAAGCATCATACAGTTTGTTACGTCTGTATATGCACCGTCATCTGTCTGAATCCAAAGAACACCGCGTGGGTCAAACCACATGCCATCTGGACTTGAAAGATCATTATTATCTGTCAAACCTGAAAGGTTGATGTTTGCTGCCATAGAAGCTTCAGCACCAAATAGATAGATATCCCATTTGAAACTTTCAGCAGTAGTTAAATCTGCAGTTTCACGGAAACGAATAATATGACCGTTTACATTGCCTTTTTGAGTTTTTGTATTGTTATATAAATCTTCATAAGTACGAGGGTTTGCAGCATCTGTTGGATAACTTGAACCACGGTTAGAGTTATTGGTTAAAGTAACGTAAACCTCACCATTCTCTGGATTTACTGTACACCATTCAGGACGGTCCATTTTGGTCGCACCAACAGAGTCAGCAGCTAAACGAGCAAAGGTTACAACATCTGCTTGAGAGTTAAATGGATAAACTGCGTTGGTTTGATTTAAGCCATTTTTGCCAAAGCTAAGTTCAATCCATTGACCTGAACCATCATTATTGAACTTCGCAACATATAACTTACCAGCGTTCATGTATTTATCGCCAGCAGCGTAACCGCCATTAATATCGTTGGCATCCCATTTTGCATCTGACACAAATTTATAGATGTATTCACCGCGTGAATCATCACCCATATAGAATGCGAGTTGTTGTCCTACAACAGCTCGGCAGGCGCTATCTTCATGTGCAAAACGTCCTAATGAAGTACGTTTTACTGGGTTTTGACGACCATCAAATGGATCGATTTCAACCATCCAGCCAAATGTATTTGGTCCATTACGATAATCTTTTGTTGCCATATCTGCTTTCGCATCAGCATTCCAACGATCATATAGGTCTTGAGATTCAACTCCACCAATTGCAGATTCCCAACCATAACGTGAGCTAGAACCAGCTTTTAGACCATAGCGTTTCAGTGCAATAATTTCTTCTGGGCTGCGTAAAGCATCGTCAGTTGTGCTACGAGCAAAATATCCAATGAAGTTTTCTTCAGTTGTTAGATAAGTTCCCCATGGCGTGTAACCATTACCACAGTTATTGTGTGTACCACGTGTTTGGCGGCCAGCTGGTGAATAAGCAGTTGCAAGTAAAGCTGAACCAGCAGCGGCACCAGCAAAGTCCATTACTGTAGAACCCGTAATACGACGGTTGAAGATAGAGTTCTTAACAACCTCTACCTTTTGTGAAGTTTTATCTTTTTTGATTTCGATGACAGAAACACCATGTGCATTTACTTCACGAATCACTTCATCTTCAGGGCGACGACCATCAACTTTCGTTGGTCCTTTAGGGTGTAGGAAAGTTGGGTTGATATATTCGTGGTTCATGACCAGCAAACCATGATCTGAAATGCTTTCATCAAAGCGTTGAGTAGAAGCATTCATGCCGAAGTAATGCATACCGTCGTGACAGTCACCTGAACGGAACTGGAAACTTGGGCCAGATGGAATATTATTATCATCCCATTCAGCATATGTTGGGTTGATCGAGTCACCTAAAGCATATAAAACCGTCGCTTGATAACCTTCAGGAACAGTAACAATATCATCTAGATTTTTTGAGACTGGTGAGAATGACAATTTTTCTGGTTTTTGATTCGGATCAACAGGTGTTGGTGTTCCACCATTATTATTAGAGTTATTATTATCGTTGTCGTTACAGCCAGTCAACGTAGAAGCCAAAGTTAATGCGACAGCACCACTCGCAGTTTTGCTAATTAAGCTACGGCGACTAATGTGTTGTTCTAAAATGTCACGGAAATGGATATTGTCTGATGTGTTGTTATCCAACTCTTGATCTTCATGATATGGCGATAGCTCGGTCATGGAATATTCCTAAAATAGTAACAGTTGTTCTGAAAGTTTTCCCCCAATTAACTTAATGTTTAAATATGACGAAGCATTTACATTTGCATGACAAATTTGTGAAAAATCAATTAATAAGTAAAATATAAGAAATAAAAAAACAGGTAAAAACCTGTTTTTTCAAGAATAATCTAAGCCGTCTTTCTTTTTTCTATAATTTTTCCAAACAGTAATCCAAGCTCAAACAGGAGCCACATTGGGACTGCTAACATAATCATTGAAATAGCATCGGGTGGGGTAACGAACATAGAAATAAAAAAACATCCAACGATGATAAACCGCCGCTTTTCTACTAGGCTTTGTGTTGTTACGATCCCAATTAAAATCAGTAATAATGTAATGATAGGGATTTCGAAAGTTAAACCGAATACTAAAAATAGTTTCAAACAAAAAGCTAGATAACTATTGATGTCCGTCATAGGGGCTACAGTTTCAGGCGATACACTCATAAAAAAATGTAAAATAGAAGGAAGAGCAATAAAATACGCAAAAGCGATACCAGCGTAAAATAAGACAATGCTGCTTACTAATAATGGAAACGCCAAAGATTTTTCTTTTTCATACAGAGCGGGCTTTGCAAATGACCAAATTTGGTAAATGATGAAAGGCATTGCAAGCATAAGAGCAACGAAAAAATTCAGCTTGAATGGTGCCATGAATGTTGCGGTTACATCTGTTGCAATCATTGATGAGCTAACAGGAAGCTGTGCTCTTAATGGCTCAGAAAGTAATTGATAAGTCTGATTTGCAAAAGGCAACAAGCAAAAAAATAAAACGAGTAATGCGCTTACGATTTTAAATAAGTGTTTCCTTAAAATCATTAAATGCTTCGTAATCGGCATTTCTTCTAGTTTATTTTCTTGCTCATCATTCACCGTATTAGATGAAGGTAATTGTTGAGTAGACGATGGGTTCATACAGCTACCTTTAATTCTGAAACCGATGAGTCAGAATCCGAGTTTGATTTATAGGATTCCAAGTGTAAGACAGCGAATTTAGGAAAATAAATCAATGCTAAAGGCTGTATGAGATATGAATATGATGTTTGAACCTTAATTGGTTGGTCACTGCTAGTCGAGTTCTCTTGTGCAAGAACAGACGCTCTTTGCTGTTCTAATTCATTGATCTGTACTTGCATTTTTTGTTCTAGCTCAGCGATACGTTGCATCTCTTTTTGCATTTGCTCACGTAATTCTGATAGTCGGAGTTCACGATCAATATCATTCTGAACATTACTGACGAGGCGTTTTATTTTTGTATACCATTTACCGACAAAACGAGCAGCCTCAGGTAATTTATCAGGCCCGAGTACAAGTAAAGCAATAATGCCGAATACTAATAATTCGGACATTCCCAAATTCAGCATAATCAGGCTCGCTTAGTTTTTTACTGAACTTTCAGTATTTTTAACTTGAGCATCAATCGTGCGTGGTTCATTTAAAGATGCAGTTGCCTCATCTTCTTCTTTCATTGATTTTTTGAAATCTTTTACCGCGCCACCAACATCTTTACCTAAGTTTTTAAGCTTAGATGTACCGAAAAGTAAAATAACCACAATAGCGAAAATGAGTACATGCCAAATAGATAAACCAGCCATAATTTTATTCCTATCAAACTTTGTATATATCTCAACAGCTTGGCATGACAAATATGTGACACTTATATTGCAATTTTGCGACAGAGGAACAATTAGCTTTAAATATTTGAATAGATGATTTTACTTTTTGATTTGTAATCAATACCTAATACAGGCGTTTTTTCTAATTTAAGCGTATTTGATTTTTTATTTTATCTAAAAGTGCTCTAGTTTTTATTCATCAACTAGAGCACGCAGCTTGATTTAAATTAAGCTGGCTTTGAAGAGTTGCATTGCTTTGCCACGATGACTGATTTTACTTTTCTCTTCTTTGCTGAGTTCAGCACTCGAACAGTTACATTCAGCTACCCAAAAGAGGGGGTCATAACCAAATCCATTTTCTCCGCGGGCAGTTTCTAAGATTTCACCTTTCCAAATACCTTGAAAGATTTGTGGTAAAGGATCTTCGGCATGTGTAACCAATGCGAGTACGCAAACAAACATGCCTTCAATCACTTCGCCATCTTTGCGAAAAGGTGCGAGGTCAGCTAAAAGTTTTTGGTTGTTGGCAGCATCGTTACCATGTTCACCCGCATAACGAGCAGAATAGATGCCTGGAGCACCACCTAGAATTGGAACACAAAGTCCTGAATCATCAGCAAGTGCAGGTTTACCTGATAGTTTAGAGGCATGACGGGCTTTGATAATCGCATTTTCGACAAAGCTGAGACCATCTTCTATCGCATCTTCAATATCCAGTTTGCCTTGAGGAATAATCTCCACAGGTAGGTTGAGTTGTTGAAAGAGGTGTTCGAATTCGACAACTTTGCCTTTGTTGTTACTTGCAAGGACAAGACTGCCTTGAGAGAACCAGAGGGGAGTAGACATATGAATTTTAAATTCGCTTAGATTGAGTGGAATTTTAGGGTGTTTTTATGGAATAGGGTAGAGAGTCATTATTTATTTTCAGTAAATGTTTAACAAGTCTAGTTATTAATTTCAAAAAGTAGAGGAATATGATCACTATAGTTAAGCCATTTATATTTATTGAAAAATTTAAAAGAAGAGTTGTTCTTAGAGAATAAATTACTATGACAAAATAAGTAGTCAATATGATAGTTCTTTTCATGATTTCTATTCATAAAAAATGTGGGAAGTGTCTCCTGTCCTTGCTCTTCATTTGATAACTCATGGTAAAGGCTATGAATATTCATTGCTTGTAATTGATTTACTACATCACTATGATTCCACCAGCGATCCCATACATCCCATTGAGCGTTGCTATTTAAATCGCCACAAATAAGAGTAGGTTGTACTTTTATTAACTCTTCATGTAATTGTAAATATTTCCAAAGTTGCCCAATATATTGAAATGTAGGGGAATTGGCATATTTAGTCCAAGCAGCTAAGAGCTGAAAACTATCATTAACTCTTATTGGTAAAAATAATTCTAATCTAGAATCCTCCCAATATAATTGCTCTAATTTATAGTCTTCTCTAGCAAAGACTCCTAGTCCTTTATTTTTATTAGTACCTTTCCAAATTAAATTGGGTAACCATGCTTCATAAGCATTTTTGGCTTGTTGTTGATTTTCACATTCTTGAATGATGTAGATGTCGGCTTCTATTTCTTGAATAAACTCAATTTTCTTTCTAAAAGCTCCATTGCAATTCCATGTTAATATTTTCAAACTTTAATTTCCTTAAATAAAAACCGACTCTTACTAGTCGGCTTTCAAATCATTCAAAAAATATTAAAAAACTACTGTGCTTGAATCCATTTGTCAGCACGGTCACGTGCAGTACGGATTTGATCTTGCGTTAAGTTAGCAGCTAAAGCAGTTTTCTTACCTTCTGAAAGTTTAATTACTTTAGTGTCGAGCATGCCATCACGAGTAGAAAGCTCATACCATTGATAAGCACCCATGTAGTTTTTCTTTTGCTCTTCCATCATTGCAAGATTAAAGCTGGCACGATTGTCACCATGACTTGCTGCTTTCTCAAAGTATTTACGTGCTAAAGCTTCATCTTTTTTGACGCCAATACCATCAGCATACATGCGGCCGACATTTAATTGTGCTGCTGAGATACCTTGATCTGCTGCTGCTTTAAACAAAGAAAAAGCTTGTTTCTCATCTTTAGCCACATCCTTACCGTATTGGTAACGAGTCGCTAAATAAAATTGTGCCCCAGCCTGACCAGCTTTTGATGCGCGTTGTAACTCATCAATACCCATTACTGAGTATCGTGCTGCTTGTGCTGCAACCGATTGCGGTTGAGTCACATAGTCAGCATGCGCTTGTATACTGATCAGACCAAATAAAAATGTGCTGATTAATGTCTTTTTCATAGAGCGCTCACTCGATAAATTGCGACTTCACCAAATAGGTTCGGCATATGCTTGCTCAGCATACTACCTTGTTGGTCACCATTAACGGCAAGTCGATTAATAATTTTAATCCGATTCTCAGCACATAAGGCTTCAAAGTCACGGAAAGTACATAAATGAATATTCGGGGTGTTATACCACATATAAGGTAAAGCTTCCGAAACAGGCATTTTCCCTTTTAATGCTAGAAAAGAGCGTGTTTTCCAATACGCAAAGTTTGGGAAGGTAATAATGGCCTGTTTGCCGACACGCACCATATCACGAAGTAATACATCTGGTGCATCTACAGCTTGCAAAGCTTGTGCCATAACCACAGAATCAAAAGATTGGTCGGCAAAGCGGCTTAAACCTAAGTTTAAGTCCTGTTGGATAATATTTAACCCCCGACTGATCGCAATTGCAATCTTTTCTTGATCAATTTCTAGACCATAGGCACGAATATTGTGCTGTTTACTCATATGAGCCAGTAATTCACCATCACCACAACCCAAATCGAGTACGCTCGAATTCGGATTAATCCATTTTTCAGCGAGTCGTTGATCTATACGCATTAGTGAACCTCCTGCGGTGTCGATTGCAACTGTTGTTCTCCACCTAAAAATGCTCGTAGTGTTTTTACATAAAGTGGGATTGGGAACAAGAACGAGTCATGACCTTGTTCAGCATCAATATCTAAGTAGCTGACAGGCTTATGATTATCAATCAATGCATCCACTAACTCTTGTGAACGGCTTGGGCTAAAACGCCAATCCGTGGTAAATGAGATGACCAAAAACTTACATTTAGGTTGACTCATTGCCTTCGTCAAAGAGTGCTCATATTCACGAGATGGATCAAAGTAGTCCAATGCCTTGGTCATAATCAAGTAGGTATTTGCATCGAAATTACGGCTGAATTGTTCGCCTTGGTAACGAAGGTAACTTTCTACTTGGAATTCGACATCAAAGCCGTACATAAATTTGCCTGATTTTAAATCACGACCAAATTTTTGCTTCATCGCCTCTTCGGAGAGATAGGTAATGTGCCCAACCATACGCGCTAAAATTAAGCCACGTTTTGGATAGCTATCATGTTCCAAATAACGACCATGATGGAAATCAGGATCGGAAAGAATCGATTGGCGTGCAACTTCATTGAATGCAATATTTTGTGCTGAAAGCTTTGGTGCACTTGCGATGATGGCACATTTTTTTAAACGATCTGGATAATCCAAAGACCATTGTAATGCTTGCATGCCACCCAATGAACCACCAATAACTGCATACCAAATCTCAATCCCTAGACGATCTGATAGCATTGCTTGAGTTTTTACCCAGTCGCGTACTGTGACAAGCGGAAAGTCTGGGCCATAAGGGCGATTTTCATTCTCTGGATTCGGCGAAGTTGGGCCAGTTGAACCGCTACAACCACCAATGTTGTTTAATGAAACCACAAAGAAATGATTGGTATCGATTGCTTTTCCTGGTCCAATACAACTATCCCACCAACCTGCTTTTTTATCATCTTCATGATGAAAACCTGCGGCATGGTGATGTCCTGATAATGCGTGGCAAATTAAGATCGCATTTGACTTATCTGCATTGAGTGTTCCATAGGTTTCAACCATCAAATCGAAACGGGGGAGAATACGCCCACATTCGAGTTCTAGAGGTTGTTCAAACTGAAACTTTTGTGGTGTGACTAAACCCACTGAATCCGATGGAAAAGACACTGGAATGATTCGCCCTATATTAAATCATTAATAATAAAAGGATACCAATTCAGGTATCCTTTCAAAAGTCATTTTTTCTGATATTACAACTCAGCTTTACTGAGCATTATGTGAAATTTCACAAATTTAGACGGCTGCTGCAACCACTTGTTCAGTTGTCAACACGCCTTGCTCGATCAAGCGGTTAGTACATGCGATAATTGCTTCAATTGATGAAGTGACAATGTTGTCGTGAACACCTGCACCAAATGCGCTCTTACCAGCACCTTTCACTTGAAGCTCAATTAAGGCAAGCGCTTTCGCATTTGCACCTGAACTGATGCTACGTTCTTCATAGTTCACAACATCAATTGGGAGTTGTAATGCATTCAACATCGCTGAAATTGGGCCATTACCTTCGCCACGTAAGCGTTGAATCTCACCTTCAATTTCAATGTCTAATTCAATGATTTGTGTGCCATTGATATCTGACAATTGATAATGCTTCATTTGATAATGACGGTTTTTGATATCGACATAAGTATTTTGGAATAAAGTCCAAATTTCAGTTGCACTGATCTCAGTACCATTTTCATCAGTATGTTGTTGTACGATCTGACTGAACTCAATTTGTACACGACGTGGCAATGCAACGTTGTAATTTGATTCCAATAAGTAGGCAATACCACCTTTACCAGATTGGCTATTCACACGAATCACCGCATCATAATCACGACCTAAGTCTTTAGGGTCGATTGGTAAATAAGGCATGTCCCAAATTTCTTCATCTTTCTGGAATTCAAAGCCTTTTTTAATCGCATCTTGGTGAGAACCAGAGAATGCAGTAAAGACTAAATCACCTGCATATGGATGACGAGGGTGCACAGGCAAACCAGTACATTCTTCAACAGTTGCAATAATTTCATTGATATTTGAGAAGTCTAATTCTGGCGCAACACCTTGGGTGTACATATTCAAGGCAATCGCGGCAACGTCAACGTTACCTGTACGTTCACCATTACCAAACACACAACCTTCAACACGGTCAGCACCTGCCATAATTGCCAACTCAGATGCTGCAATACCGCAACCACGGTCATTGTGACAGTGAACTGAGATAATCACCCCATCACGACGTGCTAAATTACGGTGCATCCATTCGATTTGATCGGCATAGACATTTGGTGTTGAAACTTCGACTGTTGCAGGTAAGTTTAAAATGACTTTGTTGCTAGGAGATGCTTCCCAAATTTCAGTTACAGCATCACAGACATCTTTTGCGACTTCTAATTCAGTTGCAGAGAAACATTCAGGGCTGTACTGGAAAATCCAGTCCGTTGCTGGATATTCGGCTGCATACTCTTTTACTTTTGTCGCGGCATTGATTGCAAGTTGTTTTGAACCATTTGCATCGACATTCAACACTTTCTTACGGAAAGTCGGGGAGTTCGAATTATAAATATGGACGATCGCACGTTTCGCACCAACTAAAGCTTCAAATGTACGTGCAATTAAATGATCACGTGCCTGAACCAATACTTCGATGTATACATCTTCAGGAATCAAATCTTCTTCAATCAACATACGAGTAAAGTCGAAGTCGATTTGTGAAGCAGAAGGGAAGCCGATTTCAATATGTTTAAAGCCGATTTTCACCAACATTTTGAACATTTTCAATTTTTGATCCATGTTCATTGGTTCAAAAATCGCTTGGTTACCGTCACGAAGGTCGGTACTCATCCAAATCGGTGCTTTGTTAATTTCGTTGTTTGGCCATTGACGATCTGGTAAATCCACTCGTTGATACATACGGCGGTATTTTTTGCTTGGGTCAGCCAACATCATGAGATAACTCCTTGTTGTAGCATGGTTGCTGAGTCAAATTAAATGCAACGTACTACAAATATATATGGGGTCTATAAGAATCAATTTAAAGAAAATATGGGGATCGAGTACCTGAAAAAATAGGCAAAAAATTTATACGCGCGCGAGGCGCAGCATCAGGAGA
The DNA here is from genome assembly GCF_000475335.1 of Acinetobacter sp. COS3. Classification (NCBI taxonomy): domain Bacteria; kingdom Pseudomonadati; phylum Pseudomonadota; class Gammaproteobacteria; order Moraxellales; family Moraxellaceae; genus Acinetobacter; species Acinetobacter sp. COS3. The sequence goes on from NZ_AXCD01000008.1 coordinate 27,362, forward strand.
GCAGTGAGATGTGTTGTATTATTAGACGGATGGGTAACACCGTGAGTTGTTTTCATCTTCTACCATTCAAATCAGTGATTGGGTTTTGCAGTTATATTCATCATCTAGTAAAAACCAGTCTAGGTGAAAACACAAGCGACTGCAAAGGTCTATAAAACATTTTAATTTGAACAAGTGGGAAATGTTTTTCTATTTTTTGCAGTATTCCAAGAATTGTGAGAAAAATTTCCCATAATTTCTATAAAAATGGGAAAAATAAATTATTTCTTAAGGCTGAAAACTTTATAGTTCCGACCACATACGAATAAGGTTGTGATAGAGATTAGTGAGTTTCATCACTTCTGAATAGTCATCGCCGTGATCTTTGCGGAGCTGGCGAATGCTTTCATCTAAATTAAATAGCATATGACGTTTTTGATCTTCGCGAATAAGGCTCTGTACCCAAAAAAATGAAGCAAAGCGAGTGCCACGCGTGATGCTACTGACTTCGTGCAAACTAGTAGAAGGATAGAGTACGACATCACCTGCAGGAAGTTTTACTTCATGATAACCATAGGTGTCCTCAATCACTAGGTCGCCGCCCTCATATTCTTCTGGTTCACTTAAAAAGAGTGTACAAGATAAATCTGTTCGAATTTGTTGACTCGTACCACGAATCAATCGAATGGAGTTATCGACATGAAAACCAAAGGTCTCGTGTTCATCATAGCGATTAAATAGTGGTGGAATAATCTGTCGTGGTAGAGCCGCGGCTTGAAACGTTGGATGTTTCCAAATGGCTTGCATCACGATCTCACTTAAATGATGGGTGAGAGGGTCTTGTTCTGAAAGTTGCTGATTTTTTTTAACAGATGCCGAGAGTGTACCTGCTGTTACTTTACCGCCAACCCAACTTGCTGTTTCCATCACTTTGCGGAATTCTGCAACTTGTTCTTTGCTTAATACATTAGGAATGTGATGAATCACAGAACATATCCTTTTGAATAATAGATAGTGATAAAAATAGCCTCTTAGTAGAGGCTATTTTATATTAACTTAGATAAATTCCATAATAAACTTATGGGATTCAGTCTTAGTATTTAAAGTTAACAGCAAGTACAGCGTTACGACCATCACCTTCATTTGCGTAATGGCGGGCATGTGCACTCGTGAAGTAACGTTTGTCAGAGAGATTATTGATATTTAGCTGTAAATCTATGTTGTCATTAACATTATATTTAGCCATTGCATTGTAAATCGTAAATGTTGGCAATACACGGCTCTGGTCATGGTATGTGTAAACTTTATCGCGGTATTGCACGCCTGCACCTACAGTGAATTGTGGTAATACTTGATACGTTGTCCACAGATTTGCACTGTTTTTAGCTACGAATGGGATTGGGCCACCTGATTGAACTTGCTCATTTCTGACGATTCCACCTTCTTCAAGTTTGCTATCTAAGTAGCTATAGCCAATCGCCATTTCCCATTGATCAGTGATATGGCCTGTCAAGCCAATTTCAAAACCATCAACTTTGCTTGAACCTGCATTTGTAGAAAAGCCTGAGCTATCGGTAATGCGAGTATCTTGTTTTTCTGTACGGAAGATCGCAGCAGTTGCATTGGCACGATTTTCCCAAAGACTCCATTTTGTACCGATTTCATAGGTGCGTGCTTTTTCAGGCTCTAAGTTCTTTGTTGATTCACTTAAACTATCAATATCAGGGTCGATACCTACAGGATTGGCTGATGTTGCGTAGCTCGCATAAATACTACCATGTTCAGTAGGGCGGAATACCACACCAGCTTGATAAGAGAAGTAATCTGTATCGTTTGAATACTCTGTGCCAGCAGTAATGGTATTACCACGACTTGTTACATCTTTATTGTATTTTAAGTTGGTATCAAATTGGTCCCAACGTACGCCGAGATTGAGTAACCAGTACTTGTTGAACTCAATACTATCTAATGCATAAATAGAAACAGTTTCATTGGTGAGAGTGGTTTGTTTCTTATTTGGATTGAGTGTGCCTAACCACGGATCATTTGCGCTAGGGGTGTTTAGATCTGTACACCAACCATCATTATTCTGACATTTTTCGTTGAAGCCTGCTGTAGTTGAATCTGTGTAACCTGGATAAGTCATATCATAGTTACCACGATTGGTTTTTTCGCGGTTGTACTCTGCACCCAAATTAAAGCTATGAGCGAATGTACCTGTATTGAATTTGCCAACTAAAGACAACTGATCGGTAAATGCTTCTGTGTCACGAATTGACTGAGTTGCACGACGATAAACCTTGCCGTTATAAATGTTACCTTTTGAGTCATCTGGGTTTGTGTAAATATAGTCTGCTTTAGAGCGACTATAAGTTGTTGTATTCGTTACAGTGAGATCATCATTAAAATCATGTTCTAATTTTAATGTACCGATGTGATTTTCACGTTTATCAAAGTCACGATCTTTCCAGCCATAATATGAACCTTGCTTCACGTTAACTGGTTTTCCACCATTATTCCCATCAAATGGAATGCCAGAGTCTGGTTCATCATTGCTTTTCAAGAAGTAGTAGCTAAGCGTTGCACGATTTTCACTACCTAACCCAAATGCAATACTTGGTGCTAATCCAACACGTGCATATTCAGCACCGTTATGTTGGCCCGGTTTTTCATTCTCATGGCCCATCGCAATGACACGACCTGCGATACCATTGCCAAAGTCTTTATTTGCATCTAGTACGATGTGTTTATAGTTATCAGTACCGCCAGCAACAGTACCTTGGTACTCATCACCTTCGTGAGCAACTTTAGGGATCAAGTTAATGCTACCACCTACACCGCTACCACCAGTAAGTGCAGAGCTTGAACCTTTAGTGATTTCTACTTGGTCGATTGCGAACATGTCGCGATTTTGAGTCGTTGAGTTTCGCACACCATCTACATAGATTGCGCTTTGCCCATTGTAACCACGAATATATGGGATATCTGTATAAGGTGTACCGCCTTCACCTGCGCCTAAAGTAATACCAGGCTCATTACGTAATGCTTCTAATAATGTATTTGAGTTGGTTTCTTTTAAAAGTTTTTGAGAAAGAATCGAAACAGTCTTTGGTGTATCTTTTAACGGAGCCACATATTTTGCATTTGCAGATTTGTCGACTTTTAATTCATCAACAGTTGCTTCTGCATGGATCGTTGGAAGTTGAACCACTTGGCTTTGATCTTGAGCAATCGCTGTTGTTGCGATCATTGATAGGGATGATGCAATTGCAGAAGAAACAAATTTCTTACGTGTTCTGATAAAAGAGGACATATCGTATCCATGTAAACCTTAAAATTCATGCAAATAATAATTATTCTTATTTTTATATGCAATTCTTTGAGATTGGTTTTAACGATCTAAAGATCATATAACTTTGGAAAAAGAAATAGAATAGTGTAATAAAGTGTAAGTTCTTGTGGATTTTGATTGTTTAAATATGAGCGTTTTTTATGGTGGAGTAATTAACCTTGGGTATATGCAATTTTCACCTATTTAGAATAATCACTGAAAATAATTAAAAGAGGCGAGTTGGTAGAGATGCTCGGATTCACTTTTGCTGCTAGAATGCCTGACTAATTTTGTATATCAGCAAAGTTGTCATATAATGTGGCACTTTTAAAATTGTTACTACTAACTATATATCGAGGAAGCCATGCAAGTAACGACTGAAGCGGTTTCGGGCGTTGCCCGTCGTTTAAATGTTTCTGTACCGACGAGCCGTGTTAACGAGCAATTTGAAGCTCGCTTAAAACGCACTGCTAAAACTGTGAAGATCAACGGCTTCCGTCCAGGTAAAGTGCCTTTAAATGTTGTTCGCCGTGAATATGGTGCGAGCATTTATCAAGAAGTTGTGAATGACATCATTCGTGACACAGTATTCGAAGCGATTCAACAAGAAAAAATCAATGCGGTCGGTATGCCGAACATTGAGAAAGTTGAAAACAAAGATGATGCTTTAGTTTTTGAAGCGACTGTTGAAGTTTATCCTGAAGTAGAAGTGAAAGCTTTTACTGATTTAGAAGTTGAGCGTAAATCATCAGAAATCAACGATGCAGATGTTGATGTAATGATTGAAAACTTGCAAAAACAACGTGCTTCTTGGACTGAAACCAAAGGCATGGCGAAAAAAGACATGCAAGTGACTTTCGATTTTGAAGGTACTGTTGATGGTGAGAAGTTTGAAGGCGGTACTGCTGAAGACTTTAAACTAGTTCTTGGTTCTGGTCGTATGATTCCAGGCTTTGAAGACGGTATCATCGGCATGAAGAAAGGCGAAGAGAAAGTGATTGATGTTACTTTCCCTGAAGACTACCAAGCTGAAAACTTAGCGGGTAAGGCAGCTCAATTCAAAATCACTGTGAAGCTTGTTGAAAAACAAAAACTTCCTGAGATTGATGCTGAATTCTTGAAAATCTTTGGTTTAACTGAAGAAGAAGGCTTAGATAAGTTAAAAGCTGACGTTCGTAAAAACATGGAACGTGAAGTTCGTAACGGTCTTCGTAACCAAGTTAAACAAGCTGCATTTGATGCACTTGTTGCTGCAAATGAAATCGAAGTTCCAGCTTCTATGGTTGCTCAAGAAATTGACCGTCAACGTCAACAAATGATCCAACAGTTCACTCAACAGTTTGGTGCTCAAGGCGCTGGTGCGTTTGATAGCAGCATGCTTCCTGATGAGTTGTTCAAAGAACAAGCTGAAAAATCAGTTAAGCTTGGTGTATTGGTTAGCAAAGTATTGGCTGATGCTAAACTTGAAGTTGACCAATCACGTGTTGATGCTTACATCGATGACATGGCTTCTTCTTATGAAGATCCAACAGAAGTTGTTGAATACTTCAAAAATGATAAACAACAACGTGCTCAAATCGAAGCAGTTGTTTTAGAAGACCAAGTTGTAGATCACATTTTAGCTGCGGCTAAAGTAAGTGATGTCGCTGTAAGCTATGAAGACTTATTGAAAGAGCAACAAGCACGTCGTGGCTAAGCTTTCAAAAGTTTAAAAGAAAGGCGCTTATTGCGCCTTTTTTTATCCGTGTTATGAAAGTGTTAATTTCTAATGAAATTGCCAGCTTTTAGTCTAAATAATCGAATATTTCAGATTGAACCTTTTGCAATTTCGTCGATTATCCCTCATATTGTTGGCATAGACCGAGTCACAATAATTTAGGAATAAGTAAACGTATGTATGTTCCAACAATTGAAAATGCTTTAGTTCCTGTTGTCGTTGAACAGTCATCTCGTGGTGAGCGTTCATTTGACATTTATTCACGTTTGTTACGTGAGCGCGTTATTTTCTTAACGGGTGAAGTAGAAGATAACATGGCAAACCTCATCGTTGCTCAGATGTTATTTTTAGAAGCTGAAAATCCAGAAAAAGACATTCATCTTTATATTAACTCACCGGGCGGTTCGGTGACTGCGGGTATGGCGATTTACGATACGATGCAGTTTATTAAACCTGATGTCGTGACTTATTGTATGGGACAAGCTGCTTCTATGGGCGCTTTCCTATTAAATGCTGGTGCAAAAGGCAAACGTTACTGTCTTGAAAATGCACGTGTCATGATTCACCAACCTTTAGGCGGCTTTCGTGGTCAAGCTTCTGATATTGAAATTCATGCTCGTGAAATTTTATTTATCAAAGAGCGTTTAAATCGCTTAATGGCTGAACATAGTGGTCAAGACTATGAAACGGTGGCTCGCGATACAGATCGTGACAACTTCATGACTGCGCAAGCAGCAAAAGAATATGGTTTGGTTGATCAAGTGCTTAGTAAGCGTCCTTGATTTTTAAAAACTAAGTTTAAGATTTAAGTGGTGGAGTAAATATGTCCGAACATCCTCAAGGACAAAAACATTGTTCATTTTGTGGTAAGACGCAATCTGAAGTTGGAAAATTGATTGCAGGTGAGGACGCATATATTTGTAATGAGTGTGTGGATGTCTGCTTGGATTTAGTGCAAACAAGTCAACAAGTGGAAGCAGGTGATTGGGCGACAAAACCATTGCCTAAACCACACGAAATTCGTGCAGCGTTAGATCAATACGTCATCGGACAAGATGTTGCTAAAAAAACATTGTCAGTTGCGGTTTATAACCACTACAAACGTTTGAAGGTTGGTCAATCTCAGCATGGAAACCCTGAAATTGAGATTGCCAAGAGTAATATCTTACTGATTGGACCAACAGGTTCAGGGAAGACATTACTTGCACAAACGCTTGCTCGTTTACTCGATGTGCCTTTTGCAATGGCAGATGCAACAACACTCACTGAAGCAGGTTATGTCGGTGAAGATGTTGAAAACATCGTGCAAAAGCTACTGCAAAAAGCAGATTATGATGTAGAAAAAGCGCAGAAGGGCATTATCTATATTGATGAGATCGACAAGATTACTCGTAAATCGGAAAATCCATCGATTACTCGTGATGTGTCTGGCGAAGGCGTACAACAAGCATTATTGAAAATGATTGAAGGTACGGTTGCTTCTATTCCACCACAAGGTGGCCGTAAGCATCCACAGCAAGAATTTATCCAAATTGATACTGCGAATATCCTATTTATTTGTGGTGGTGCTTTCTCTGGTTTGGAAAAAATCGTACAGCAACGTCAAGAAAAAGGTGGAATCGGTTTTACTGCTGATGTGAAGAATAAAGATGACAGCAAAAAAGTCTCTGAATTATTCCGTCAAGTTGAAGCGACTGATCTCGTTAAATTCGGTTTAATCCCTGAATTTATTGGTCGTTTACCAGTGATTGCAACCTTAGAAGAGTTAGATGAAGAAGCTTTGATGCAGATTCTAACTGAGCCTAAAAATGCATTAACTCGTCAATATCAATACTTATTTAGCATGGAAGATGTTGATTTAGTGTTTGATGATTCCGCATTGCGAGCAGTGGCGAAGAAAGCACTTGAGCGTAATACAGGTGCACGTGGTTTACGTTCAATTCTGGAAAATGTATTGCTTGAAACCATGTATGATTTACCTAGTCGTACAGATGTAGGTACTGTCATTGTGGATGAAGCTGTGATTAATGGTACAGCAAAACCTACTTTTAAAGCTGAACGTTTACCACAAACAGGTACGCCAGAATTGGTTGAAAAAACGGATTTGAAAGTAGTTGACTCTAAGTCAGCTTAATTCACATTCATCTAAAAAAGCATGAAAGGCTTGGCTTTTCATGCTTTTTTTATTTGCAATTAGGCGTTGAGGTGTTAATCTTAAAATTGAAAAAATCCGCATAGTTTTGCGCTGTTAAAAATAAATTCAAAAAACGCCTTGAGGGATGTCATGCGTTATTTAATATTGTCATTATGTTGTGCAGGGGTGTTGGCTGGCTGCCAAAGTCATAAGGCAGTGGAAAATGATCCAACTGTATTGACTGCGACACTTCCATCTATAGATACAGAAAAAGAGCCGGGTTTATTTGATCAATATCATGTCGGTGGTTTCTCTGTCGGTGGTTGGGTCAATCAAAAATTAGGTCAATACTTCGAACCTATCAAACCGCAAAATGAACAAGCTGCAGTCGTCTATTTATACCGACCAGATACGCGTTGGAATCGTCAGGAAATTGCAGCCGCGAATTTATTTATCAATGGGCATCGTATCCCTAGCTTGTTGCATAATCATTATTATTGGTTAGAACTACCAGCAGGTACATATCGTTTAAGCGTAAGTCGTCCTTTGGCTGGCTTACACTTCCAAAAGCCGAAATATGTCGATTTTACTGTGGATGCGGCACAAACTTATTTTATTAAATACGATGAAGAAAATAAGATTTCTAGAAGTGAGCATACTGGCCCATTTATGATTATGCCAGATAAAGTCGCACGCCAAGAAATAGCATTTACTCGATTAAAATCATCTAGCTATAACTTTGTTGCGCAGGATGCTTCTGGGAAAATTCGTAGCAAGCCACAAGAATTAAAGCCTGCGAAGTACGATGAGAAATCAGAAGTACATTTGGTCAAACCATTTAAGTTATGGAATCCTTTAACTTGGTAAAACCAAGCTCGAGAATAGGTACTAGTTGATTTGAATGAGTGGTTTGATGATTGTCAAAAACTGCTCTTTCAGTTCGGCGTTTTGTTCTGGATCATTTAATGTCTGCTCACTCAAACTATTCATATATTGAAAAACATCGGTGCTGATTTTCAGGTTTTTCTTATTAATTGATTTACCTTCAGGCGTTTTCAAAAATTTGAGATAGGCTTGTATTTCTTCTTCCGTCAAAGCCTCGGCATAGATTTTTTCAATATTTTGTAGAGTTTCAGGACGGGCAAAAACTCTAGAGCTAGTTTGTTTCAGTAGCTGACTTAGCTCTAAAACTGCTAAATGTTCTTGTGTGGTGGTTAATTCATTCTTACCCAAAATATTTAATAAAATGTTTTCAGCTTGTTTGTCTAATGCTGGCTGCATTTCGTCTAATGAGGCATTTAAAACATTTTCCAAATCGCTGAGCGTGATCAGTTCTTTGACTGATTTCATTTGAGCAGGGCTAGCAAAAGTGTTCTGCATGTTGATCATTAGACAAAACCCAATCATAAAGATGGGTAAACGCTTACGCATATCTCTATCCCTATACTCATATTATCTTTTTGTAATGTAACAGAAACTTTAGACAAAAAAATAGCCGAATCAATGGATTCGGCTATTTTTCTGATAAAGGAATTATTGAGCAGCATCAACGACTGGAATTTTACCAATCTTTGCTTGCCAGATTTTCGGTGCAGTCGCATGGATTGAAGTACCATTTACGTCTACAGCAACAGAAACAGGCATATCTTCAACGACAAATTTGTAGATTGCTTCCATACCTAAGTCGGCAAATGCAACAACTTCAGCTTCACGTACCGCTTTTGATACGAGGTAAGCTGCACCACCAACGGCCATAAGGTAAGTTGCTTGGTTGTCTTTGATCGCTTCAATCGCAGTAGGACCACGATCCGCTTTACCAATCATACCAAATAAGCCAGTTGCTTCTAACACTTGACGAGTGAACTTATCCATACGGGTTGCAGTTGTTGGACCCGCAGGACCAACGACTTCATCACCAACTGGATCGACTGGCCCCACGTAGTAAATGAATTTACCTTTTAAGTCGACTGGTAGCTCTTCACCATTATTTAACATGTCGACCATGCGTTTATGCGCAGCATCACGACCTGTATAAATGGTGCCGTTAAGAAGTAATGTATCACCTGGTTTCCAAGAGTTCATTTCTTCTTGGGTGATCGTGTCGAGATTCACACGTTTAGATTGAGAAGAATCCCAAGTTACTGCAGGGTAGTCTTCAAGTTTAGGTGCTTGAATGTGTGCAACACCTGTACCATCTAATTGGAAATGAGCATGACGAGTCGCTGCACAGTTCGGGATCATACCAACTGGTTTACCAGCAGCGTGACATGGGTAATCTTTGATTTTGATATCAAGAACAGTGGTTAAACCGCCAAGACCTTGTGCACCAATACCCAACGCATTCACTTTTTCGAAGATCTCAATACGGAGTTCTTCCATTTTGTTTTGTGGGCCACGACGAAGTAATTCGTCCATGTTGATTTCTTCCATCAATGCTTCTTTTGCAAGCATCATGGCTTTTTCAGCAGTACCACCAATCCCGATACCGAGCATACCTGGTGGACACCAGCCTGCACCCATCGTTGGAACAGTTTTGAGTACCCAATCTACGATTGAGTCTGATGGGTTTAACATTGCAAGTTTAGATTTATTTTCTGAACCACCACCTTTAGCAGCCACAGTAATGTCAACTTTATTACCTGGTACGAGTTTGTAGTGGATGACAGCAGGGGTATTGTCTTTGGTATTTTTACGACCAAAAGCTGGATCAGCAAGAACAGAAGCACGCAATACGTTTGAGTTTTCTAAGTAACCTTGGCGTACGCCTTCGTTCACTGCATCGTCTAAGCTCATGGTTAAATCAAATTTAACATCTAAGCCAACTTCAAGGAAAACGTTGACAATACCTGTATCTTGACAGATTGGTCGATGGCCTTCAGCGCACATACGTGAGTTGATGAGGATTTGTGCAATTGCATCTTTTGCAGCTTTGTTTTCTTCACGATCATAAGCACGGCTCATCGCTTGGATGAAGTCTTGTGGGTGATAGTAAGAAATAAACTGGAGGGCATCCTTGATTGATGTAATCAAGTCATCTTGTTTGATGATCGTTGTCATATCAAAATTCTCTTGAGCGGGCTAATAGCTGGCGGGCTAAATTATATGACAAAAAGCGTTCATTGTGGGAGTTTTACCGAGTATTTGGCAAAAGGTCTAAGAGGAATGATCAAATGGCTTTTATAAGAATTTACTCAAATGATTGAAGGGGAAAATCATTTCTTTCTCATTTGCGATGGAGAGTAGCCAAAATGCTTTTTAAAACGATGACTAAAATGACTACTCGAACTAAATCCATACTGAGTCGAGATATTCGTCAGATTTTCATGGGTCAATTCTAATGCTCGATGTGCCAGTTCTAGTCGACGTTGCATGACATATTGATGAGGTGGCATTTTCATTGACTGTTTAAACATACGAGCAAAATGATATTCACTCAATGCTGTTTGTTGAGCGAGATCAGATAAAGTCAAGCTTAGGTGTAAGTGTTGATCAACCCATTCTAATAATTGCTTTAATACATAGGGTGATAATCCACCTTTAACTTCAGGTGTCGTCCATTGTGTATGGCTATAATTTTTAATTAAGTGATTGAGTAATAGCGTTGTTGCGGTACTCATTTGCAAATGATTTTCACGATTTTGCCAAGCACCATTGAGTAAAAAATGTCGATAAAGCGTAGAAATTTGCGGGTCAGCCACAAAAATCTGTGGATTTAGGACGATTTGGCTGGGTTCTCTATCCCAAACCTGTTCGGCAATCCTTCTTAGGTGTTGTTCTGTGTAGTAAAGATGCACAAAAGTAAGCTGATCTCTGAGATCCCATGTCGACTCGAAATCTTGCGGCATCAGACACATACGATCTGGGCCACCGCCATTGTGCCAACCATGCTCAGTCTTTTGATAGCTCTGATAGCCACCCTGGATATACATGCTTAAAGTGTGATGATTACTGCAAACGCTGACACGATCTTGGTTATTTTGCCACATCGCGAGTTGCATACCCGAACCCAGTTCTACTGAGTCGAGCAACTGAGCTTTATATTGTTGTAATTGATCTAGAATCTGATATTTCATCTTCTACACACTGCGCAAGTATCGTGATTAGTGTAGGACTTTCTATTGATATTGTCACCAATACGAAAGCGGAGAAAGAAAATCGCAATTTGATGATAATCACCACAAGATCATGCAAGCATAAAAAGAGAGAAGTTAGACAAAATAGTGATCTCTATGATTGAGTTTGGTTTTAGAAATGAATGCGTTGTTATATGCCTTGGTTGTGGTGATCTGGGGAACGACATGGATTGCAATTACGGTACAGCAACAAAGTGGTATAGCAGCAAATGTTGCTGTGTTCTGGCGTTTTTTTATATCCGCATTAGTGTTATTTGTTTTTATTTGCTTAACTCGGAAATTACAGAAATTGACGGTTAAAGACCATCTGTTTTGTATGTTGCAAGCGAGTTGCATTTTTGGTTTTAACTTTGTTTGTTTTTATTATGCGGTGCAATATATCAGTAGCGGTTTAGAAGCTGTCATTTTTTCAATGGCTGTTATTTTTAATACCATTAATGCAAAACTCTTTTTCTCTCAGCAAATTTCTACACGATTTTATCCTGCAGCGTTGTTGGGATTATTTGGAATTGTGGCTTTGTTTTGGCATGACGTGGTTGGGACGACCTTAAATAGTCATACGCTGATGGGTATCGGACTTTGTGTAGTAGGTACTTATGGTTTTTCTTTAGGAAATATGATCAGTACGAGACATCAAAAGCATGGGTTAGATATTTTCACAACCAATGCATATGCCATGTTCTATGGTTCTGTATTAATGGCATTCATTTCGTTATTAAAACAGGATGACTTTTTCCTAAGTATGCCTGTGAGTTCTGTGAGTGCATTATTGTATTTAGCAATTTTTGGTTCAGTGATTGGCTTTACTGCTTATTTTTATTTGGTAGGACGAATTGGGGCAGGCAAGGCTGCGTATAGTACTTTACTATTTCCACTCGTGGCATTGCTCATTTCTACAGTTTGGGAAGGTTATCAATGGCAGATCAATGCCGTGATTGGAGTAATTCTGATTTTATGCGGTAACGCGATTTTCTTTGTAAAAGGACCGCAGTTGAAGTTATTCAGAATGTCAAAGGAAGTATGAGAAATACGATGATGTAAAAAGACCATCTATTTAAATATATCAAATAGATGGTCTTTGGCTGTCAGAACAATATGTTAGTCTTGTTGTTTTGCCTGAATCGCAGTTAATGCGATGGTAAATACAATATCATCAACCAACGCACCACGAGACAAATCATTCACAGGCTTGTTTAGGCCTTGCAGCATTGGACCGACACTCACGACATTGGCAGCACGTTGCACCGCCTTATAGGTCGTATTGCCTGTATTGAGATCAGGGAAGATAAAGACGTTGGCACGACCAGCAACTTTTGAATCTGGTGCTTTTTGACGACCTACGCTCTCAACTGAAGCCGCATCATATTGCAAAGGACCATCGATCAATAAATCTGGTCGACGTTGTTGCGCAATTTTGGTTGCTTCGGCAACTTTTTCAACATCCGCACCTGTCCCAGACGTGCCTGTTGAATAGCTGATCATGGCAATACGTGGGTCTAAACCAAATGCTTTTGCAGAGTCTGCTGATTGAATCGCAATTTCAGCAAGTTGTTCTGCATTTGGATCAGGATTAATTGCACAGTCACCATACACATAAACTTCATCTGGCAGCAGCATGAAGAAAATAGACGAGACGAGTGAATAGTTCGGCGCAGTTTTAATAAGCTGGAATGCTGGGCGAACAGTATTTGCTGTTGTGTGAATCGCACCTGATACCAAACCATCAACCTGATCAAGCGCAAGCATCATCGTACCAAGTACCACTGTATCTTGAAGTTGTGCTTTGGCTTGTAAGGCATCGAGTTTGCCTTTACGTAACTCCACCATTGGTTCGATATATTGATCACGGATACTGTCTGGATCAATGATTTCTAAGTCATCGGGTAGTTGAATACCACGCGCTTTTGCAACTTCTGCTACAGATTCTGGTTTAGCAAGCAAAATACATTGTGCAATACCACGCGTTTGACAAATCACCGCTGCTTGAACGGTACGAGGTTCATCACCTTCAGGTAAAACAATACGTTTTTTCGCTGAAATTGACTTTTGAACCAGTTCATAACGGAAAGCAGAAGGCGACAAACGTGGATGTAAATTATTTTGCGTGTGCTGGTCAAGCCATTGATTATCAATATGGCTAGATACAAAACGGGTCACTTGTTCTGCACGCTCAGTATCATCAACTGGAATTTCATTACCAAAGTGATGTAAGCGCTGCGCCGTTTCTAAGGTGTCTAAAGACGTATGCAAAATCGGTAGACCTTGCTTAATGGCACTTTGACAGAATTCTAAGACATTGTCTGCTGGCGCAGCTTGTTCCGTTAAAACTAGGCCTGCGAGCGGAATACCGTTACTACTTGCAAGGCTTGCTGCAAGTAGCGTATCGGTACGCTGAGACGCACTAATAATCAGCTCACCTGCAACAAATTTATGTAGTTCAGATTCAATATCCGATGCAACCAAACTGGTATGTAAAATACGACGTTGTTTGGCTTCACCTTCATGTAACCATGTCCCGTTGACCAGTGGGGCAATATCCAAGCTTCTTGGGACGCTTAAAATATTGCTAAATGGAACGAGTCCAATAATTGGAAGCTCATTGGTGCCCATGAAGCGATTGTAACGTTTTAACTCAACTGAAAACTCAGCGATTTGTTTTTCTAAACGTAAACTTGGATCAAGGGTGACTGGGATTTCAGCAGTACCATCAGGAAGCCCTTTGGTTCGCATGAACAGTACGCCTGTAGTACGAGCAGACGCAGCACCACCAAATTGACGGAGATGTGCATCAACTTTTTCGGCTGTTTTGCGTGGATCAGCTAGATCTGCGGTGCTGACAAGCACAACTTGCGCATCAAGTGCTTGAGCCAGCGCCGCATTGATTTCGCTTGCAAAATGATCTTGTCCATTTGGAACTAGACCTTCCACAATAATCACATCATGATGTGCGGAAATTCTACGATGAAGTGCAACAGCTTCTTCAAGTAATTCGTCTGTTTCACCTAATGAAATTAATTGCGTTAGTTTTTCATAGGTAATTGGTTCAACAGATTGATGTTGGAATAAATGGCTATATAGCGTTGTTGTGCGATCAACCGTTGTATCTGCAATTTGAGAAAATGGTTTTAGAAACCCCGCATTAATACCTTTACAGTCCAATGCATAAATCATACCTAAGCAAGCTGATGTTAAACCAACACCTTCGCCTGTAGGAATTAATAAAATAGTGTTCATAATGACCTTAATTTTTATCTAAATTTTTTGAACTAAGCTAAAACAGTTTGCTCAACCACTTGACGTGTTTCTTTGGCAATACGACCTTCTTCGTCCGTAGGCACCACCCAAATCTGAGGGCCTTGACCTGCATCAATACGGCCTTCAGTACCGCGAGGGAGCGCATCGTTTTTCTCTTTACTGAATTGCAAGCCAAAGTGAGATAAGTAACCTAAAGTTTTTTCACGGACATACGCTGAGTTTTCACCAATTCCACCAGTAAATACCAAGCCATCTAAACGAGGTAAACCACAGCTAAGCGCTGAGAGTGATTTTGCTAAACGATAGCAGAATACTTCGATTGCAAGTGTCGCTCCTTCATGTCCATCGTTTGAAGCATCAACTAAAGTACGCATATCGTTTGATAACCCAGAAAGACCAAGCAAGCCACTTTCTTTATTGAGCATATTGTCAATTTTTTGAATATCCCAGCCCAAGTTACTTGCCAAGAACAGATGTAAACTTGGATCTACATCACCGCTACGTGTGCCCATAACCACACCTTCAAGTGGTGTCATTCCCATTGATGTATCAATACTTTGACCATTCCAAACCGCACAAGTCGAACTACCGTTACCTAAATGTGCACTTAACCAACCGCCTTGATTTTTTGCTCCTGCAAGCTCACTTGCACGCTCTGTTACATAAGCGTGGCTTGTACCGTGGAAGCCATAGCGACGAACGTGATGCTCTGTATATAAATTTTGTGGTAATGCATAACGATATGCACGTTCAGGCATAGTTTGATGGAATGCAGTATCAAATACAGCAACTTGCGGTAATTCAGGGAACAAACGCATGGTTGCTTCGATACCCACCAAATGTGCAGGATTATGTAATGGAGCTAAAGGTGTTGCAGCTTCAATACGTTTCACGATTTCAGGCGTTAAAAGCTCTGCTTTGGTGAGGTTGCCACCATGAACTACACGATGACCAATTGCTTGCGGATTATAATTTGCTAGGCGAGCTAAAAGTGTTTCAAGTGCTTTTGCATGGTCTGCATGTGGAATCGAAAGCTCTAAGGGTTCACCACCAACGGTCACACCTTTGATTCGTGCATCAGCAGAGCCTAAGTTTTCTGCCAAGCCATAAATACGATCTTCACGACGCTCAGAAATTAGCGCGTATTTGATTGAAGATGAACCACAGTTAATTACAAGTACAGATTTAGCCACGTTTTGAACACCTAACAGATTTTAAATTTTATGACGAACACTTTGATCTTGCTGCAACGCAAAAGGCAGTGGAATCAAGCGCAATGTTTTAACATGGGTTGTTGTATTGGTGAAAATAGACTTTAGCCTATACAACTGATTTATAATTGAATCTCATTAATTATAGGTTGCAAATCATAATTTCTTTTGAGTGATGTGTTTATTTTGCACGTATTTTTTGTATGAAATTATGTAAAAACACGATAAAGATCAAGTTGATGAGCTTTATCGTGTGGAATATTTAAAACAACAAAAATAAATTATTGGCGAATTTGACCATCACCAAAAACAATCCATTTTTGTGAGGTTAAACCTTCTAAACCAACAGGTCCGCGTGCATGAATTTTATCGGTTGAAATTCCAATTTCAGCACCTAAACCATACTCAAAGCCATCAGCGAAGCGGGTTGAGGCATTGATCATGACTGAGCTTGAGTCAACACGTGCGAGGAACTCGCGTGCTAGACTAAAGTTTTCAGTTACGATGGCATCTGTGTGATGAGAACCATATTTGTTGATATGCTCAATAGCTTCATCCATGCCGCTGACGACTTTGATCGCCAAGATCGGGCCTAGATATTCGGTATACCAATCTTCTTCAGTCGCCGTTTTAACTGAATCACCTAAAATCTGTTGTGTTTCCGCACAACCACGAAGCTCAACTTGTTTTTCAGCATAAAGTTCAGCAATACTCGGTAAGAAATCATCTGCAATTGCTTCATCGACTAACAATGTTTCCATCGCATTACACACACCATAACGATGTGTTTTAGCATTTAGTGCGATAGGCAATGCTTTTTGAAGATCCGCTTGTGCTTCGACAAAAACGTGGCAATTTCCGTCTAAGTGTTTAATCACTGGAATACGCGCTTCATTGGTAATACGTTCAATCAAGCTTTTGCCACCACGAGGTACGATCACATCAACATATTCAGTCATGGTAATCAAATGACCAACAGCAGCACGATCAGGTGTATCGATTACTTGCACGGCATACTCAGGTAATCCTGCAACTTGTAAACCGTGTTGAATCGCTGTTGCAATGGCTTTATTTGATTCAAGTGCTTCTGAACCACCGCGTAAAATGATGGCATTACCTGACTTTAAAGCAAGTGACGCTGCTTCTAATGTCACGTTTGGTCTTGATTCATAAATCATACCAATGACACCTAAAGGCACACGCATTTTACCAAGTTGAATACCTGATGGACGGTAAGCAAGATCCGTGATTTCACCAATTGGATCAACCAAGGCGATCACATCTTTAAGACCTTGTAACATGCCTTTAAAGCGAGCAGGGGTCAACTCTAAACGGTCGAGTAAAGCGTTGTCTAATTGGCGTTGGCGACCATTTTCCATATCGATTTGATTGGCTGCTAAAATTTGTGCTTGATTATTTTCCAAAGCAGTATAAATTGCAGACAATGCATGATTTTTCAAATGAGTCGATGCGCTAGTCAAAACACGAGACGCTTTACGCGCTTGGATACCGACCTGCTGCATATAATTTTGAATAGATTCTTGCATAGCATTTTGATGATTGCATGTATTTATAAAGATAGTAACAGTCAAATGCGGAACAATGAATAGTTTGAACCGACAATTCAAAAAATTATAAATTGTTAAATTGCTCAAACCTTTTGATTTAAATGCGATGGAGATATTGAATAAATCGCTGAGACTACATATTTTGCAAAAGATTATTGCTTTAAACAAGATAAGTGGTTAAGGAAATGATTGCGTATAAAACGCGCATTTGTATAGAATGAAAATGTATAGGATAAATGTAATACAAATTTTATAAATTTGTTAACTAGCAAGTAGAAATCGCTAAAAATGAGACTCTTGCTGCAAAAAAATAATCAAGGATGGAGGAAGGATATGAATTCCATTATCCAAATGGACTCGGATTTAAATCATACCTTCACGGGTTTTGGTTTTTTCGACATATACAATAAAAACAGTTTTAAACAACCAGCACGTACGACATGGATAGATGGTTGGAAAATTGAATATATGGCAATTGCAGATCCTAAAACGATCTACAACACGCCAATTGTAATTGTCGGGGGCGCATTTCAAAATTTTAACTCTTATAAGTATTGTGTTGAGCAACTCTTTGAGAGTGGACCCGTGATTTTAATTGACTTACCTTCAATGGGAGCTAATCAACAAATTCGTAATGTTGATACAGGTGAGTCAGCTGGAATTCTAGAACTACCCGATTTATCTAAAATGTTAGGTCAGTGGCTTGATATCGTTGGAATTGAAAAAGTTTCAGTGATGGGGATGTCATTAGGCTCAGTGGTTGCATCTTCTTTTGCTCACCAACGTCCAGAACTGATTGATCGTATGGTGTTAATGGGGGTTATGCAAAAGACCCGTAAGAGTTGGCGTATGCTGCTTGAAGAGTCTCTGCATTTAATGCGTGAAGACCGCATGGAGGAGTTTGGTCAAGCTGTAATTTTGTATCTCGTAAATCATGCGAAGCTAGACAAAACGCGGATGTCACCAACAGCAAAACGTTTGTTCTTCAGACAAATGGCTGAGTTTACTGCGACTGAGCGAGAGCGTTATGAGATTAATTGCAATCGTTTACTGCGTTTAAGTGATGTGCCAGTGCCACAATGTAAAACATTGGTCGCGGCTGGTCAGTACGATAGTTTTACTTTGCCACATGAAAATGCTGATTTCGCTTTGCAATGCCAAGATATGCAGTTTGCTTTAATTGCCAATGCAGATCATGTACCGCAACTGCAACGCCGTAAAGAAACCATGAATTTATTCACCTCATTCTTAAAAGGAGAATCCATCAATAACCTTGATGGCATTATTCCTATGACGCGTGAAGAAATGAAGAACATCGAGCGTCGTGGTGAAGAGCGTATCCCTGTTTTGCAGCCTGAAACGAAATTATCTCATCGCCATTCAGACATTGAAGCTGGTGTAAAAATTGTAGATATCACTTTCTTCGGTGTGTTTTTAAAACTTGATAATCTTGAACAACTTGACTTTGTTCGTCAGCATCCGCGTGATTTAGCATTACATTTGGTTGATGAAGAAGGTGAGTTTAAAATTGAGTGCTTAACCTTTGATGCTACTGAGCAAGGGCTTCGTATTCTCTTCAAACACGGTAGTTTTGATGTGGCAGACCGTTTGACTCGTTTTATTGCACGCCAAAAACCTGCTGAATAATCGTGATAAATAAAAAAGGTGGGATAACCCACCTTTTTTAATGTCTATTTATTATTGCTCGCTTTTATAGTCCAGACGAGATCACCTAAATGCTGCTGATTGTTTTCTAGGATCTGCTGCTCGAAAAACTGTTTTGGTTGTTGGATCACAACTTGTTTAAAACCTGCTTCATAAAAGAAACTTTCAACTTCGGCAGGTGTTTTAAAGTGAAAACTAAACGCGCTACGAGACATCCATTTAAGTAGACGACTGCTGTTCCAAATAATGGTAGCGAGTTTATTTTGCGTCGGTTCTGGATAGAGATCAGTTAAATAATGTAGTTCTTTAAAGTCTTGACCATAAGTCACAATCGATTTAATCAGTTGTTGTAATAAAGGCTTTTCAAAATAATTGATAAGCCCTTCACTGATAATAACAAGCGGACGTTTTGGATCAAATACTTCAAATGCCGTAGCGAATGCTTCTGTGAATAAATCAACGGAAAGGACATCATCAACTTTACTTTCAATTTGTTGCAGGGCGGCTTGTTTGGTTGCAGCCATATCAGGTAAATCAAGCTCGCGATAGGTAATATTTGGATAATGTTGTCTAAACCACCAACCACGCGGTGACAAGCCACATGCAATTTCGAGTACTTGGATATCAGGATACTGCTGAATTAATTCTTGTAAGTCATGATCAAGCATCGTATGACGTTGTTTAAGCGTGGTGCGCATGCTGCCACCAACATATTTTTCAGCCCAACTTTCAATTGGATGTACAAGTGCTGCTAGTGTTTTGCCTTTGGCAGTTGCTAAAGCTGGATGTGAAATCCCCATTTGATACCAAATATAGCCGGTGTAGTGTGCAGTAAATGAAATATGGCGATGTTTTGAAAGTTGTTGTGTCATCTGTCCTAGACTCTATTTTCCTAATTTGGATATATAAAATTAATCTCTTTTTAACGTTGAGATTTTGCTACCAAATCCGATTTTAGGTTTGTTATTTACTATCGTAGAGCGGCATGGATGCCGCTGTTGGGCTGGGGTTACAAGGATGTACCCTCAGCCTAACAAAGGATTTTTGCTTATTTTTCATCCCTGAAAAGTAAGTCGAGCCGAAGGCAAACTTATTCAATCAGATCAGCACTCGGCAAGATTCCATTATCTTAATAAAACAATGGGAAAATCTAAGTAAAGTTAGAACGAATTCTTAAATTCTTCAATGACTTTTCTGACGTTATTCCAGTTTTCATCTAACACGAGTGTTGTTCCCACGTCGATATTTGGAATTTTGCCACGCATACGCTCTAAACGTTGCTGATTTGGTAAAGCCAACGCTTGAATTCCGTCTAATGCAATACATGCAGCTGCGCGATCATTACACACCAAGCCCATATCACAACCTGCATTTAAGGCAGCTTGAATACGTGCATCAGCGCCACCAGCAACACAAGCTGCTTGCATACTTAAATCATCAGAGAATAAAACCCCATCAAATTTAAGTTGTTGGCGTAAGACATTTTGTAACCAAAATGGAGAGAAGCCAGCTGGGTTTGGATCAACTTGATCATAGATCACATGAGCTGGCATCAAGGCATCGAGTTGAGGCATTAATTGAATGAAACTTTGCATATCTTTGTCGTAGATTTCTTGATATGAGCGGCTATCAATCGCGGCAGCAATGTGAGAGTCCGCTTTCACTGAACCATGCCCAGGGAAATGTTTGCCTGTCGTTGCCATGCCTGCTTTTTTCATACCACGCATAAAAGCATCTGCCAGTGGGATGATGTCTTGTATATTTTTAGCAAAACCACGATCACCAATTACATCACTAACATCATTGAGATCTAAGACTGGAGCGAAACTAAAATCGATACCAACCGCGAGAACTTCTGTTGCCATTAACCAACCGCATTGTTCTGATAGTTCAATGGCTTGTTCAGGATGATGTAAGTAATGTTCCCCAAGTCTTCCCATTGCAGGAAGTAGGGTGAAACCTTGTCTTAAGCGTTGTACACGACCACCTTCTTGATCGACCGCGATCAGAATATCAGGACGGACTTGACGCATATGATCCGTAAGTGCTCGAACTTGTTGTGGTGATTCAATATTTCGTGCAAATAAAATCATTCCGCCGACTTGCGGAGCTTGTAATAGTTCAATATCTTCTTGAGTAAGTTCTGTGCCAGCAATATCCAGCATCAATGCGCCGATCATATGGATTCCGTTTGAATTTTGATGAAAAAAACGATAGCTAAATTGTGCAATGATTTGCTACATTTTGTCAGTACAGAATATGATAAAACTAGATGATATTGATGATAAGTGCTTATTGGTCATTTATTTATGAAGATTGATAAGTTCTACATGTTGCAAAACTATCGAATGAATTATGTTCATATGATGATAGCAGCATGTAATAATTGCCAGATCCAAGGAAGTACCAGAATTTTATGAAACTTCAAATGATAGCGTGTGCAGTTGCAATTGCGACTGGTGGTTTATTTTTTTCTCATACAATCAATGAGGCTTTTGCAGCAACTGAAACGCCAATCGTTTCAAGCGTAATC
Organism: Acinetobacter sp. COS3; assembly: GCF_000475335.1. Taxonomy (NCBI): domain Bacteria; kingdom Pseudomonadati; phylum Pseudomonadota; class Gammaproteobacteria; order Moraxellales; family Moraxellaceae; genus Acinetobacter; species Acinetobacter sp. COS3. The sequence goes on from NZ_AXCD01000008.1 coordinate 48,888, forward strand.
AAACCATCGCAAGAGCAAGCTTTGGTCGCGCGCCAGCTAGCAACCTTGGTCGATCGTCAGCATTATTTAAATATGCGTTTGGATGCGACAACTTCAAATCGTATTTTAGATATGTATCTCGATAGCCTTGATCCAGATCACTCATTATTTTTAAGCAGTGAAGTTGAAGACTATAAGAATAAATATGGTTCAAATTTTGGTAGCGCCTTAAAAGCAGGGAACCTGACAGGGCCATATGCAATTCATGCTCAATATCGTGACCGTTTGAAACAGTTTTATGAATTCATGTTAGCAGAATTAAAAAAGCCACAGAACTTGAATCAAAAAGATGTGTATTTAGATATTGATCGTGAAAAAGCGGCATATTTTAAAACCTCTGCCGAGCAACAAGCACACTGGCAGAAAATGCTGGTTTCACAATTAATCAATCTCACGATCAGCAAAGAAGAGGAGCAAGCGAAACAAAAAGCCTTAAAAGCTAACCCTTCGCTTGCCAATGGACAAGATTTGACGGGTCCAGAAGATTTAACCCCAGTTCAGACTTTGAAGAAACGTTACACGCGACAATTAGAGCGTATTGGTCGTGTCAAAAGTGATGATGTGTTAGATAAAACACTCAATGCAATGTTAGCGACTTACGATCCACATAGTAATTATTATCCGCCGATTGATGCGATGGAGTTGAATCGTCAAACCACTTTACAGTTAGAAGGCATCGGTGTTTCGATTCGTCCAGAACGTGGTAATGAAGATTACACTAAGATTGAAACCATCGTAGAAGGCGGGCCAGCAAGTAAATCAGGTCAAGTGAAATCAGGAGATCGCATTATTGGGGTTGCTCAAGATGGCGAAAAAATGGTGGATGTGATTGGTTGGCCTAGCTCCGAAATCGTTGGTTTGATCCGTGGTAAGCGTGGTACGAAAGTAGTGGTTCGTTTGTTGGGCGCTGGCGCATCGATGAGCCAAGCACGTAATGTCACTTTAACGCGTGACATCATTCAAGAAGAAGATGCAGGTGTTCGCTCTCGTACCGTTGAAATTACTCGCGACGGTAAAAAACATAAGTTTGGGGTGATTGAAATTCCATCTTTCTATTTTGACTACCGTTCACGCCGTGCTGGTACTGAATATCGCTCAGTCTCTGAAGATACAGCAAAAGCATTTGAGTCATTAAAAACTCAAAAAGTTGAAGGCATTATGGTCGACTTACGTAATGACCCAGGTGGTTCATTAGAAGAAGTTGCCCGTATGCTTGGTCAGGTGATCAAGTCAGGTCCTGTTGTCCAAATCCGTGATGGCAATGGTAATGTCAATGTCTTTGAAGATACTGATGGCGGTGAGCAAATTTATGCAGGGCCAATGGCGGTACTTGTGAATTTAGCTTCAGCTTCAGCGAGTGAAATTTATTCTGCAGCGATTCAGGATTATGAGCGCGGTATTATCATTGGTAGCACAACTACGGGTAAAGGAACGGCACAAGTCCAATTAGATTCTTTAGCTCATGGTCAAGCAACATTGACACAACGTAAATTCTACCGTGTAACAGGTGGCAGTACGCAGAATAAAGGGGTCGTTCCAGACATCAAATTGGTAGATATTTACAATGAGGAGTTTGGTGAGCGTAAGGCGAAGAATGCATTGAAATGGGATACGATTCCAACTGCACCATTCAAGCGTGAAGGTTCAATACAGCCTTATGTTACTAAATTATCTGAGCTTTCTCAGCAGCGTGTAGCGCTTGATCCACAGTTTAAATATTTAGAACAACGTAAAGCTATTTCTCAGAAAACTTCTGAGCAGAAAAAAGTTGTACTAGATATTGATCAACGCAGAGCTGAATTGATTGACTTGGAAAAACAGACTTTAGCAGCTGAAAACCAGCGTCGCAAAGAAACAGGGCAAGCACCGTATGCGAACTGGGAAAGCTATCAAGCATCTATTGATGCATTGGTTGAATCTCGTGCCAAAATGAAAGCACACCTTCGTCCACCACTACCAGAGGAAGAAACTTTCATTAATGAAGCTGCAAATGTGCTTCTAGATTATTCAAAGTTGCAAGGTCGCTAAAAATTAAGTGATAAAAAAGCCCTGAATATTCAGGGCTTTTTTATTGATTATTCAGTTTTATTGTTGACTCGAATCCATATTTGGCTGCGTCCTAATACAGAAACGCCGACATAGCCACGTAAATGTAAACGCTGTCCATTCGAGCTCAGTTTTGTTGTGAGGCTATACATGCGACCACTGTTAGGATCTAAGATTTTGCCACCAGTATATGTTAAATCTTTTTTGTGCTTGAGTTTGGTAATAACGTTTAAACCTAAGATTGGTTTATTGGTATAGGGTGCAGGACAACCCGTACAGAATTCTTTTGGCGTATATCCTGTGCGAGGCGTGATTTTTGTAACCTTGCCCGTATAGGTGCCATCTGCATTTTGAGTAATTTCAACTTGCCCTTTAGGTGCACCCGTAAGGTCATCTACACTTTGCCAAGTTCCTGTAATATCTTGTGCAAATGTGAGATGGCTTAGCCCCATGAATAAAAATAGTGTAATGAGTTTTGTATACATATTTAAGCCGCTCAGCCTATATTCTTGTCCCTCTATTATTTCGGATTTCTAATAATAGATTCAATCTTTATTTTACAATTGTGCATTTTTATTAATTATTGAAATTTCAATAATTTTCAGGCTAAAAAGTAGAAAAGCTTTCTCAAAGATTGTTAGACAATGAGAAAGCTTTTTGTATAAACCGTGATCGAAAGTGATCTAAGAGAAGATGGTAGATGCTTTATCTATCTGAGTTTTATTCAGTACGAATCCAGATTTGATTGCGTCCTAAAGCCGATACACCAAGATAACCACGTAGATGCAATCGTTTGCCATTTGAACTTAATTTTGCTTTCATGCTGTAAACTTTGCCTGTATTCGGATCAAGAATACGACCATTGCTATAATTAAGTCCTTCACTGTGCTTCAGACCTGTAACAACATCTAAGCCTAAGATTGGTTTATTGGTATAAGGTGCTGGACAGTCTACACATATTTCCTTTGGAGTATAGCCTGCACGAGGGGTGATCTTTACGATTTTACCTGCATAACTACCATTCGTCTCTTTACGAATTTCGATTAACGCTTTAGGTGCCCCAGTTTTGTCATCAATACTTTGCCAAGTCCCCGTGATGTCTTCTGCGAAAGAAAAGCTACTGATTGCAGATAAGAGTAATGCACCTATAAGTTGTTTGCCCATCATTAAAAATCCTTTTAACGTTTGAAATCCCATTATGTCGGATTTTTGACAATTAGTTCAATCTTAATGTGATATTTGTGGCAAATTTTAAGATAAAGACAGTATAAATGTTGGTAACCAGATCGCTGTAAATACACCATTTACTGCCATGCCAAACGCTGCGTAACGACCAGTCACAGGGCCACGTTGCCATGCTTGCGCTGTTCCGATGGCATGAGCTGCGAGACCTAAAGCAAGACCAGATGCACGTTCATCATGAATGTGTTTTAAAATCCAAGGAGAGAAGGCCGCACCAATTACACCAGATAAAATGACAATCAATGTCACCATCATCAAGGGCGCATGTAATAGGGTAGCGATGTTCAGTGCGATAGGTGTCGTAACTGCACGTGTAGCAAATGCCATGATTGTAGGTTCAGACATATGTAATAAATATGCCAAGCCCATTGGCAATGCGACCGCACTGATACTTGCAAAGCATAAAATTCCGATCATAGATTTAATCGGTAAATCATCATAGCGCATTGCAGCTAAAGGAATAGCTAAGGCAACTGTGACATAGCCTAATAAATGATTAAAGATATCATTTACGTTCTTCATGTAATGCTCATAAGGAACGCCTAAAATGGCCAATAAAGCAATGACGATAAACATTGCAAACACGATTAAAGGAATTTGCGGGAATTTTTTATTGAGTGGTTTCGAGATCAGATAGCTAACCAAGGTGATCATAAAGCCATAAATAATCATAAACATATTTAGCGACTCCTATAACCAACGCTTTGCCATTTTGGCGTAAATCCAAAGAGGGAGTAAGGTACTTAACGTAAGTATAAATAAGAAAACGGGGATCTCTTTGCCTAAGTGAACCAACATAATCAAAGAACCTGCACAGATGGGTAAAAATGCAAATGCGCTTTCTTTCATGATTTTATTATTAGTATCAATCAAGCGATTCGAAATCTTTCTAAATCGTCTCCAGATTAATAACGTTGCAAGCAAACTCATCAAACCGACGAGATTGCCGAGTTCTGGATGATTAAATACTTTAGTGATTGCGACGGCACCTTCACGAAATACGACAATCAATAAAATCGTATAAAACCAAGCTGTCCAATCAATATCTTTCATGTTGTCTCTTACTCATTTATCTGAACAATGGACGATTACCATTATGATGATGTCATTCTTTTCTTAAGATGCTACCACGGAAAGAGAAATTTTATTGATCTTTCACGTATTCAAACTCTTCTAGTGGTCGTTTGAATAAAGCGGCTTTCTCTCCAAGAATTTCATCTAATGGTAAGTGAGCTTGTCTGATGATTTGTTCCAATTTCTGTGGTGCTATACAAACCGATAAGTGCAAATCACCTTGCTCATCATAATGCTCAGATTGAATTACATTCAGTGTATAGAGTTGCGTGCGTAGTTTACCGTATGCAGGTTTCAAGACTAAATTAAAGTGTTGTAATTGTCCTAATAAGCACTGTTGGACAGCCTGACTTAATAAGGTTAAACCTTCACCAGAGTGTGCGGATACATAAACTCGATCAGGAAAATCAGGAGATTTATAAATGATTTTTGCACTATCTCCACTTTGATCAATTTTATTATAAACATGCAAAATGGGTGCATCCGCTCCAATCTCTTTGAGCACAGACTCGACAGCTTCTATTTGTTCAAGCATATTGGGGCTGCTACTATCCACGACATGCAATAGTAAGGTAGCTTCCAAGGTTTCTTCTAGTGTTGCTTTGAAAGATTCAACCAAATCATGTTGTAGGTTGCGGACGAAACCTACGGTATCTGCTAATACAACTGTACCAATCCCATCCCAATCTAAACGACGTAAGGTTGGATCTAAGGTTGCAAAGAGTTGATCTGCTGCATATACATCACTTTTCGCAAGAATATTAAAAAGTGTAGATTTCCCAGCATTGGTGTATCCAACGAGAGAAATAGTTGGAATTGCTGCTTTTTGACGAGCAGCTCGACCTTGTAAGCGTGTTTGTTGAACCTTGATTAACTTTTCTTTGAGTTGTGTGATACGAACACGAATCAGTCGACGGTCAGTTTCCAATTGTGACTCACCTGGACCACGCAGCCCAATCCCACCTTTTTGTTGTTCTAAGTTCCCAGTAAAGCCTCGGATTAAACGTGTTGATAGATGTTTAAGTTGCGCGAGTTCGACTTGTAATTTACCTTCGTGTGTACGCGCGCGTAAGGCGAAAATATCAAGAATCAATCCTGTACGATCGATGACACGACACTTCAGTATTCTTTCTAAATTACGTTCTTGGGCGGGACTTAAGGAGTGATCAAAAATAACCAACTCAGCTTCAAGTTCCTGTACTAGTTCTGCAATTTCATCGACTTTCCCTGAGCCAATAAAAAACTTAGGATCAGGTTTATTTCTTTGTACAGAAATATGTTGCAGGATTTCAGCGCCAGCAGATTGAGCGAGCAATCGAAACTCTTCAGCATCAAGATCATCGAGGAGTTGAACAGAAACACTGACTAAAATTGCCCGTTCGCCACCTTGATGCTGCTCAAAATATTCCACGCTGCTGTCATATCCTAGGTATTAAAGTCCTATTTTAGAATAAACTTTAACGAAAGGGCAAAGACTTACTCGATTTATATGACATTACGACGAATTAGCTCAATGAATCCGATTAGCGTCCCCATATATAAAATAGCCCAGCCTAAAAACATTTTTAAAGCATAACCATAAGAGATGGTATTTTCGACTTCAGTGGCGGTGCTGTTGGTGTGCATAGTAGGACTCTTTTGATCTGTTATTTCGATTGATTTATATTATTTGATCTAATTGTTGATTTGAAATTGAAAAAAATCATGCTCACGTTCGTTTTTTATTATCAAGATAACTTTTATAAGTGGATATTGGCATGATATAACTTGCTTAACTCAAAGCGTATATACCGAGATTTTTTGGTAATTTATCTGTGTATAACGTGAGGATTGATTAATTAAAAGTAGCGGAATTATATAGTCTGCACCTTGTATCATCCAAAGATGCTTGTGCCTTTTGATATTCATGTCACAAGTTTCTATGACGGGTGAAAACCCAATGGTTTTAATGATTTTATGACTCAAGAAACAACTGCAGTAGATAGTGCACCATTAAATTTATTTTCAAAATTTAGTTTATATAGTCGAAAATTAGCCTCTGGTTTAGAGACCATTGGTGAAGGCTTTTATCTTATTTATCGTCATGGTTTATATAAAGATCCAAATAATCCTGTAAATACGCGCTATGTGCAGTATTTCTGTCGTCGTCTATGCGAAGTCTTCAATATCGAAGTACAGGTACATGGCACGATTCCGCGTGAACCTGCACTTTGGGTGAGCAATCATATTTCATGGCTTGATGTTGCTGTACTTGGTTCTGGTGCACGTATTTTCTTTTTGGCTAAAGCAGAAGTAGAAAAATGGCCAATTCTAGGAAATCTAGCGAAAGGTGGTGGTACGCTTTTCATTAAGCGAGGTTCAGGGGATTCGATTCGAATTCGTGAACAAATTACTGAGTTTTTAAAACAAGACATTCCAGTACTATTTTTCCCTGAAGCAACGACCACAGATGGTCATAAGGTTAAAAAAGTACATGGTCGATTATTAGGTGCTGCGATTGAAGCGCAGCGACCCGTTCAGATTTGTGTGATTTGCTATGTCAATCAACATGGCGAACTTGATATGGTTGCACCTTTTATCGGTGAAATGTCTTTTGCGGAGCATGTGCAACGTGTTTTAGAAATGCCGAAAGTCACTGCACATTTAATGACATTACCTGCTATTCCTGTAGAAGGACATACAGTTGATACCTTAACCAAAGAAGTTGATCGCCAAATGCGTGCGGGACTTTTAGAGTTACAACAAAAGGTTTTAAACACCCCACCTGATGCTACATAAAACCTTCGATAGGTAGCCAAGACAAAACTTTAACCCCAGCTTTTTGCCACCATTTCATCCGAGGTTCTTTTGTGTAAACAACAGGACCTTGAGGTGTTTGGCGTTGCCATGTGATTTTCTTATTCGCATTTAGAACAAGTTTATAGGCGTATTTACTAAGATTTTGATCCATAGTTGCGTGCACAGCTTGAGCCAAAGGTGGGCTATCAAGTAAAACACCAATTTCAGTATTTAAATAAGCTGAACGTGGATCAAAATTAAATGACCCGATAAAAACTTGCTTTTCATCCAGTGCCATTAGCTTTGCATGTAAACTTGATCGGCTAAGACCTTTAATATTAACTTTGGCTTTTTTGGCTAAATCTTCAGTATGTTTGTCGAGGTCATCTTTATCTAAGGCAGGTAAGAATTCATAAAGTTGAACGCCTTGCTCTAAAAGCTCCTTTCGATATTTACCATAGAAAGCATGTACCACAGCAACGTCATTGGCTTTAAAAGAGTTGGTTAAAACTCTAACCTTCACACCATCTTGGGCTAGATCGCCTAAGATTTTTGCCCCTTTTTTTTCGGGAACAAAATAAGCTGAAATAAGATCAATATTTTTCTCAGGCTGTTCTAAATGATTGATCAGTTGGAAATTAAGATGTTCTTGTTTTTTTGCTTTAGATTTGATTTTATCGGGTGAGTCTTTAACAACTTCCGCTTTAACCCAATCTAATGAAATGTCTCGATTGATCAATGCATCGATTGATTGCGAACGATCAGTTAAATCCAAATAGTTTTGTACAGTGACTTTTTTATAGTGATCATCAAGCTGTTGTTTTAAACTTTCATAGCTGAGACGATGAGATTTTGGATTAACAATTTCACGAACATCATAGGCATATTCATGATTCCAATAATCATCAAAAGACTTGGAAATGTCATTTACCGCCGTTCCAAACAGCATGACATCAACATCTGAAAATTGATAATTATCACTAACGTTATAGTATTGATTCGTCATATTACGACCACCGATCAGTGCAACCTGATGATCTGCAATAAAACTTTTATTATGCATACGTCGATTAATACGTTTTAAATCTAAAACCATATCGATTGCGCGGTATTTGCGAAAGCGATAAGGGTTGAATAATTTGACTTCAATATTAGGATGTTGAGCTAAAGCTAAAAAAATACCTTCGGTATGTTTTGCATTATTGTCATCAATTAAAAGTCGTACTTTCACACCACGGTCAGCCGCACCAATCAATGCATGTAGTGCAAGTGCTCCAACTTTATCGTTATCCCAAATATAGTATTGAAGATCTAAAGTTTTCTCAGCTTTATCAATTAAACGCAAACGAGCAGCCAAAGCCTCCAAGGGCTCATATAAAACATGATAGCCTGTCAGGTTTGGATGTTGTTGCTGTAAAGGTTGAATTACTTGCGCTAAAGTTGTATCAGCAGTGTTGATCTGTAAGGTGGGCTGTGATGTTGGTTCAATTGTGTGCTTTGGTAGCGTACTACAGCCCGTCACCGTGATCGCAATACTGCAATAAATCGCAAGCATACTTTTATTGTAAGTAGTTGTACTTATTTCTGTATGTTTGCTATTTATGCGAGAAAATTGCGTCATAATTGTTACTGATTAAAAGTTGGGCTTGAGTATAACATTTCATCTAAAAATATAAATATGAGATGCGATATCTGTCCCTAGATGAGGTTAATGAGATCTGTAATGCTTGATTCAGATACAACAGTTTTGATTTTCTATTCGATTTTCGCAGTTCTAGCACTCTGGGCATTTATACAGGCTTGGGTGCATCAGTCACGTACAGAGACAATTCATCCTTTTAAAGCTTTTGTGCACTTATTGGCTTTTTATCTCTCTTATTTACTTATTCCACTCTGGTTTTTTAGTTTATATGCAGGGTGGATTGGTTACTACAGCATACATCAAACTACGTTTGTATTTCTATTAAGTAGTCTTTTAATTTACGCCCGCTTTATTGAACCACATACGGTTCACGTCAAACATCATCAATATCGTTTGAATCCGCATCGTGAATTTAGCAAGCCTGTGAAAGTGGCTGTTGTGGCTGATATGCATGTTGGATTGTTTTCAGGACATGAGCGACAGTTAAAAACGATTGTGAGAAAGCTGAATCAGGAGAAACCTGATCTTGTGGTTGTGGCGGGGGATTGGACATACGAACCTGAGAATCGGTTAGTGCATGAGCTTGCAGTATTGAAACAGATTGAAGCTCCTGTTTATTCTGTACCAGGAAACCATGATGAGCAATATCCTGGACCACCGATTCAAGCGTTATTAAATGAAGCATTAAGCCAAAACGATGTCATTGATATCGAAGGCAAGATTGTTGATTTTGATGAGTTTCGTTTAGTGGGTATTGGTGACTTATGGGCAGGTAAGGCGAATATGCGTTTCTTACCAGAGCTGCCACAAGATAAACCGTGGCTGATTTTGTCACATAATCCAGATACAGTAGACATGGTTCCAGAGTTACCCATGCGTCCGTTAATGCTGTCAGGACATACACATGGCGGACAAATTGAATTACCGTGGATTACTAATTACATCATGAAGAAAGTTTCGATATTAGGGCATAAAAAAGGATTTTATATTCATGAACATGCAGATGTATTTGTCACGGTGGGTACAGGCATGGTTGGCGTTCCTTTTCGATTTAGAGTGCCCCCAACGATTGATATTATTGAGCTAAAATGAAAAAAGGCCAACTTTATTGTTGGCCTTTTTATTTATTAATCATTTTATGGAATGATAATCACAGCAACGCGACGGTTATTTGCACGATTCTCGTCACTTGTGTTTGGAACAAATGGTTGTTTAGAACCACGCCCAATTACAGTTAGATTATTTGGTTTAAACCCTTCATTAACAAAAATAGAAGCAACACTTTGAGCACGTTCTTCAGATAGTTTCTGATTGTATTCTGGATTACCAATATCATCAGTATGACCGACGATTTTTAATTTCTCTAAATCATATTTTTCTAGCTGTTTTGCTAGGCGCGTAATTTCCTTACCATGCTCTGGCTTAATATCTGATTTATTAAAGTCGAATAATAGGCGCTCTGGTAAACCAAGGCTCCAGCCCTCATTCGTTAAAACAAAGCCTTCTTTTTTTAACATTTTAACTTGACGGTACTTAAGTGGACCAAAACTCAAACATCCAGCCAATGTTAGGCAGAGTAACGCAATAAATGAAATTTTAATGGTATGAGTGCGCATAACATGTCCTAAATTTCTGGTTTATATAAAAACCAATGTGGGTTTAAATTCTTTGCTTTATACATTGCTTGATCGGCTTGCATTACCAAATCTTCTGGATTTTCTGCAAATTGGGAGAAAGCAATACCCAGACTAAAACCAAAATGAATAATTTCACCGTTAAAATTTAAAGGTTCTACGCTGCTTGCAAGTAGCCCCTCAGCAATAGCTTTCAAATGGTCAGCATGGTGAATTGCATGCAAAATAATTGCAAACTCATCTCCACCCAGTCGAGCAATAAAATCTTCCTGTCGAACAGATAACTTTAAACGCTGAGCCATTTCACGTAACACAGCATCTCCAGCTAAATGTCCAAACTGGTCATTAATAAGCTTAAACTTATTATTGTCGATGAATATTAACGCAGAATTGTGACGAAATAGAGGGTTTTCGAAAATATTGAGTAATTCTTCATAAAAATAATGCCGATTTGGCAGACTTGTTAGCTGATCATGGTGTGCTTGAAAAGAAAGCTGGCGATTTTCTTTTTGTAAGTTGTTATTCCAGATTTGAATTTCTTCTAATAATTCATTAAATACAGTATTTAAATTTTGGAACTCTTTAATATGATTATTTGGAAAGCGTAAATTATAAGCTTTTTGATCGCTGACTAATTGGGCAATATGCGTGAGTGGCTTAATTGCTTGCATAATCTGGCGATAAGTTAAATTTACCGACCATAATAATGCAATCACAATAAAGAACATGGAAATAGCTAAACCAATAATAATGGTCTTAAGAAAATGTAAAATATTTTCAGAACTACCATATAGAACAAGTTCTCCAACTTTTTTCTTATGGTGAACAATCATAAGTTTAACAGGATCATGCAAAAACCATTTGTCGAGTAAATCCTGTAAAAAAGAAGTGTTTGCAATCTTCTTTGTACTTTCTGCTAATAACTGTTGTTGCGGATCGTAGACGTGGATACTTCGAATTGCATGTTCTCTTGTGTAGTCATCCAAAATTTGATCAATCGCGCCTCTATCTTTAAAGACGACTGCTGGTTGAATACGCTCAAGCACAGTTTGACTCAGTAATTTAAGGTTCTGTTTTGCATAAGTTTCCATCGTAAACATGGAAATCGTGGCAAAAGTACATGAACAAATTACAAAGGTAATTGCGAAAATCGTAAATTGAGATTTACGGAATAATGCATGTAATGAAGTAGATTGATATAAATTTGAAATCACTTTAACTACTCCGTGTTCTTCGCCAAAATTAAGACGCGAGGGTCGATATGAACCTTGGAGTAACTCAAAGCATCTAAATTTACTTTAAAAGTAGAAAAGGTCTTTTTATTGTAAAGACAAAAAATACTTCCGATTTCACAAGTAGAGTTATTAGTACTTAATGATAATAAAAATCGAGAAGGGTAAGACTGAATTAAATTTTGTTGTTGCTGAGGCGATGTTGTGGAGAAATAAGCAACATGACATTGAGTCTTAGAAAACTCTTTGGCGCTCACTGCCTGTACTTGATAATCATAAGACAGTTCTTTCACACTTGCTTGAAATTGATTAGTCGCTTCTGGATTATCAATAACACAAATAGTTGGTCGTGTTGTATTAGGCCATTTACTATAACTTAATATTGTTAATGCCAACTCATAAAAACTATGGTTTGAAATGGCGTAACAAAGCCCACTCGTAGTTATGACAACTACAAGCATCAAAAGCTGCGCCGTTTTATGAACAAACCGTATTTTCAATCAAAAAAACCAAAAAATGTGAAGCAAGAGACATATTCTACTGGACTTAATTGTTTAAAAAAAGTTCTTAATCACATTGGAAGGCTATAAAAAATAACTAATCAGTTCAAAAAACATGCACTCGGCAATAAAAAATAAA
>NZ_AXCD01000009.1:0-54628 GCF_000475335.1 Acinetobacter sp. COS3
CCTTAGCTTGAATGATCAAACTAAGGGTAATCTTTACTCTTCAACAACAGCCACTTTCTTTGGTAAAGCCAACCAAATAAATATAGACAATATAAAAAACAGAAATGCAGCAACATTCAGAACAGAACGATGTGATTGACTGAATGCTTGTTTCGCAACATCAATGACTGTTTCAGCAAGCGCAGGCTGTAACTGTTTGACGACTTGCATCGCCTCTCCGATTGAACCACTCACCTGCTCAATGAATGCATGTGGCAACTCATTTGGAATAATAATTGAGTTGACATAAAACCATGAAAGCAGCAAACCGAAAAAAGCAATTCCCAGACCAGCACCCAATTCATATGCCATTCCTTCGATTGCTCCTGCTGCTGTCGCTTTACTCGGAGGTACAGAAGACATAATTGCTGAGGTAGACGACAATAATGCAATTTCCACACTTAAGCCCAAAACTACCATCCATGCCCAAGCCGATATTTGTGCATTCATAAAATCTGTATGCGCCAATCCCCATAAGCTAATCGCACTCATTAACATTCCAAGTGACGCAACTGAGCGTAGACCAAAGCGATTCACCAACAAACTTGCAATTGGCCCACCCAAACTAATGGCGATCATAAATGGCAAGATAAATGCGCCTGCCGCAAGTGGTGAAAGCTGATAAACAAACTGTAATTCTTGAGAAATTAATAGCTCAAATCCAACCAAAGCCATCATTGATAAAATGGCCATGATGACGCCTGTCGCAATCACAGGATGCTTAAACAATTGGATATCAATCATTGGAGCATCAGAAATTAACTGTTTACGTACAAACCCAACCAACAAACCCAGACCCACAGCAAAAATCAGTACCGACCAAATTGAAAAGCCATGCAGCACTGATTTAATGGCATAAATCATACTTAGAATAGCAACTACCAATACAATGGCTTGCAATAAGTTCAAGCTTTGTTTGGGTTGCCCTGTTTGCTTTGGAATCACAAAGACAGTTAAAGCAAGTACAGCAATCATAATCGGAACATTGATCAGGAACACTGATCCCCAATGAAAGTGCTCAAGTAAAAAACCACCAAGCAATGGGCCAAAGGCTGCGCCACCACCACCTACAGTCGCCCAAATACCCAAAGCAAAGTTACGCTCTTTCTCATCTAAAAAAGTATTGCGTACAGCGGATAAAGTCGCTGGCAAAATCATTGCTGCACCAACGGCGAGTAATGCTCTTGATGCAATCAAAGTCAAAGCTGTTGGTGAAAATGCAGCAGCTAAAGACGCTAGACCAAATAATAGACCACCAATAAGCATCAATCGTTTAAAACCAATGCGATCACCCAAGGCGCCCATTGGCAAAATAAGACCAGCCATAACCAGTGAATAAATATCAATGATCCACAACATCTCATTTGCTGATAGTCCAAGTGACTCACTCAATGTAGGTGTAGCGACATGTAAAACAGTTGCATCGATCGAAACAGGAAGATAGATCAATACGATGATTGCAAGAATTAACCACTTGCGTGACATAAATGCCTCTAAATTTTGGACAGATGTTCAAATTGGTGTAATTATAAGCAAAATTGAACACTTGTCCAACTTTAAAATATAAGTTAATTTGTATCTGTTTTTACAAAACGAGTTTTGGTCAGAAAAATGGCTTATTTAAATCGAGAACAACGCCGAGAGATGATTTTACAAGCAGCCATGCATGTTGCTTTAAATGAAGGATTTTCAGCGATGACTGTTCGCCGTATTGCAACCGAAGCACAAACCTCCACAGGACAAGTTCATCACCATTTTGCATCAAATTCTCACCTTAAAGCAGAAGCTTTTATCAAACTTATGCAACAACTCGATGAAATTGAAGACCAAGTAAATACTGTAAATTATTTACAACGTGTCTCTCTTTTATTGGGTTGTGAAAATATTGAGCAAATTCAACCTTATCTCCGTCTGTGGAATGAAGCTGAAATCCTGATTGATCAAGATTCAGAAATTAAATATGCCTATAATCTAGCAATGCAAGATTGGCATCGCTCAATTGTCCGAATGATTAATGAGGGTAAAAATCAAGGTGAATTTAACTTTGAGTCAGATAGCCAAGACATCGCTTGGCGATTAATTGCTTTTGTTTGCGGTCTAGAAGGTATATATAAGTTAGGGCTGAATGGTCTAAATGATGCAGACTTTAAACGCCATACCGAAGCTATTTTACAAGCAGAGCTATTTAGAAAATAGATGCAATACACATCACCAATATTACAAAGTTCAAGAGTCAATCTATTTGTATTTCAAATGGATGATCTAGTAGATATATACCCTTGTATTACCAAAACCTTAACTCGCTATATGGCTTGGGAACCTGCTGAAAATTTTGAAGCATTAGATCAAATTAGACAGCAATGGCTGCTAGCTGAATCAGAGAATACGGATTATCACTTTGTTTTACGGTGTAAAGAAACACATATTTTTATTGGTCTGATTGGTGTACATCGCACCCAAACAGCCACACCAGAACTAGGTCTTTGGATCAGAGACGACTATCACAATCAAGGTTTTGCCAAAGAGTCGATTTACGAAGTTTTCCGCTGGGCTTCTGAAAAAATACAAGCTAAATATTTTTTGTATCCCGTTGCCATTCATAATTATGCAAGTCGGAAACTGGCAGAGTTTTTAGGTGGTGTAATTGCAGATAAAAAGACTGAGAGGAAATATGACGCTGTCATTTATCATATTCCTCCGTATTTAGACCAATTAACTTAAAACCAGCCTTTTCTTCCTTTCAGAATTTCATCTGCACAACGTAAAGTTTCTTGGCTCAAGCCCCACAAACGATAATCACCTGTAGCCGAAGTAATATTAAAATTATGTGTATAAGCAAAGCTTAGTTCTCGCTCTGGATCACACCATGCACCTGAACCATTAAAACCAACATGACCGAAACCATGCGGCGCACGCTTACCCATTGTTAAAATACGGTGATAACCCAACCGCCAATGCATAGGAATTGGCATCACTCGATCACGAGTCTTGCTTTGTACGGTACTCAATTGTTTAAAGACTTCTGGACGAATCAGTTGTTGCCCCTGCCACTGTCCTTGATTCGCAAGCATTGCGTATACTTTTGCAAGGCTATTAGCAGTGAAAACACCATTTGCAGCAGGAATGATCGCTTGTAAACCCGCATCACTATAAAAACTAAAATTACGCATCCCTTTTGGAATCATCGCATCTTGGAAATCTTGTGGACTTTGCCCAGATAACTCTAACAATCTTTCTGATAAAGATGCTTTACGAGCGGCTTGAGGCTTTTGTACTTGCGGTTTTGCTTGAGATTGAGACTTAGGCTTCTCTAGTAACCGTGCGACACGCCCCAACTCCGAAGTTGGCGTACCAAAATATGCACCATCAAGTTCAAGTGGCTGTACAAGATAGCGTTGCATTAACCAACTTAAAGGCTGTTTTGCTGCTTTCTCAAGAACCCCACCAATAATCCAACCATACGTGAGCGGTTGATAAGCAAAGCTTTGTCCTGCTGAAAAGCGTGGTGTAGCAGCAGCCATAACATCTAGCATATGCGACCAATCCAACATTTCTGTTGCTGTCTCAATGGTATTTCGAATATCAAACAATCCGCTTTGATGAGAAAGTACATGACGGACTGTGACCCCTTGCTTGCCATTCTGTGCAAACTCTGGCCAATAGTGCGCAATCGGCAAATCATAATCCAAAATGCCTTCGCTCACTAAAATATGCGTGAGCGTGGCTAAAATTCCTTTTCCAGTTGAATAGCACATCGACAAAGTATCAGCTTGCCACGCTTCATTCTGAGATTTCTTACCTGTGAAAATATCAACAACTTTTTGGCCTTTGAAATACACCACTAAAGCCGCACCGCCTTGATGACTTCGCGCATCTTGTAAACGGCTAAATTGTGTTGCTAGATCAACAAAACGGTCATCAACATTGCCATGATAATTATGTGTGTCGGCAAATAAAATCTCTTTAATCAATGTATGCATCCTTATGATATTTATATTTTAAATATCCCTCTTGCGAACAAAAGGGATATTGAACATATGAATAATGGCTTAGATTGCTTTTACAGTACCCGCAACATGTGGCTTTTTAGATTTAACATTACGAATTAAAAAGTCAGTCTGCTTAGCATCTGTAGCAGTTAAAAATTCAACTTTTGAAGGTAAGTACATTGGTAACTTAAACCATACGTCTGCTTCATAAGCATCTGGAAGCTGCACATTTGCTAAAGCTTTTGCTTTGCTCCACATACCATGTGCAATTGCTTGTTTAAAACCAAAAGCTTTTGCAGTCACCGCATGAATATGAATTAAGTTGAAATCACCTGAAATCAACGCATAGCGACGGCCTGTATTTTCTGAAATATTCCATTCAGCCTGCGGTTGATAAGCGGGCTCTTGAGTATCTTTCGCTTTCTCAGCCGCTTTTTTCTCAACTTTCTGACGTGACAGATATGTTGTCAGGCTTTCCATCACAACTTCGCCACCGACCTTCGCCGTCGTAATGAAATCAAACTGTAAACCTTTATCATGTGGTTTCAGCTCACCAAACTTGCATGACAATGTGATTTGTTCATTCACACCGATTTTACGTATTTGTTTGATCTGATTGCGGATATGAACTAAACCTAAAATTGCAAATGGGAAAGCTTCGCTTGTCATCATATGCATTTGTAGGCTTTGAGAGAGTACGGCTAAATAGATCGCAGGCACAAAACCATCATTTTTAAAACCACAGATTTCGTTATAGCTTTCTAAATGCTTGGTATCAATTTTTAATGTATCCACCACATACTCAACTTGTGGTAATACTTTCTCGCCTTTTGGCTTTTTAAAAATTAAACCCTGAATAACTTTTGGATAAGCCAAATAAGGTTTTGGTAATTCACTAAAATGACGTGTGTTCATAATCAACCTTTTGATATTTTTTATAAAAAAGGGATGCACAAGCACCCCTCTTCAAAACCCTAATGCTTACGCACCTAATAAGCTTTGACCACATACACGAACAACGTTACCAGTAACACCTGTTGAACCAGTAGATGCATACCAAGCAATTGCCTCTGCAACATCTACAGGTAAACCACCTTGGTTCATTGAGTTCATACGACGACCTGCTTCACGAATAGCAAAAGGAATCGCAGCAGTCATTTGAGTTTCAATGAAACCAGGCGCAACAGCATTAATCGTAATACCGTTTTTCAATGTAGGCGCAGTAAATTTCACTAAGCCAATAACACCCGCTTTAGAAACAGCGTAGTTAGTTTGACCTAAGTTACCAGCGATACCACTGATTGATGATACACAAACGATACGACCATTTGCATTTAAACCATCATTTGATAGTAAGTAATCGTTAACGCGTTCGATTGCAGATAAATTAATGTTGATAACTAAGTCCCAAAGCTCTGGCTTCATGTTTGCCAAAGTTTTGTCACGAGTAATACCAGCATTGTGAACAATAACGTCTAAACCACCTTGTTTTGCAGCAGCAGTTTTGATTTTCTCGCCAGCATCCGCAGCAGTAATATCAATTGCCAATACAGAACCACCGATTGAACCTGCAACACGCTCAAGATCAGCTTGCTGTTGTGGTACATCCAAGCAAATTACGTGTGCGCCGTCACGAGCAAGTACGTTTGCAATTGCTTCACCAATACCACGGCTTGCACCAGTCACTAATGCAGTCTTACCTGCAAGTGGCTTCGCCCAGTCTAGATCAACAACGTCTGCTTTAGAAACACGAACCACTTGACCTGAAACATAAGCAGAACGTGGAGAAATTAAGAAACGTAACGTAGATTCAAGGTTTGCTTCTGCACCTTGGTCTACATAAACAACTTGAGCAGTGATACCCTTTTTGAACTCTTTACCAACTGATTTAATGAAACCTTCAAGCGCACGTTGAGCAATCGCTTGTTTCACTGTCTTTGCAGTTTCAGGCGTTGTACCAATTACAATTACACGACCAGAACTAGAAATCTGGCGAGCAATTGGGTTAAAGAAGTTATACAACTCTTTAAGTTGTTCTGAATCTTGAATACCAGAAGCATCAAATACAACTGCTTTAAATTTAGACTCTTTATCATCTGCATTTAAAGGACGAAGGTTTAAACCAACTTTCGCTGCGGTTTGTTGTAATTCAACATTATTACCCACATAGCTATCTGCATGGATATTGCTAAGAACCTGAGCAATAGCAGCAGAAATCGTGCTTGAAGGCGCTGCGCCAAGCAATACTGCACCATTCACAACAGGTTGAGCACTTTCAAAACGATCTAACGTTACTGGCGATGGTAAACCTAAATTTTTTACAACAAATTTACCCAAAGGCGATTGTGTAAATGCTTGGTATTGATCGGTCATGATTATTATCTCTCATACAAATGAATTTTTTACAAACACATGCATCATGTTAATCAAATTACATGAAATCAATGTTTGATTGACTCGTCATAAATCATACTTGAGTTCATGTTCTGATGTCTTGACCTGAATGTGGTCTACAGCGTCATTCTAGTCAATACAGCAATATTGTAAATATGGTATTGTTGTCACAAGAATATCGCAATTATGCTTGGAAAAGCCTTATGAGCAAAACAACTCAAGAAAATCCAGCAGTCGAGAATTCTGCTGAAGAAAATGTGTCAAATACATCAAAAGCAGCTTCTACTACACGTAAAACTGCTGGCACGACCTCTAAAGCAGCAAGCACGACACCTAAAACGACTCGTACGCGTGCTACTACTCGTAGTCCGAAAAGCACTGCTTCTTCTACATCTACAAAAGCAGCGCCAGCTAAAACAACCAAACCTTCTGTTCAACAGGATAAAACCATGAGCCAAAACACTGTTCGCCGTGTTGCCATTATCGGCGGTAACCGTATTCCATTTGCTCGTTCAAACGGCGCTTATTTTACAGCTTCAAACATCGACATGTTTACTGCTGCATTAAATGGTTTGGTTGAGCGTTTCAACCTACAAGGTCAACGCTTAGGTGAAGTTGTTGCTGGTGCAGTATTAAAGCACAGCCGTGATTTCAATATGACTCGTGAATGTGTATTGAATACTCAACTTGCTCCAGAAACTCCAGCTTGTGATCTTCAACAAGCTTGTGGTACTGGTTTACAAGCAGCATTCCAAGTTGCAAACAAAATTGCATTAGGTCAAATCGAAGTAGGTATCGCAGGTGGAGTAGATACTACTTCTGACGCGCCTATCGCGTTTGGTGATGGTTTACGTAAAGCTTTACTTGAGCTTAACATCGCTAAAACTGGTAAAGACCGTTTAAAAGCACTTTCTAAGATCAATGTTAAAGATCTTATGGATGCACCTAAAAATGGTGAACCACGTACTGGTTTATCTATGGGTGACCATCAAGCAATCACTGCGCTTGAATGGGGTATTGCTCGTGAAGATCAAGACGCTTTAGCTGCTTCTTCTCACCAAAAAATGGCAAAAGCATACGAAGAAGGTTTCTTCGATGACTTAATTACACCATTCTTAGGTTTAAGCCGTGACAACAACTTACGTGCTGACTCAACTGCTGAGAAATTAGCGAAGTTAAAACCAGTATTTGGTAAAGGTGAAGCTGCAACAATGACAGCGGGTAACTCTACTCCTCTTACTGATGGTGCTTCATGCGTACTTTTAGCTTCTGAAGAATGGGCTAAAGCAAATGGTCACGAAGTTCTAGCTTACTTAACGTTCTCTGAAACTGCTGCGGTTGATTTCGTTGGTAAAAAAGAAGGCTTATTGATGGCACCTGCTTATGCAGTTCCACGTATGCTTGAACGCGCTGGTCTTAAACTTCAAGATTTTGACTACTACGAAATTCACGAAGCATTTGCATCACAAGTTCTTTCTACATTGAAAGCTTGGGAAGATGAGAAATTCTGTAAAGAGCGTTTAGGTTTAGATGCACCTTTAGGTTCAATTGATCGTAGCAAATTAAACGTTAAAGGTTCTTCTTTAGCTGCGGGTCACCCATTCGCTGCGACTGGTGGTCGTATCATCGCGACTGCTGCAAAAATCTTAAACCAAAAAGGTTCAGGCCGTATCTTAGTTTCGATCTGTGCTGCTGGTGGTCAAGGCGTAACAGCAATTATTGAAAAATAATTACTAGCTAGACTCAAGAGGGATTAAATCTTTGGATTTAGTCCCTTTTTTATATTCTGAGTTAAAAAAATTCACCCTTCTAAATCTAAACCATCATTTACTATCATGGTTGGCGGCATGGACGCCGCCTTGTTGGACTGCGGTAACAGGGATGTACCGTCAGTCCAACAAAAGATTTTGGTTACTTTTCATCTCTGAAAAGTAAAGGTAAAGACAGCCTATCTAGTTATCGTAACTATGAAAATATATTTATTAATTCAGGCTTGAAACCAAACTATCTAGCTCTTTTAAACTTCACATAATAATCATTTAAAACTTTAATCGCTTGCTTCAACTGTTTAAGATTTTCTTCTGTATTCCCCAACCGCTCAACAAAACGCTGTGAGTGTATTTCTAGATCGATCTTTTCATTAATTTGCGGTGCAATCCGAAATAGCTTTTCGAGATCGTCAAATCGATCTAACTTTCGGTTTGAGAAATATTCCAGACGGAATCCCAACTCATTCAAAACGATGCCTTTATAAATTGCACCACGACTATCAAAAACCAAGTCATTTTCTTTAAGGAATAGCTGTTCAGGTGTTTCCTTTGAACTTTTGAATAAGTTAGTTAGTTGGCTTAACATATGATCTATCTATACAGCTTTGCTTTGATGACTTGCTTATTAAAACGATAAAGTACCCATTGATGCAAGCTAACAATCAATCAGGAATAAAAAAGCACCCTTAACGGATGCTTTTCTAAATCAGGTTAACCATATTGTTTTTTCAAATAATCAACAATCTTAGCCGACTCAAACATCTTCACGCCTGTGTTTGGATCAATTAAAAATGGAACTTGAATATCACGCCCCATAATTTCAACAACCTTTTCACGCTTACCATTCGGTAATGGAATATATTTACCTGGTTTTAAGCGTAGAATGGCTGGTCCCATATCTTGCCAACGCTCCTTAGGCACATTATGCAGAACATATGGAATTTCTAATTCACATAAAGCTTCACGCACTAAACGCGTATAAGGACTCGCTTCAAAGCTCCACAGCTCTAACAGTTGCTCTGGTGCTGCTCGATCAATAATTTTCTTATTGATCCATACACCACGTGCTGCATTCGCAACTGAAGCCAAGGTCGAAACATAAGGTAATTTAGGATAATGGCTGTATTTCTTAGGGGTCTGCCCTGTTTTACCATAATGTTTAAATAAATGATGAATAATATCTTGTGATTCATAAAGTTGATCACCTGTATTTTCATCAATTAAAAATGGAAATTGTCTTTTTCCACCTTTGCTCTTTACAATTTGTCGATATTTCTGACCGCCTTTAGGACATGGATAAATCTCCACATCTAAGTTCAATAAGGTCACTACTTCTCGAACTCGACGGCAGAATGGCGAACCTTCAAATTCATAAAGCTTTAAAGGTTTTGTTGGTTGTTGAGGAAAAGGCGTACCTGATACACCTCGCCCACCCTCAATGATACTCGCAACCACAGATTGTAAAACTTTAAATTGATGATTCACCATTTTCAGCATATCGCTAACCCTTTAGCAGTCGACTAATTTTTCTTTCGCAATCACAATTCCGTTATTATCTGCATAGATATAATCACCAGAACTGATTGTCACACCACCAAAATACAATGTGATATCAACTTCACCTATGCCTTTACGATTACTTTTTTGTGGAATTGCAGCCAATGCATGTACACCTAAATCTAGTTCCGCAATCGCATCTACATCACGCACACAACCATAGATCACAACACCATTCCAGTGATTTTTCACTGCTGATTCCGCAATCATGTCTCCCATCAATGCACAACGCATGGAAGCACCACCATCAACAACAAGTACCTTACCCGTACCGTCAGTTGCCAATAATTCTTTAACACGAGAATTATCTTCAAAGCACTTTACAGTCACAATTTGGCCACCAAAAGTTTTACGAGCACCATAACTCTTGAAGAACTTCCCATCTAAGCATGGTGTTACGACTTGTAAATCTTTTTCAGGGTTATCATCTAACAAATCACAAGTTACGAAAGATACTGTTGTCACTGAGCTTCTCCATTATCGAGTTTGTTGTATCATTAAATTATCAAACAGTTTAAATGCGGCAGTTTGTGTTTGGGCTGCAACTAGCATAGTATGCGCCAATTGCTCTGCGGTTACAGGCTTATATTTAAACGGCTTAGTCCATGCTTGTTCTACAAGTTTAAATGCTGTTTGTGCCATATCTTCCAGAAAACGCACATCACTTCGCTTACCAATCAATAATGATGGTTGAAAGATTGACAATTTATATAGAGATAAACTTCTGAGGTAATTTTCTAATTCACCTTTAACTTTATTATAGAAAATTGGTGAATTTGCACTCGCTCCCAAAGCACTAACGACCAATAAGTGAACATCTTTATCTTGAAGTAAATCAGCAAAATGAGCATTCATTTCATAGTCAATCGCATAGAATGCTTCTTTTGAACCTGCTTGTTTAATCGTGCTACCTAAACAGCTAAAAGCATGCGTATATGCATTCACGTCTTCATCGTTTAATAACAAAAAATCTTCTAAGACAAATTGAGTAACTTTATTATAAGTATCTAATGCATCAGACTTTTTACGCACCACGGCAGTTATCGCACTGAATTCTTCAGACTGTTGCAATTGCTCTATTAAAGCTTGTCCAACCAATCCTGTAGCATCTATTACAATCGCTTTTTTATCACCTGTTTTCATTTTTATTTCATCCAAGTTATAACTAGGCTTAATGTAACGTTTTCTTGCAACATAATCACCTGTTAAATGCACTTAAAAACATTACAAGGCTTGACTTCGATGCTTAGTTTCATCAAAATATGGCACTTGTTTACGGGCTGGTGAATGTTGCCAATATTTTTGGTTTTAACTTCAGCCCGCCCAGACCAACTTATTTTCAAGGAGTGCACGAGTGGCAAACTCTGCTCAAGCTAAAAAACGTGCTCGTCAAAACGTTAAAGCACGTAAACACAACGCAAGCTTGCGTTCTATGGTTCGTACTTACCTTAAACGTACAGTAAATGCGATCGCTGCTGGTGATTATGCTGCTGCTTCAGAAGCTTACAAAACAGCTGTACCTGTAATCGACCGTATGGCTGATAAAGGCATCATCCACAAAAATAAAGCTGCTCGTCATAAGAGCCGCTTAAATGCTCAAGTTAAAGCGTTAGCTAACTAATTTGAAGCAAATAAAAAAGCCCGATTTTCGGGCTTTTTTATTGTCTACAGTTTTTCGTATTACAAAAATTAGAAAGAGGTAAATTGTTTACCTCCTCCCTTTTGAATTTTATGGATTAACTGTGAATACTTTAGAAGATAACGCCAAGTTCTTAGTCGTTAAACCTGAAAGTATTAAGCTATTATTCACAGATGGTATCGTCCATTTTTGGTTCGTGCCAGCAGTGCATCTATAACGAATCAAACGCGCTCTATTATTGGTAAGATAACCACCTTCTAAATCAAAACATTGATTCGATTGCTTAATCGCTTGAGCACTTACATCTGTAACCCAAACTTGATTAGCTTGATTATTATCACAAGGCATTAAATTAATTACATTACCGGAGGTTGTTGCCAAACAATGATCAATGTATTGTTTACTGTGTATTTTCCCTAGAGCATCATAAACCCATTTTTCAGAGCCATCTCCAACACATCCAGTAGCACCACTAATAAATCCATTCAATTGCCCGCTTTCAAGTCTCTCAGCTTTCAAACAATTGGTTCGATTCATCAAACTCACTGCTGAGTCTAAATTAAAATCATTTTTTAATTCGAGTTTATCTAGGAATGTATGGAATGCATCCAAGGCATCAACATTCATATCTATTAGATCAGCTCGATACACATTCATCCAGCGGTTCAAACGATAAAGCTTCGTTTGCTGTTGCGTATAACGATTCATTTCAGTTTGCGCATCAGATGAAAGCTGGTTTTTAAATTTCTGGTAAGAATCAAATAACAACTTAGCATCTGTTGAAAGACTAACAACTGGTTTAGCTTTGTTCCCAACTAGCGCTTGTTCAAGCACTGGAAGCTCAATTTCTTTTAATGCAGAGTAACCAGCTTCCTCACCAATCTCAACAAATGGTGCAATCGGTGTATTATTCGCAGGAATGCTCATTGTAGAGAGTAATACTGCATTTTCATTGGCTTTTCGACAATACAAATTAACTTGTTGAGGTGCTTCACTTTGGGCAATATTGATATGGAACTTATTGGCATTACTATTGCTATTCATACGCTGAGGTGCAAGCGCAATATTTTGTGTAGTTGATGCGAACTGAACATTGAGCCAACAGTTTGCCGTAGTTGCATTAGTATTAACTTGAGGCAAATTAAATACATTCCCCCAATTCCCTTTCGCAGCAGGATAAATTAAACCAATCTGATTCACAGGATCATATCCACCTAGAATCGTATAAACAGGAACACCAAATAATCTTGGTTTTAAATAATTACCATCTGCGCTGTTGTACCAAACATTTCCAGAGTTCGGTACTTTTGGCTGAGCAACTTCCATTACTCGTGTGGTCGCGTTCCATTTTTTATAACCAGTTGGTGAGTTTTTATCCCATACATAGCGATCAAAAGCTGGCTGTATTTTTAAATAGGTACTATAACCTGTGTAGTGCGTATATTTAGAGATGTTACTTGCTGTTGCTCCACCAGACATTACATCCCAACCATAAGCATATTTGTTTAAAAAGTTTGGAACACCGTTACTGCCATCACCTAAATTTGTTGCCGTCCAGTTTAGATTGCCTCGCATTTTATTTCTAAATGCAATATATCCCCAGCCACTATCTGCATGATGTGCAGCCCAAAACATATTATTACCAACTGAACCAGGATAGTGCCCTAACCCATAGTGATGACCAATCTCATGGCTAAATTCATTACCTATAGAATCAATCAAAGTTAGCATACCATTGCCACCGCTCAATCCGTGCGAAGCCTCTCCATTGCTGTATTTACCGCGAGCATGATGTGTAACTACACTTTGAGTAAGTTGTGGCTGTTCTTGACTTGCCATTGAAGCACTTGTAATTCCCCAATTGGCTAGGTTTATACCCACACCAAAAGTTGATTTAGCCGTATTTTCTCGCATGTCACCACTATAAACATCGCCAGTAGTTGCACTCACAGTGTCGTAAATGACACCACTTGCGACCATGACTTTTTCTAATTTTAAATCATCATATTTTGTGACAATCATTCGCGCAGCTGGAATCGTCTGAAAATAATCTGTTCCCGCTTTTGCTGGTTCTAACAGCATATAGTGACCATTTGATTTAGGCGGATCTGTCAATAAACCTAATCGAATGTTTTGCAGCACTAATTCGCCTGGAGCAGCAAAATCAATATCATTCTCAGTCAAATCGCCTGTACGATTATTTAATGGATCCAGAACTCGAATATGTAAACCCGCCTTAACCTCATCCCAATTCAAAGGTGCACTCCAAGCACGTTTTGAATAGCTTACAGGAGGTCGACCATCGCTATTTGATTGATCAGATGCAGCCAAACGCGATGGCTCCTCTAACTCAACGGTTCTCAGTAATTGATTACCCTGATAAATCTCAGCCATTAAGGTCTTTACATCCCCCATTTCAGTCAATGGTGTGACTAACAATAAAGCCTCTTTATCCGTTGTTAAACGTGGCATGTAATCTTTTTCATTATTCTTAGGATTAACTACATGACTTTGACCAAATTGAATCATCGCAGCAAAGCTACCATTCAAATCATTTCTTAATGAGCGTGACTGTCCTAATTTATCGTAATCATAAAAGCCCAGAACATTATCATCGATTACATCCTTTGTTGGCTCTGGATATTTCTCAGCTACAGGCGGAGCAGGATTTTCTGTACTGCCTGTCCCTATCGTATTATCTCCTGAAGATTCCGAACCACCACTATTACCACCTCCACCACAAGCAGTAAGCATAATAGTGAAAATACATACAGATAAATGTTTGAGTTGCAATTGCATCACATTTCCCCAAAAAAATTACAATGAATTATCAGTAATGATAAATTATGATTATTAGTTAAAGTTAATAAAAATCATATATTTATAATAATATCACCTTTAATTTAAAGATGAAAAAATATATTCAGAATATAATAAAATATCTAAAATAAAATGAATGACTAAAATTAATTTAAACCCAATTGTTCTTTTAATTATCTTTAAAATCTTTAATTAATAGTTCTTGTTTTTGCCCACGCCAAATCCATTTCAATTTACTATTAGCAAAATCCTCACCTTCAAACCAAACAAATAATCCCTCCATCATATCTGGCCAATCCGCTTTATCAATTTGGTTTTTGCCAGAAATCACTGCAACTATCGCCGCCAAAATCGTATCGTGACTGACAGCTAAACTTAATCCTTTTTGTTGTGACGGATGCGTGTGATATAGCAATTCGATCACATCAAAAACACCTGTAATTGGATGCTTCATTCCCGGTAAGGCATTATTCACAAAACTATTAATAAAACCCAATGCACCTTGTTTACGAAAATAAGGCGCAGCTTGTTGAATATCCAATACAAAGCTTCCTGGTTCAACCAACAAACGTTGCTCAACTATTTCAATCGTATGTGTATTTGAAGCTTTGTGTGCATCATCAGCCCCTTCAATCATTAAAGCGGCTGTATCGACACAACGCTGAATTGGACTAGAAATACAATGATGGATGGCGCGATCCGTATTTTGTATTAAATACTGCCCCCATGCATAAGCAAGATCTCGACCTTGCTCTGTAAGCTGAAGATCATAACCAGCAAAACCCTGCCCATTCACCAATTCACGTAAAGAGTGGCGTGTAAATAAAGTGACTGGCGTAGAAGCATCAGGCAACAAGTCGACTGCTTCAAACATACTTTTGGGCAAAAGGTGTAATGCCATAATATTTATAAATGATGAAAATTTATTTCACTATACCATGCGTGAAATAACTCTCAATCTAAAATACCCGAATGCGTTAAAGCATCATAAGCAAGATCTTTGCAATATTGATCTTTAAATGCGATAAACCCCCCATTAAGTACGGTATCTCTTTGATTGTATAGAAATGGTTTACCCTCTAAAGTCAACAAACCACCACCAATACTTTCTAACAATGCTTGCCCTGAACTCGTATCCCACTCAGAAGTTGGATGAAAACGTGGATAAATATCAATTTCACCTTCTAACATCATACAGAACTTATAAGCACTGCCCGCTTCGCGGCGAGTGACATCTCTTGATTTTAAAATCGGATCAATGAAATTTTGATATTTAGGGTTTTTACTATTATGACTTAAGCCAATTTGAATCGGTGTATTAACCAAATGCTCTTCAACTTGATATTGAAACCATTGTTGTTGACTAAAACTATATTTATAAGGGCGTTGAGAAGTGTAGCCAATATACATCACTTGCTCACACGGCACTGCGATGATTGCAAATGTAGTCAAATGCCCATCAATTAAACTTAAATTAATTGTAAATTCATCACGCTCATGAATAAATTCTTTCGTCCCATCTAATGGATCAAGCATCCAACATTGTGGCCATGCCTTTCGAGCTGAATAATCACTTTCTTCAGAGAGTACGGGTAAGGTTGGTGTCACTTCAGCTAAATGCTTCAATAAAAAGCGATTCACTTTCAAATCTGCTTGCGTTACTGGTGAATCATCACTTTTTTCCTGAATATTAAATTCGCAACCTGCACAATAACTTTGGTATTCTTCCAACAATATTTGACTTGCCTGCGCCATAATCGGAACAAGTTGAGAAATTAACGGATCTTGTGGCGCAAGCGTTTTTATAAACATAGACTAACCTTATGTCATATTCAGATTTACAGCAGCAGCCGATTGCCATGTTCGACATGGATGGCACATTACTCGATTTAGCCTTTGATGATTTTATTTGGAATCATTGTTTGCCCGAACGACATGCTCAAGTCCACCAATGCAGTCTTGAACAAAGCCAGCAGACACTATTTCAATTCTACCAACAGCATAAGCATACACTATCTTGGTATTCTTCGGCGTACTGGACTGCTAAAGTTGGGGTTGATGTACTGCAACTTCAATATGAACATCGTGAGAAAATTGCTGCACGCGCTGGCTGCCATCAACTGCTAGAACAACTCAAAGCGAAAGGTTATCGCTGCTGGTTATTGACCAATGCAGATCGAGCTGGACTGCAATTGAAACTTGAAAATGTCGAACTCAGCCCTTACTTTGAAGTTATGATCAGTAGTGAAGAATTGGGATATGCCAAAGAAGATGTTGGATTTTGGCAAAAGCTTCAACAGCTTCACCCTTTTGATCCAGTGAAAGCTGTATTTATTGATGATACCGTTGCTGTCTTAAAAGGTGCTGAAGCTTTTGGTATTTCTAAACTTGTAAGCATTCTACAGCCATCAAGTAGTAAACCAAGTAGAAACGTAAACGAACTCCCATATCCTGCACTCAATCATCTAACTGAATTATTTGACTATCTTGAGTCCAACAATCTCGAGACCAACCTACAGGTAACAGATGCCAAAACAGCATGAACCAGACAGCATGGAAAGCATGCGTATTGATAAGTGGCTTTGGGCGGCTCGTTTCTTTAAAACACGCTCCATTGCCAAAGCTGCGATCGAAGGCGGTAAAGTCCACCATCACAATGATCGAGTTAAAGTCTCTAAAGAAGTTCGAATAGGAATGGAACTGACCATCCAGCAAGGCTTCGAAAAAAAGACCGTAGTGATTAAAGCATTATCTGCCGTTCGTGGTGGCGCTCCTATTGCGCAACAACTCTATGAAGAAACACAAGAAAGTATTGCGCGTAGAGAGTTGCATGCATCACAGCGAAAAATGCATAATCTAGCTCGACCAGATCATCGACCAAGTAAAAAAGATCGTCGTGATATCAATCGTTTTAAGCAGGAAAATGTACAATCATGGTCTTATCATGATGAGTGAATTTCCCTACTTTCAGGTGCGTCATTTTGTGTCGCAAAGACACAGATCAGATGTAGAATAAACAACTAGAATCTGCCACTATACCCGAGTCCCAACAAGTTGAGATTCAATACATCCACTTGGGTTAGTCGTTAAGAATATAAAGTTTTGAGGTTTTGAGATGGATGATAATAAAAGCAAAGCGTTACAAGCTGCGTTAAGCCAAATTGAGAAGCAATTTGGTAAAAACACAGTGATGCGCTTGGGCGATAACACTGTACAAGCAGTTGAAGCTGTTTCTACAGGTTCATTAACACTAGATATCGCATTAGGGATTGGCGGATTACCTAAAGGCCGTATCATCGAAATTTACGGTCCTGAATCATCAGGTAAAACGACCATGACATTACAAGCGATTGCTCAATGTCAGAAAAATGGCGGTACATGTGCATTTATTGATGCAGAACATGCATTAGACCCAGAATATGCACGTAAGTTAGGCGTAGATATTGATAACCTCTTGGTTTCACAACCTGACCATGGTGAACAAGCGCTCGAAATCGCAGATATGCTGGTGCGTTCTGGCGCAATTGACCTCATCGTTGTCGACTCTGTTGCTGCATTAACCCCTAAAGCCGAAATTGAAGGCGAAATGGGTGATTCACACATGGGCTTACAAGCACGTTTAATGAGTCAGGCATTACGTAAAATTACCGGTAATGCAAAACGCTCTAACTGTATGGTGATCTTCATTAACCAAATCCGTATGAAAATTGGTGTGATGTTTGGTAGCCCAGAAACCACGACTGGTGGTAACGCACTTAAATTCTATGCATCTGTACGTTTAGATATCCGTCGTATCGGTCAAGTAAAAGAAGGCGATGAAATTACAGGTAACGAAACACGCGTTAAAGTTGTAAAAAACAAAATGGCGCCTCCTTTCAAAGAAGCTGTATTCCAAATCATGTACGGTAGAGGGACTAATCAGTTAGGTGAACTGGTTGATCTCGCTGTTCAACAAGATATCGTCCAAAAAGCTGGTGCATGGTATTCATACCAAGGTAATAAGATTGGACAAGGTAAAAATAATGTAATTCGTCATTTTGAAGAAAATCCTCAAATGGCTCAAGAAATTGAGAAGCTGATTCGAGAACAACTTCTCACCAAAAACAAGCCAGCCGAAAATACAGATATTGAAGAAGAAGAACCAGACTTTTTAGAAAGCTAAGCTGAAACGCCCTTCGGGGCGTTTTTCTTTCATGAGGAAATAAAACGTGTTTAATACTGAAAAATCAGAAAAACCCAAAACGCTTACAGGTACAAGACTACGCTCTTACGCCTTTGCACTTCTTACTCGCCGTGATTACTCCCAAGCCGAACTGAGCAATAAACTCAATCAATATGCAATTAATCCTGATGAGGTTGCAGAGTTAGTTGCAGAATTAGCACAGCAAAACTATCAAAGCGATCAAAGAGTCGCAGAACTTACCCTAGCAAGCCAATTGAGAAAAGGTAAAGGGCTACAGCGCATCAAACAGGCTTTAAAAGCGAAAGAATTAGATGAAGAACTGATTACAGAAGAATTAAAAGAAGTCGATTGGTCAGAACAAGCGTATCAGCTTAAAGTTAAAAAATTTGGTATAGATATCGCAAAAGATCCAAAAATCAAAGCTAAGCAAATTCGCTTCTTACAATATAGAGGATTTAGTATGGATGCGATAATGAAAGCGATTGCTCGAACGAGCGAAGAAGAATAGCTGGTGGCAGCCCTACCAGCAAGACTTCGGCACATCATAGTTCTACTACCGTTGCTACCTTCCGGTCCTGGCGGGGTTCATAGAGTACAATTGCGAAGCTACCAGCAGGGCTACCATTGCCTGACAAAGTATAGAGATTTTTAGACCACTTGCAAGTCTTGTAACTGTTTTTAATTAAGTTTTCTATTCAACTGTCTAATTCCTCATCAAAATCTAGATTTTTTTATTACAGCCGATTAAATATGAATAAATTATAAACAACAAAAACTAAATCCCTTCAAAAGTGCTTGAAGATTGTAAATGCTTATTGCATTTAAATGAGTTGCTGTTTTAATGACTAAAGTAAAATACATATCAACATGCCACAAGCTCAAAAGCTTGCTTGTATCGCTTATTTTTCAACATTACGGATGAGTTTTCATGCTAAAAAAGCATTCTGTACTTTTCATGGCTCTGCTTAGCAGCGCGCATTTGTATGCCAATGTTCCTATTGAGTCTAGAGCTTTAAGCCAACAAATTGCTGACAATACAAATGCTTCACCTGTTGCGACGAATTTAAATTGGGATCTAATCCAAAAGAACCAAAAGCTTGAAGAGGAAGTCCGAAAGTTACGTGGTCAGCTTGAAGAGCACGAAAATGCAATCGACCAACTCAAAAAAGAACTGACAAATCGCTATACTGATTTAGATCAACGCTTAGAGTTGCTATCACAAAAAATCGATCCACCGGAAGAAAATACTGATCCAGAAAATGCTTCTAGTGAACCAACAACAAATACCACAAATCAGGTCGCTCCAGTAGCAAATACACAGCAGACAGCGCCAATCACACCAACACCTGTGCAAACACCAGTTGTTCAACCACAAGCAAACAATAGCGTAAATAATCAAATAGAACTCGAAAAAGCTGCTTATACAGTTGCTTTAGATGCATACAAACAAGGTGGTGCTAAAAATGCAATCCAGCCTATGCAAAACTTCATCAAAAACCATCCAAATGGAATATATGTCGGTAATGCGTATTTTTGGCTAGCAGAGTTTTATTTGGCTGTTGAACCTGTTGACTATAAAGCAGCTAAACAAAACTACAATATCGTTGCTACACGTTATCCAAACTCAGCGAAAGCGCCACGGGCTGTTTATCAACTTTATAGTATTGCTAAAGAAGTCGATAAAAATGCAGCTTTAGCAGGTCAATATCGCACAAAGTTACTGACTCAATACCCACAATCTGAAGAAGCAAAGTTTATTCAGAAAAAATAAAAATAGATCAAAAAAAGCCAGTTCAAATTGAACTGGCTTTTTTTATGCAAAGATTAAACTTATTTAATCTTTGCATGTGATTTTAAGTATTCAGTGTAATCTTCTAATATCTGCTGACCGCGGAACTGTTGATAAAGTTTTGTCAACTCAGTCAATTGTTCTTGTGGTAGTTCACTAGCAACATTCGCATTCACATTTGATACAGCTACGATAACCAATTCATTTGGTAATTTCGCAGTAGTTGCTGACCACATCCCTTCTTTCGTCGGAGCTGGAATACTGAAAGCCGCTCGTTCAATTTCACGTTTTAAACCTTGAGAACGAACAAATACGCCTGCATTTTCAAAAGTCACATTAGACTTAGCAACAACTTGCGCTGCTGGCTGTGTTTTAAAGTCTGCCAAAATTGTAGACATCTTCGCTTTCGCAGCTTTATATGCTTTATCTTCAATAACTTTAGCTTTAACTTCAGCTGTCGCTTGAGCTAACGGCTTAATACCTGCTGGATGATAATCACGAACTTTGATCCAGATCGTATCACCATTAGCTAATTGAATATTTGATGACGCATTACGATCACCATTCTTCACATCATCACTAAAGATTTTAGCTTTAACATTTAAATCACTTAAATAAGGATTTTGCGTTGTCAAAGTTACACCTTTTGCTGATTCAACGCGTGCAGCTTTTACTTCTTGTACCACAGCATCAAGTGAGTCACCACCGACAACCATTTCATTTAAGTTATTGACAGTATCGCTGAATAAATTAGCTGATTTTGTTTTTTCAACTTCAGCTGTCAAACGCGCTTTTTCAGCTTCAAATGAAGGAATAGTCACTGTCTGTGTATTTGCTTCGATAATGTGATAGCCATACTGAGTTTTCACAGGCTTTGAAACTTGACCATTTTTCAAAGCATTTACAGCATTATCAAAATCAGTAGAGAAAATACCAGGTGCATAAGCATCAACCAAACCGCCCTGATCTTTCGAACTCGGATCTTCAGAGAATTGAGCTGCTGCTTGAGTAAACGTCATGCCAGCTTGAATTTTCGCATAAACATCATTCGCAAGTTTTTGTGCTGCGGCAGCATCACGAGTATCCGTCGTAATTAAAATATGCTTCACTTCACGCTTAGCATCTTTTTGCTGTTTTTCAACAAAAGCTTGATAGGCTTGCTTTAAATCAGCATCAGTTACAGCTAAGTTTGTTTGTGGCAACAATGAAGGTGTTAAAACAACATAATCAACATCGACTGCTGCAACTTGCTTAAACTCACCTTTATGCTTGTTGTAGTAATCTGTGATTTCCTGATTAGACGCAGTTAAACCTTTTTTATATTCATCCAGTTTGATGCTTGCTAGATGCAAAGTACGTTGCTCAGTTTGCAAGTTAGCCAATTGTTGTAAATCAGACTTACTTACTAATGCATAGTCCATCAACGTTGATGAAATCATTTTCAATGCATGGTCTTGACGTAAGCTTGCAAGCAAACTTTGATTGGTCATGCCTACTGAACGTAAATAGTTTCCATAAAGTTGCTCAGAGAACTTCCCGTTTTCTTGGAAACTTGGTTGTTGAGCCAACATTTGTTCAAGTTGAGCATCGCTTAATGAAATACCTAACTTTTCAGCTTGCTGTTGCAATAAGGCACGCGTCACAAGCGCATCTAAAGCTTTGTCTTGAATAACTGGTAGATTTAAAAGTGACTCATCACCTTTAACCATAGATAAATACTGATCTTTATAATTCTTGGTTGCACTTTCTAATTCTTTATTAGAAATATCTTGACCGTTGACAGATTTCGCAACATCTGCCTTATTGCTACCACTAAAATATCCCTCAATACCTACAAGCGCTAAAGGAGTCAAAAACAAAACTAAAAGGACTTTGCCAAGCCAACCCTTAATGAGTGTACGAAAAGATTCCATAAGAATTCCAATATTTTATTTCGGAGCAATTTTAACTGAAAAATAAAAGCGAATGAATGCAGAATAAGGATCAAACTCACTTTTTCATTCATTAAATAAAAAACGCACCCGAAATGGTGCGTTTATTGATTTAAAAAGATTACGCAACTGAATCTTTTAAACCCTTACCTGGTTTGAAACTAGGTACTTTGCTTGCTTTAATTTGAAGCTCTTCACCAGTTTTTGGATTACGACCAGTACGTGCAGCACGTTCTTTAACGCTAAAAGTACCAAAACCAACTAAAGTAACCGTATCACCCTTTTTAAGTGCTTCAGTGATTGACGCAATCGTTGCATCGAGTGCCTTACCAGCATCCGATTTAGATACTCCCCCTTTTTCAGCAATCGCATCAATTAATTCTGATTTATTCATGATAAAAAATATCCTCTTAATATCGTTTGTTAAGATCCAAGGCTATAGTTTAAAAGGCCATGACGCCTTTATAGCAATGCTTTAGGGGAGAACGCAATACTAGAAAGGCCTTTTAGCAAAAATAAATACTGAAATACGACATAAACGGACGAGTGCCAACGATTTTTTTACTTTTTATTCAATTTGGCTTTTAACTGGTTATTTTCTTCAATTAAAGCGTCCACTTTAATGTGAAGTTGCACTAAAAGTTGCTCAATATGTTGAAGATCCTTTGGTGTCACTAAACCAATGCGATTTAAAGAGTGATTTACACCAGTATCTAAAATCTTTTCAACTTTATCTTTGGTATCTGTAACAGACTCTTTGGCTTTCTCAGTGACCTTACCAACTGTGTTATCCGCAAAATCAACTGTTTTTGATTCTAACTCTTCGCCGACCTTGACCAATGAGTCGAATAATTTATTTCCTTCCTCTTCAGCACGAGAAAAAGCACCTAAACCAGCTAACCAAATTTGTTGTGTATACTTCTTGAAATCAAGCGCAGATTTTTTAGAACTCTTTGATTTTGTCTTAGTTTTTACCTCAGTTTCTTCACTCGAATTTTCTATATTTGAGTTATCCATAGAACCATGCTCCTAAGCACTTTACAAACAGTATGTCGTATTTAACCATAAAAATGTTTTTATAATATCAAAGTTAAGACTTGATCGTTTTAAAAAACTGTTCTACAAAGCAACAAAGTCATGTAAATTATTTTTAATAATTGAGTAAGGATGCTCAAGTTTACAGATTTGTGGTTTTATTGTTTGATTGGTAAGGAAAAAGAGACTTATGAGTTATACGCAACAAAGAAACAAGCACCCTCATTTGTTGCTAAACATTGTCATCATTGTTTTAGAGACTTTTTTCTCATTCATCCTAACCCATGATGCCGCTTTACGTTTGCAAGCAAAAAAATTTATTGAGCAAAAAATTACAATTCGCATCAATAGCTATATCCCTTTCTTTGATTTTTATATCCAATTTACTGACAAAGGCTTGTTGTTTGATATGAAAGCTTTGGATAGAAAAATTGATTTAGAGGTGAATAGCACACTGATTGATTTAGTTAAAATATTTGTATTTAACAATCAACGCAGCATCACCAATATGCGTATTTTGGGTGATTCAACCTTATCTGAAGAGTTTTTAGACTTCATTCCTCATCTAACATTAACCAGTATCTTCGCAAATTGGAGACAATGGTTTAATGCTTTTAATGACGAAGCAGAAGCAGTTGCATCTCAACAACGCATCGCACCGCTCTTGGATAAAATTGACCAACAACGTTCTGAAATCAATACTTTACTCGTTGAAGTAAAACAGTATCAAAATCGTATCCATCGCATACAGAAACGTCAGCGTTTCATCAATATTTGCTTTGCTTTATTGAGCTTTATTTTTATTGGTTTTTTTGTTTATAATATGTGGATACAATAATTACAGTATATTTCACTTTTCACATTGATATTCGCAATTAAAAAACTTGACTATTTTAGTCGGAATTCATAAAATTTAGACATCTAGTCTAACCATGTGTATCGAATCATGCGCCTTACAACTCGCGGTCGTTACGCAGTGACTGCTCTACTTGATTTAGCTTTGCAGCCAACTGAACAAACGATCACGCTTGCGGAAATAGCAGCACGCCAATCCATCTCAGTCGCTTATTTAGAACAGTTATTCGCGAAACTTAAGCGTCATGGGTTAGTTTCAAGCGTTCGTGGTGCTAACGGTGGATATCATCTTGCACGCAATGCCGCTGAAATCACTGTGCTAGAAATTATCGAAGCTGTAAATGAAACTGTCGATGCGACGCGTTGTGACCATAAAGGCAACTGTCAAAATGGTGCAATGTGCTTGACGCATGACTTATGGCAAGAACTCTCCCACCATATTGCCGATTATCTCGCAAAAATCTCCCTTGCTGATCTGATTGCTCGTGACAACGTTCAAACAGTTGCACTACGCCAAAATTCAGTAAGTTTAGATTCAGCCCTTCTATCGGTTACAGGTATTTGACATGAAACGTCCAATTTATCTTGATTATGCAGCAACTACGCCAGTACTTCCTGAAGTTGCAGAGCGTATGATGGAATGCTTAACTTTCGAAGGTACATTTGGTAATCCAGCATCACGTTCACATGCGTATGGTTGGCAAGCTGAAGAGAAAGTTGAGTATGCTCGTGAACAAGTAGCAAACTTAATCAAAGCTGATCCGCGTGAAATCGTGTGGACTTCTGGCGCTACTGAATCTGACAACTTGGCGTTGAAAGGTATTGCTCAGTTCTATGGTTCAAAAGGCAAACACATAATTACAAGTAAAATCGAACACAAAGCTGTGTTAGATCCTTGCCGTGAACTTGAAGAACAAGGTTTTGAAATTACATATTTAGAGCCAGAACCACGTACTGGTTTAATTACTCCAGAAATGGTTCAAGCTGCTTTGCGTCCAGATACGATTCTTGTATCACTCATGATGGTGAACAATGAAATCGGTACAGTAACTGACGTTGCTGCAATTGGCGAACTCACTCGTGCAAATAAAACATTCTTGCATGTAGATGCTGCACAAGCGGCGGGTAAAGTTGAAATTGATCTTTCAACAATGAAAATTGATTTGATGAGTTTTTCAGGTCATAAAATTTATGGTCCTAAAGGGATTGGTGCACTTTACGTTCGCCGTAGCCCTCGTGTTCGTTTAAAAGCTCAAATGCACGGTGGTGGTCATGAACGTGGTATGCGTTCTGGTACTCTAGCGACACATCAAATCGTTGGCATGGGTGAAGCTTTTGAAATTGCTGGCAAAACAATGCAAGCAGAACAAGAGCGTCTTCGCCTCTTGCGTGACAAACTTTGGAATGGTTTCCAAGATCTTGAGCAAGTGTTCTTGAATGGTCACCCTACTCAAAACGTTGCAAACTATCTCAATGTCAGCTTCAACTTCGTTGAAGGTGAATCATTGATGATGGCACTAAAAGACCTTGCCGTTTCAAGCGGTTCAGCATGTACTTCTGCAACTTTAGAACCATCATATGTGTTACGTGCTTTAGGTTTATCTGATGAGCTAGCACACAGCTCGATCCGTTTCAGTTTTGGTAAATATACGACTGAAGCAGATATTGACCATGTGTTAACACTTACCAAGGCTGCTGTTGAGAAACTTCGTGAACTTTCTCCGCTTTGGGATATGTATAAAGAAGGTATTGACCTTTCAACAGTTGAATGGGCTGAACACTAAATTCATTGTAGTTTTAATTAACTCTTCATTGAAAACAGTGTTTTAACCCTCATATTTAATATTAGGCTGACCCCGAGGTTTGGAGAAGCGACATGGCTTATAGCGAAAAGGTAATTGATCATTACGAAAACCCTCGTAATGTAGGTATTTTAGATAAAAATGCAGAAAACGTTGGTACAGGTATGGTCGGTGCACCAGCTTGTGGTGATGTGATGCGTTTACAAATTCAAGTCGACGACAATGGCGTAATTGAAGAAGCTCGCTTCAAAACTTATGGCTGTGGTTCTGCGATTGCATCAAGTTCTCTTGTAACTGAATGGTTAAAAGGTAAGACACTTGATGAAGCTCAAGCAATCAAAAACATTGATATTGCAACTGAGCTTGCGCTTCCTCCAGTAAAAGTACACTGCTCTGTATTGGCGGAAGATGCGATTAAAGCTGCGATCGAAGACTATCGTGGTAAAAAAGCAAAAGCTTAATTGATTACCGAACAAAATTGGAGTTTTCATGATCAATTTAACTGAAAATGCTGCGACTCACATCAGCAATTACCTACAAAACCGAGGTAAGGGTGAAGGCATTCGTGTTGGTGTGAAAACTTCGGGTTGTTCTGGATTGGCTTACGTACTTGAGTTTGTCGATGATGTCGACACACATGATCAAATGTTTGAACAATTCGGTGTTAAAGTTTTCGTTGATCCAAAAAGCCTAGTTTATCTCGATGGTTTAGAGATGGACTATGTTAAAAACGGTCTCAATGAAGGTTTTGAATTTAACAACCCAAATCAAAAAGGTGAATGTGGTTGTGGTGAATCATTTACTGTTTAATCCACTCCCACCCTCTTTCTTTTCGTCAAAACAGTGTGTTCCGCACTGTTTTAACGTATTTATCAATAGCGGAATTCATCTCCCATGAATCATTTTGAGTTGTTCCAATTACCCGAAGCACTCGATATAGATTTAGCAGCTTTAAAAAAACAATTTTTAAGTTTGCAACAGCAATATCACCCTGACAAAGCAACTGACAAAGATCAAGCACTGATTAAGTCAAGCGAAATCAACCAAGCCTTCAAAGTGCTTTCACAAGTTGACAGCCGTGCTGC
Organism: Acinetobacter sp. COS3; assembly: GCF_000475335.1. Classification (NCBI taxonomy): domain Bacteria; kingdom Pseudomonadati; phylum Pseudomonadota; class Gammaproteobacteria; order Moraxellales; family Moraxellaceae; genus Acinetobacter; species Acinetobacter sp. COS3. Next base: position 26,888 of record NZ_AXCD01000009.1, read on the forward strand.
ATATTTACTTGGTTTAAAGAAACAAGACAATCATCTTGACCAATCAATTAGCGATTTTGAGTTCTTACAATCTGCACTTGAAATGCGTGAACAATTGGATGAAGCAACATCTTCTGCACAATTGCACACATTAAAAGTTGAAGTACAACAATGGATTGATGGTCTAGTACGTGAATTTAAAATTGATTTTGCAGACGAAGATTGGGCTGAAGCACGTGATACTGTTCGTAAACTGCGTTTTTTCCAACGTGTTATGAATGATATTGATAAAGCTGAAGATCGCATACTAGACGAAGAAGAAAGCTTCGATCTAGATGATGATTTTTAATCCGCTATTACCAATTATTTTCAAGGGATACCTCACGCATGGCACTTTTGCAAATTGCTGAACCTGGTCAATCGACTGCCCCGCACGAACATCGTATTGCGATTGGCATTGACTTGGGAACAACCCACTCTTTAGTGGCGACAGTGCTATCGGGAAAACCGAAAGTTCTACAAGATGACAAAGATCGCGTTTTATTGCCATCTATTGTTCACTATGCAAAGGATTCAACAACGTTTGGCTATGAAGCCAAACCGTTTATGATGACTGACCCAAAAAATACTGTCGTTTCTGTAAAACGTTTTATGGGTCGTTCACAAGCAGATATTAAATTTCAACATCCGTATACACTTGTTGGCGCAGAAAATGAGATGCCAGCATTTGAAACTGCTGCTGGTCGTAAAACGCCTGTTGAAATTTCAGCTGAGATTTTAAAACAACTTAAAGATCGTGCTGAAGCAAGTTTAAACAATCCTGTAAATGGTGCAGTCATTACAGTTCCTGCTTACTTCGATGAAGCACAACGTCAAGCAACGCGTGATGCAGCTCAACTTGCTGGTTTAAACGTTTTACGCTTATTAAATGAACCTACAGCTGCTGCGGTTGCCTATGGTTTGGATCAAGAAACCAATCTAAGCACTGATCGCAACTATGTGATTTATGATTTAGGTGGTGGTACATTTGATGTATCTATCCTACGTTTTTCAGAAGGTGTATTTGAGGTTTTAGCGACAGGTGGACACACTGCGTTAGGTGGCGATGACCTTGACCGTTTAATCGTAAAATGGGCAAAGAAACAGCTCAATATCGAGACATTAAGTGATGAAGAATATGCTGTCTTTGTTGTTGCTGCCCGCCAAGCCAAAGAATATTTAACGGATCATGAATCTGCCGAGTTAAAACTATTGGATGACCGTCTTACTTTAGACCGTCCAACTTTTGAAGCGATTATTCAAGTTGCTCTTGATAAGACAATGAGTGTTTGCAAACGCGTATTACGTGATGCAAAACTTGAACTTGATGAGATTGAGCATGTTGTTTTAGTGGGTGGTTCAACCCGTTCTTACGCCGTTCAAAAAGTAGTACGTGAGCTATTCAAACGTGAACCATTATGTACAATTAATCCAGATGAAGTTGTCGCGATCGGTGCTTCTATTACAGCAAATCAACTGATTGGAAACAGCCAAGACGGCTCATTATTGCTTGATGTTACTCCACTGTCACTTGGCTTAGAAACCATGGGTGGTTTAGTTGAACGCTTAATCTCACGTAACACAGCAATTCCGGTTGCTCGCCGCCAAGAATTCACCACTTATCAAGATGGTCAAACAGCAATGTTAATCCATGTGGTACAAGGTGAACGTGATTTAGTAGAACATTGTCGCTCATTGGGTCGCTTTGTATTACACGGTATTCCGCCAATGACTGCTGGTCAAGCGCGTATTGAAGTAACGTTCCAAGTCGATGCCGATGGTTTATTGACAGTTTCAGCTAAAGAGACCACCTCTGGTGTTCAGGCGCAAATTGATATTAAACCATCTTACGGCCTATCTTCAGCAGATACTGAGCGCTTACTGGTTGAAGGTTTCCAATACGCAGAAGAAGATAAACATCTTCGTCACTTGCAAGAAACCAAAGTTGAAGCACAACGTGAGTTGGAGGCTTTAGAGCAAGCGTTAAAAGCAGATACTGATTTGCTCTCTCAGCAACAGGCTCGTGACTTAATTCTTGCTGCTGAAGCGTTAAAAGCCCGTCTTAAGACAGATGAGCTTGCAGCGATTGAACATGCTGTTCAGCAACTTAAAATTCATAGCGATGCCTTTGCTGCGCTTCGTATGAACCGACATATTGACCATGCCTTAAAAGGTACGAAACTTGAAGATTGGTCAAACTCAAACTAAAGGTATAGGTGATCAATATGCCACGTATTAAAGTTCTTCCTCATGCTCAAATTTGCCCTGAAGGTGCAGAATTTGAAGTCGAAAAGAATGCCAATTTATGCCAAAGCTTACTTAAGCAAGGTATTAAAATTGAACATGCTTGTGATATGTCTGCGGCATGTACGACCTGCCATGTGGTTGTCCGCAAAGGTTTTGACAGCCTTGAAGAAATGAATGACGTAGAAGCTGATTTACTTGATCGTGCTTGGGGTTTAGAGCCTGACTCTCGCCTATCTTGCCAAGTTGAAATTGTTGATGAAGATTTAGAAATCGAGATTCCTAAATACACCATCAACCATGCTTCGGAAAATCATTAACGATATCTAAATCGATTAATTTCCAAAGTTCAAATAAAAACTCTTCGTTCACGAGGAGTTTTTATTTATTAAGAAAAATAAATAAACACAGCAAAATCACGGCTAAAAAGAGCAAGAAAAACCGACTAAGTTTAGTTTTTGATGAACTTGTAACAGCAGATTCTCGCGGTATTTGTTCTTCAAAAATTTGAGGTAATTTAGGTTGAAGTAGAATTTCTTCTAAATATACTTTATTCGTAATCTTATTAAGAACCTCTTTCTCCACATCATATAAACCACCACCATTTTCTCGTGCAGCCAGTTCCAGCCACTTATCTTTAAAGAAGTTATTTGGCCAAAAATAAGATGGTAAAGGCATAATATAATTGGGGTTTTGCTCTGACACAATGATTGGAAAAACCTTCATTGCAAGAAGTCCACCTGGTAAATGTCGATACTCAAACCACATGGAAGACATCTTTAAGGGTAAAGTCGCTAAACTTTGTGGAAAAGGATAATTAAATACTCGTGTAAATTCATTGGTCAAATGCGCTGCATAATTCTGTTGATCCAAGACCTTTGGAGTAGTTCCCTTTAGGGAAAACAATTGCTCTGCCGCTTCCACAAGTTGAACAGGCTGCATTTTCCCCGATGGATCAAATACAACCTCTCCAGCACACGATATCCACTCAGGTTCAAATAAATTCCTATTCGCTTGTACCAATGATGCCCAGACAATTTTACCCGTCGTATATAACATAGGCATTGCTTTGATTTGACCATAAAGCGGATCTTCATACATCCACATAGAAGGTGCTACCTGTAAATACGGTCTTAATGGTTTTGGCAAATTTAAGATTAAATCCTTAATATCCAAATTATCCAGCATCGCCGTATTTAGGTTTTCTATCACTTGCTGCATTTTTTATTTATTCTCTTTATTAGAATTAAGATATCAACAAAACTTCGGTACGATTCTTTCCAAGAAACCATACAACGATTGTTCCACTAGAAATAACAGTTTGAATTAAAAAAATTATACTGAGGATTATCTGACTTCATCATCCAAAGTCAGTTTTGGGATACCCTGAGCATTAGTAATTTTTTGCTGAGTTTTAATACGCTGGATCATTTTCTCCAAAATTTCGACCAATTCTGGATATTCATAGTTCTGTACTTCTTCTAAGTTCAGCACTAAATGGAAGCCTTTATATTCAAAATCAAACCATTTTTGAGTGTCTGACTTCTTACCAGTGAACTTCTCCATAACCTGCCAAGTTTTAACAGGACCTTGAATCCCTTTTAAATAGATCGGTACTTTAGGAACACAAAGAAATTCATTTTTAATGAGCTGATGCGTATCATCAGCAATCAGAATTTCATCAACTTCTGCTGCCGATTGTAAGCGTGCAGCGAGATTCACATCACGCCCAACAATGGTATAAGCCATACGATGTGAAGCACCGTAGTTTCCAACGTGGCAGTATCCAGTACTTACACCCATACGGATATGTAATGCAGGATAACCCATCTTCTTCCAACGTTCACGTAAGAGCTTCATTTGCTGACGCATCGCAATCGCCATTTCTACACAAGATTTTGCATCTTGCTCAACACCTTGCGAGTTTGGATCACCAAAAAAGATCAGAATCGCATCACCCATGAACTTATCGACAGTCGCTTCATACTGCTTCGCTATCTCTGTCATATGACTGAGATAATCATTGAGTAAGAAAGCTAAATCGTCTGGGATTAGTGTTTCTGAAAGCTCAGTAAAACCTTGAATATCTGAAAAGAAGATTGTTAATTTTTTACGCTTATATTCAATCTTTGCTTCGGCCTCACCACGCATGATCGACTGCCATAATTGCAGTGGTGCATATCGACTCAACTGATTCGCGAAAGCAATATAACGCGTCATTTGGTTATGATAATGCTGACGTTGCTGACCAAGAATATTGATACGACGATGCTGATAGTAGTTTCCAATCACAATAAACATCATCAAACCCAGTAAACTGACGACGGTCAGCTCTGGATTCGTTGGCTCAAAATATTCTTCTGCGCCAAAAATGAAGAATGTACAGAAATAGAAAGTTAAAACACCGATTAGCCCAATCAAACAAGCAACAGGCAATGTGATTTTATTATTGAGACCAACGTAAAGTAATGCAAATAAGATTGTAAATGTTGGAACTAAACTTAAATGTAACCCAGCTAAAACGATTGCAACAATGACTGCTTCACAAGCAAAGAGAACATTTTTTTCTGTGTTTTTATCAAATTTGTACTGTAACCACTTTTCTAACTTTGGACAAAACAGAAAAAAAACAAATAATAGAGGAAGGATGTAAAGTTGATGGTTAGCACTTGAAGAGGTAAATGTATAAATTACCAATATCAGCGACAGTATCGAATATCCCATCAGCCGATGAAAATATGCGAACTGTCTAGGTTCTTTATCAATCAACCTATCTAGTGGCACCCTTAGCTCCTTCCTTATTATAGAAGACTGTTTTTATTGTGTTGTCTAAATCAGTCCATACGCCAATCAAATGGCATATCGCCTTGACCACGTAGTGCAAGCATCAAAGTCTGGCGCATATGAGCAAGAACATCACTGCTATAAGGTACAGCTGGAGTTCCCCAAACTGGCTTCGGCCAAGCAACATCATTTTGGTAACGTACAACATGATGAAAATGAAGTTGAGGTACAACGTTACCTAAAGCTGCAACATTCATCTTATCTGCACGGAACACACGTGAAAGTTGGCTAGATAACCAGCTTGATTCACGCAAAAACTGCTCTTGATCTGCTTGGCTAAGTTCATATAACTCAGTGATTCCTGGTACACGCGGTACAAGAATCAACCAAGGAAATTGCATATCATTCATTAAACGACATGTTGAAAGCGGAAAGTCGCCTACAAAAAATGTATCTTGAGCAAGTTGTGGATGCAAACTAAACATATCTTTATAAATGATGCAGAATAATGATGATCAATACTATCACATCAGTTTTGATGTGAATATTATTAGTAACCTGTTTGATTACAAATAACAATGATTTTCCTCATTTATTACATATACATCAGACCAAAGGACTATTCATTGGCTAAAGACCACACATCTTGATCATTTAAGCAGCAAAAATATACTTTTCCACTAACTATGTAATTCAGTAAGAAGCTTATTCAGCAAATCAACAATAAATTGGATGCGTTTATCATACTCAGCCAATTGCACCATGACTTTTAAGCGCTGACCGCCCTCCATACGATAGTAAGTTGGATTCTTTTGCATGAGTTGAATAATGCTCATCGCTTGCACTGGGGTGTCTGGTGCAAACTCAATGTAGCCACCATTACTATTGATATCAATTTTGGTGATGCCTAATTGCTCTGCTCTCAAACGGACTTGATGCACACTGAATAATTGCTTCACTGGTTGAGGCGGAATACCAAAACGGTCTATCAATTCCATACGGATATTATCTAGCTTCTCTTGTGTATCGGTATTACTAATGCGCTTATAAAATAGTAAACGCTGATGTACATCACCCAAATAATCGTCAGGAATCAGTGCTGGCATATGCAGGTTGATTTCAGCAGTCAGTGACAATGGTGCATCAAAGTTTGGTGTTTTACCTTTTTGAATCGCTTTAGTCGCCTTTTCCAACATTTCCATATACAAGCTATAGCCAATCGCCTGCATTGAACCACTTTGTTGTTCACCAAGTAACTCACCTGCGCCACGAATTTCCAAATCTTCGGTTGCCAGCATGAAACCAGCGCCCAAAGTAGAAGCACGTTGAATTGCATCTAAACGCTTTTCAGCATCACCTTTGAGATGTTTAATGGATGGAACTAATAAATAGGCATAGGCTTGGTGATGTGAACGTCCAACACGACCACGTAGTTGATGCAACTGCGCTAAACCAAGTTTGTCAGCCCGTTCAATTAAAATGGTATTGGCATTCGGAACATCAATACCTGTTTCAATAATCGTTGAGCAGACCAAGACATTGTATTCTTTATGGTAGAACTGTTGCATCACTTGCTCGAGTTCACGTTCACGCATCTGACCATGTGCAACAGCAACACGTGCTTCAGGCACAAGGTTACGAATGTTTTCCGCTGCTCGTTCAATCGTATCGACTTCATTATGTAAGAAATACACCTGACCGCCACGTAACAACTCACGCAGAATCGCCTCTTTCACAGAATCATCTGTATGCTCTTGTACAAATGTTTTTACTGCTAAGCGACGTGCAGGTGGAGTCGCGATAATCGATAAATCTCGCATTCCTGAGAATGCCATATTTAGCGTACGCGGAATCGGGGTAGCAGTAAGCGTGAGCATATCGACATCTGCACGTAGTGCTTTGATGCGTTCTTTATCTCGAACACCAAAACGATGTTCTTCATCAACAATCATCAAACCCAAATTTTTAAACTGAATGCTTTCTTGCAGAATCTTATGTGTTCCAATCACTATATCGACTTTGCCTTCTGCCAAATCTTCGATCGTTTTCAAATGGGTTTTATTGCTACCAAAACGAGAAAGCACTTCAATACGAACTGCAGTATCGGCAAAACGATCTTTGAATGATTCATAATGTTGCTGCGCTAAAAGTGTGGTTGGAACAAGTACAGCGACTTGTTTGCCATTTTGCACCGCGACAAAGGCGGCACGCATCGCCACTTCCGTTTTACCAAAGCCAACATCACCACAGACTAGACGATCCATCGGTTTGGCAAGTTGCATGTCGTGCAAGGTTGCTTCAATCGCATTGGCTTGATCCAGTGTTTCTTCATAGGCAAAACCACTGGAAAACTGCATATAACCAGTATGATCTAACTCAAATGCAAAACCAGGTTTAGATTGACGGCGAGCTTGAATATGCAACAGCTCCGCAGCAACATCATGAATTTGTTCAAGCGCTTTGCGTTTTGCTTTGCTCCACGCATCCGTACCTAGTTTATGTAATGGTGCAAGGTCTGGATCACCACCGCTGTATCGACTGATCAGATGTAAGTTGGTCACAGGCACATAAACTTTTGCACCATCGGCATAATCGAGCTGCAAAAACTCGTGATCTTGCTGATCAATTTCTAATGTAACCAGACCTGCATAACGTCCAACACCATGATCAATATGAACTACGGGTGCTCCAATACTCAGCTCAGTTAAACTGCGAATTAAAAACTCTTCTGAAACTTCTTGTTGGCGTTTTCGGCGGCGTTGTACCACACGATGCTCATAAAGTTGGTTTTCAGAAATAACAGATAATTGACCTGTGAGCAGCAAACCACGATCTAAAGGTGCACTGGTAATCGCAACGTGTAATTGTTCTTTTTGAAATTGTGCAAAACTTTCTACATTCTGAATTTCCCCCAATACAGAACGTAGTGCATCTTTTAAGGTCTCACGACGACCAGCACTCTCGGCGACGAGTAAAACAGGATGCTTAGCTTGATCGATATAATGTTTGACTGCTTCAAAAGGTTGCTCTTTTTTGGGATCAACTGCTAATTTGGGTGGTTGTTCAGCAGCAAAATTCAACACACCTGATTTGACATCAAATGCGTCTGCAGAGGCTAAAATACGAGGAAATTGGTTGAGTGCCTGCAATACGTGATTCGGCATTAAAAATAAATCTTCTGCCGGAAGAATCGGTTGATCAATATTATGACGACGATCTTCATATCGACGCACAACTTCTTTCCAGAAATTAATCAGCTCATCTTCAATTTCATTATTTGTAATGACAACGCAATTCTTTGGGAGGTACGTCATAAGCGTACTTTGTGATTCCATCAATTTCTTATCGAAAAATAATGGTAAATAAAACTCTAAACCAGGGGTTGCAATCCCATCTAACACATCCTGATAAATTGGATTTTTCTTTGGATTTGCCGTTGGGAAACTTTCAGCATAACGATCTCTAAATGTAGAGCGTCCTTCCTTGAGTGGAAATTCTTTTGCAGGTAAAACCGTAAAGTTTTTTAGGGATTCCGTTGTACGCTGTGTTTCTGGATCAAAGAATTTGAGGCTCTCAATTTCATCATCAAACAAGTCGATACGAATCGGCTGATCTTGTCCAGATGCATAGATGTCCATAATACTGCCACGAACTGCAAACTCACCATGATCATAAACCGTATCAACCAAACGATAGCCAGCGTGTATCAGTTGCTTTTTCTGTGTTTCTAAATCAAGCTTTTGACCGACTTTAATATCAAAGTGTTCGCCCACAACCCACGAATATGGTGCTACACGTTGCGCTAAAGTACTTGCAGCAATCAGCAAAATGCCCTTTTGTGGCATATTGGAAAGAAGTGCCAAACGCTCAGACACAATATCCTGATGTGGAGAGAAACGGTCATAAGGCAAAATTTCCCAATCAGGAAAAATCGTTGGCTTGATGCCATAGAACTCAAGTTCACTTTCAAGTTGAGCAAGGTGCTGATTATTTCTTGCGACAATCACATATAAATTAGAATTCTGCGTAGCAATTTCTTTAAATAATAGTGCTGCTGATGATCCGAGTAGTGAACCAATCCAGCGTTTTTCGCCCGCTTTGAATTGTTGTAAGTTTAATTGAGAGATTTCTTGTTGAAACATAGAGAAAATCATGCAATCTAAAAAGATAAGTACCCTATTTTAGCATGATGTTTTTTAGTTGAAGAAGAAAATCAGTTTCATTTAAAAGTTTTAAATATGCTTAGGCTATTTTATTTTTGCATCACTCTTTTTAGTAACCCCCTTATCCTTTATTTAGATATGACATTTACATACTTGAATTTCGCTATCAAAAACCAAATAGCAAGTTGAACCAAGCTATCGCTAATCAATCAAATACAATATAAAAAGCACCTCGATCAAATTATCCAAGGTGCTTTATTAATCATTAAGATGCAAATTTTGCATTTGGAAAGAAACGTCCCTCAACAATGTCATAGCACCATTGGAAGATAAACGTATACACCAAAATACACATCGTTAAACCAAAATCTAAAATCAAAGCTTCAATGAACGACATATTCATCATATAAGCAATAATTGGAATGGTTGCGAGCATTAAACCGCCCTCAAATCCAATCGCATGAAGAATACGTATACGAATCGTTCTTTGCCATTGATATTTATGTTCTATTTTTTCGAAATAATGGTTAAAGATCATATTCCAGATGACTGAAATCACCGCCATGATTGTACCTAGAATACCTGTAACTTCTAATGGCATACTAAAAATAAAACTTAACGCAATTGCGATGATGACCAATAAAATCACTTCATAGCTAATCGCATGAACGAGTCTTCTTTTGGAAATCAACATTTTTAAACACTCTCTTGTTTGGATATTACGCATTTTATTTTTATAATTTTGATTAATCCAATAAGGTTCTTTCAGTTTTTTTGACAGATGAATATAAATCAAGAACAACTTCTCATGTTTCAAACCGTCATTGAAACAGGTTCATTCTCTGCTGCTGCACGTAAGCTAGGCAAAGTCCCCTCAGCCGTAAGTATGTCAATCGCCAATTTAGAAATTGACCTCGATCTAAATTTATTTGAGCGTGTTGGGCGTGAACCAAAACCAACAGATGAAGCATGGGCTTTATATGAGAAAACACAGCAATTACTGATTGAAATGAATCAGTGGAAGCAACATGCTCATGCTTTAAGTACAGGTTTAGAATCTACACTTAATATTGTGGTAGTTTCTGAGTTACTGCATACCAATTGGACAGATTACATCACCCTACTTGAGCAACACTTCCCGAGTCTTGCTATTAATATCGTGTCTGCACCTCAAGAAGATGCTTTGCAAATGTTGCTCGATCAGTCCGCTCAACTTGCACTGATGTTTGAGAGAGAGTACTTGGACAGCCGCGAACAATTTGTTGAATTAAAACGAGAAGCTCTCGTTCCTGTCGTTTCAAATATTCATCCGCTTGCACAGCTTCAAGAAGTTTCTTTTGAACAAATGATTCAAACTCGACAAATAGTAGTCGCGAGTCGTGATAATACAATTAAGCCAGAATTACTTTATTCTAAAGATTATTGGCGCACCGATAATCATCATTCTGCATGCATGATGATTGTCCGAAATTTGGGTTGGGGTGTTTTACCTTTAGAAATGTTTAATGAAAACCCCGAATTGAAAAAGAAATTAAAAATTTTGGAACTTTATGATTTCACGCCTAAGTTTGAATACTACGTCGATCTTGTTTGGAGTCGTGAAAGCGGACTTGGTGCGGCAGCGAGATTTCTGATTAAACATATCAGAACTCAACGTCAACAAACGAATAAATAAAAAGCATTCTATTGCATAAATAAATGCGGCAATGCCATGCTTTGATTTCACACAGTTTATGTTATAAAGAAGTTATCCGTAATTTTGTTTATTAAGAACGCTATATCAATGACTGAAACTGCATTACACCAATTAAAGAATCTAACAACTGTTGTAGCTGATAGTAGCGACCTAGAGGCGATTGAAAAATTTCGTCCACTGGATGCAACAACCAACCCCTCATTGATTACTGCCGCAGCAGAACAGCCAGAAAGCAAACAGCTGATTGAAGATGCTTATACACAAGCAAAACAGGAAGGCTATCAAAGTGATGCGCTGATTGAACGTACCATTGATATTTTAACGGTTAAATTTGGCGTTGAAATTTTAAAACTAATTGATGGTCGAGTTTCAACAGAGGTTGATGCTTCTCTTTCTTATAATACTGAAGCAACGATTGCCAAAGCACGTGAGCTTTCTAAACTCTACCAAGGCTATGGCATTGCTCAGTCACGTATTTTGATCAAGATCGCTTCGACTTGGGAAGGTATCCAAGCAGCGAAAGTACTTGAAGCGGAAGGTATTCCTTGCAACCTCACTTTGTTATTTGGTTTACATCAGGCCCAAGCTTGTGCAGATGCGAAAATCACTCTGATTTCCCCATTTGTTGGTCGTATCTTAGATTGGTATAAAAAAGCTGAAGGTGTCGAGCAATATCCAATTGAAAAAGATCCAGGTGTACTGTCTGTTAAGCAGATCTATAATTATTACAAACAGCAAGGTATTCAAACTCAAGTGATGGGCGCAAGTTTCCGTAGTACAGCGCAAGTTCTAGGTTTAGCAGGTTGTGATTTATTGACAATTGCACCAAGCCTGTTGTCGCAACTGGAACAAGATCAACAGCCTGTTAAAGCTCAGTTGTCAGTTGAAGTGGCGGAACAAGCAGAAAAAATCGAACGTCCAGCTCAAACCAAAGAAAGTTTCAAAGCTGAACTTGAACAAGATTTGATGGCATTCCAATTGCTACAAGGCGGAATCGATGGCTTTATCAAAGCACGTGATCAACTCAGTTTATTGCTACGCCAATCTTTTGGTATTGATGCTGAAATCAAAGCATAATTAGTCGAATTTTCACCTATAAAAACCGATTTTTGCTATATTAGCGAAAATCGGTTTTTTTAATGAGTTTAACGTGTTCGGCATAACAGATTTAACCACGTATATTATTGGTACAATCTTGATCGTGTTATTACCCGGACCTAACTCTATATATGTGATGTCAGTGGCATCACGTTACGGTATACGAACTGGTTATGCCGCTGCTTGTGGCGTATTCACAGGCGATTTTATTTTAATTATTTGTACTGTATTAGGTGCAGCTTCGCTATTAAAAGCATTTCCGATTTTATTTATCGTTTTAAAATTATCTGGTGCTTGTTACCTCGCATATTTAGGCTTTAAGTTATTGCAAAGTACTTTTCAAACATGGAGTCGACCAACGCAACATGCTGAAATGGCTGATTTACCACAATTAGATAAAGTTCATCCTTACCGTACAGCACTTAGTATTAGTCTGCTTAATCCCAAAGCAATTTTATTCTTCCTTTCTTTTTTTGTTCAATTCGTAGAACCCAATTACGCTTACCCTGCATTAAGTTTTTTAATTTTGGCAATTATTCTACAAATTATTAGCTTTAGTTATTTAACCGCTTTAATTTTTTCAGGTGTAAAGCTTGCTAACTTCTTTAAATATAATTATAAACTTGCAGCTAGTGGTATTTGTTTAGTTGGGCTTTTATTTTTTGGATTTGGTTTAAGACTTGCTACTTCAACCATTTCTTAGTTTCAATTTTTCAAATTTGATCAGTTTATTCAATCGCCTAAATACTTCGATTCATTTGTGATTAACGATATACTTTTCAACAAATTTTAATCAAGTTTAGATGCATAGATGCAACGTCTCCTTCAAGATTTCTCGATTCCCGCGGTTTTTGCTGGCTTTATTACTTTTCTTATCGGAATTAGTGTTTCAGCCGTACTGGTGATCCAAGGCGCCCAATCTTTGGGGGCAAATACTGCTCAAATTAATTCTTGGTTTTGGGCGCTTGGGCTTGCAATTGGTCTATCTGGATTAATTTTATCTTGGAAATATAAGTATCCTGTTGCAACCGCATGGTCAACGCCGGGTATTGCCTTAATTATTGCATCTACGGGACATTACGACTTATATGAAGCCATAGGTGCTTTTCTTATTTGTGGAGTCGCAATTGCTATCGTTGGCTTTTCAGGCATTTTCCAGAAATTATTGGCTCATATTCCTCAAAGCCTGACCTGTGCAATGCTAGCGGGTATCTTATTAAAATTTGGAATACAAATTTTCATCAGTTTAGAAACGCAGCTTGGTTTTATTCTAAGTATGTTAGTGATCTATCTCGTATCTAAACGTTTATTCCCTCGTTACAGTATTGTTCTTACTGTTATTTTAGGGGCTATCATTTGCCCTCTATTCATTTATTTTGAACTTCATGCAATCACATGGTCTTTGACACAACCTGTGTGGATGCAACCTTCATTTTCTTGGTCTGCCATTCTTGGACTTGCCTTACCGTTGTTTGTAATCAATATGACTTCACAAAATTTACCAGGTATTGCAATGATTCAAAGTTATGGTTATCAACCACATGTGAATCAACTTGTTGGTTGGACGGGTATTGCACACACTGTTTTTGCTCCTTTTGGCTGTTTTTCCGTTAATTTAGCAGCTATCAGCGCAGCAGTAAGTTTAGATGACCAAGTACATCCTGATCCAAGCAAACGTTATATAGCGGGGATTAGTTGTGGTTTGTTTTATATTTTAATGGGGCTTTTTGCCTCAACTCTAGTCAGTCTACTGATGTCGTTCCCACAAATTTTTATTGTCGCACTTGCTGGAATTGCCTTATTTGCAACAATTAGCCACAACGTAGCAGTCGCATTTTCAAATGTCGAAGAACGCGAAGCAGCTTTACTTACCTTCCTATGCAGCGCATCAGGTGTTCAATTTTGGGGTATTGGCTCAGCATTTTGGGGATTATTGCTTGGAATTTTCGTACTGATCTTATTTAGATTTAAAACAAAAAATAAGCCTTAGAGATTAAGGCTTATTTAGAGAATAAGTTCTATTTACCCTCGAAATCCTTCTGAACCTCTTCATCATTTAAAATACGGCCAGCTTGTTTTGGCCGTAATAAAGGTGAAGTTGGACGAGGATGGCGGTGTGAATATTGTAAACCTACCCCTGCATAAACATCATCTGCGGCAATTTCTGTCTCAAAACGCTCTTCATCCCGCTCACGAATTTCATCACTAATCCGTTTTACTTCGTCCTCATCAACACCAAGACGCTCCAAAATCACGCCACCAAATTTGATTGCGGATTCAAAGGTCTCACGAATCATATAATCCACTTTTTGTTTTACCAAATGCAAAGAATGTTCACGATCATATGAGCGAACTAATAGCTTTACTAAAGGAAATTCATGTGTAACCAGTTCAACGATACGATTAGTTGTTTCCTTGCTATCGACACAGACAACAATTGCTTCAGCTGTTGAAGCACCTGACGCATGTAAAATATCTAAACGACATCCGTCACCATAATAGATTTTAAAACCAAACTTTTCTGCGTTTTGGATCATATCAATGTCATTATCGATAATGGTGACATCAACACCTCTGGCCAATAATAACTGACTAGCTACCTGCCCGAAACGACCAAAGCCGATCAACAAAATACGACCACTAAGTCCCTCAGCAACATTGACATTTTCCAACGAAACTTCGTTTTTACTTTGAGTAAATCGTTTAAATACCACACCAAGAATCGGTGTTAGCACCATTGATAAAACCACAATTGCTGTCAAATTTGACTTAACTGTATTATCAATCACCTGAGCACTCACAGCCGCGGCAAAAAGTACAAAAGCGAACTCACCACCCTGCGCCATCAATAAAGCTCGATCTAAAGCTTCTGTATGCGAACTTTTGGTCATACGTGCAACAACATAAATCATCAAGGCTTTGGCAAACATCATGGCCAAAACGCCACTTACGATCAGCTGCCAGTTCTGTTGTACCACAGATAAATCTAAAGACATCCCCACACCAAGGAAAAATAGTCCTAATAAAATGCCTCTGAATGGCTCAATATCTGCTTCAATCTGATGTCTAAAGGTTGACTCTGATAACAACACACCTGCAAGGAAAGCACCCATCGCCATCGACAAACCACTGATCTGCATTAACAATGCTGCACCTAATACGACTAAAAGTGCCGCGGCTGTCATCACCTCCCGCGCTTTAGCTGCTGCCAAGAGTCTGAATAGTGGATTCAGTAGCCAATAACCCGCAGCGATTAAACCTGCGATGGCAATTAAACCAATCCCAATATTTTCTAAGCGTGTTGATGTAGTTTCGACCACATGATTTGGTGCCATGAATGCAACAATCGCCAATAACGGAACAATCAGTAAATCTTCGAATAAAAGTATTGCAACAACTTTTTGTCCATGCGGTTGTGCAATATCACCACGATCACCCAATAGCTGCATCACAATTGCAGTTGAGGTTAAAACAAAACCAGCCGCCCCAATAAATGCAACTTGCCATTGAAAACCAAAGAGTAAGCCGACACCTGTTAAAGCCAAAGCACAAGCAACGATCTGTAATGTGCCTAAACCAAAGATTTCACGTCTAAGACTCCACAAATGTGATGGTTGCATTTCCAAGCCAATCACAAATAGATACATTACGATACCAAGTTCAGCAATGTGTAAAATCGAAGTAGAATCATGAAAAAAAGCAAAACCAAATGGGCCAATGATAAGGCCTGCAATTAAATATCCTAATACGGACCCTAATCCAATACGCTTAAAAATGGGTACGGCGATAACAGCCGCAGCTAATAAAACTACAGGCGCAATTAAACTGATTGAGTTTGCCTCTGAACTCATACTGTTCTCATTTTTATCAATTTGATTTTATTCTATTTGAAACACGAAAAGACTTATATACCATTTATGAGACAATGCTTCTCAATCTATTTTTTAATGATCTAGAAATAAAAAAATCGCCACGGAGGACGATTTTAAATTTGATTAAACAACTTTCTAAAGCTCTTTTACCACAACTGTCTTAGCCATTTTGTCATGCCAACCCTGTTTTTTAGGATCAAAAGCGACCCAGATCAAACCTATAAATAAAACTAAAGTGGCTGGAATATAACCAATATAGCGAATAATTCCTTGCCCAACAGTAACATTATTTCCTGTTTGCTCATCCAATACTTTTAAACGTAATAGACGTTTACCTGGTGTTCCCGCAAATTTAATCCAACAAAAGATATAAAAAATAGCACTGAGAATTTGACCTAGCCAATCAGCCCAAGTCCAACCCGAAAAATTATTACTCACATTAGGTGCAATAATCATCATAATTGGTATTAGAGCGACTGCCACGATAATCGAATCAATAATTGCTGCACCCACTCGTATCCAGAAACCTGCATACTCATATTTATATGACATTAGCCCCTCTCATTTTATTTCTATAAATGAATAAATATTTATACATAATAACGGCTAAGCATATCATTTATACAGTATTTTGTTTTAACTCTCGATCAAAAAAATCAACTGTACGTTGCCATACGATTTTGGCCTCAGGCATGCCTCGGCTGACACTTCTGAAACCATGCGGCATATTATAGGTATAGGCTTCAACTCGATCGCCTAACTGTTGGATCAACTTTTCCCTTTTTGACTTTGGACAAAATGGATCGACATTCGCCCAATGTCCTTGCAAAACTCGAATCTCATCTAAGGATTCTTTTTTTGGCACACCAACGCCCTCAATCCCTAAAGAATGATGATAAACCACAGGAGCTAACATATCTTCACGTTTGGCCATTTGAATTACATACCCGCCTGTTAAACATTGTCCCAACATGCCTAAACGCCCATTTGAACGTGGATCGGATTTCAATGCATCCAATAAAACATGAATCTCTTGATTCACTCCGCTATCCGCTGCATTGCTACGTCCTGCTTTACTCACCATCGCACGAATACAATATTTGACTGCACCACCATCAAACAAATTAGGTACATAAACGAGATAGCCACGATCAGCTAAATCTTGAGCATCCTCACGATAAACATCAAGAATACCAAATAACTCGTGTAGCAATAAAATTGATGGCACTGCCCCCGATGTTTCTTTAGGTGCGTACACTTCTACTTCTATTTGGCGGGTAGGTAATGTGATTTTTTTTATTTCCATTTTAGTCATCCGTAATATTCGAATCGATTTTATACTATTTATGACAATAATCATTGTCAAATAAAAAAGGATGATCTGCACCATCCTTTCTATAAAAAATTCATTTATCTTTAATGCTTAATTTGGCAATGTTTAACATTCAATCGAGTTGACGGCTAAACCACCTTTGGAGGTTTCTTTATATTTATCTAACATGTCTTTACCTGTTTCTTTCATGGTGTGTATAACTTTATCCAAAGACACATGATGTTCACCATCACCATGTAATGCCATTTGCGCTGCATTTATCGCTTTTACCGCAGCAATTGCATTTCGCTCAATACACGGTACTTGTACCAAACCACCTATAGGATCGCACGTTAAGCCTAAATTATGCTCCAGACCAATTTCAGCAGCATGTTCAACTTGCTCAGGTGTTCCATTTAAAATTTCTGCTAAACCAGCCGAAGCCATTGCACATGCTGAACCAACCTCGCCCTGACATCCAACTTCTGCACCAGAAATAGAAGCATTCAATTTACATAAAATTCCAACTGCTGCTGCGCTTAAAAAGAATTTTACGATGGTATCTTCAGACTCATCTTTTGAAAAATTTACATAATAGGATAAAACTGCTGGAATAATGCCTGCTGCGCCATTGGTTGGTGCTGTTACCACTCGACCACCTGCGGCATTTTCTTCATTAACTGCGAGGGCAAATAAGTTGACCCACTCCATTGCATTAAAGGTCGTTTCAATCAAATTTTGATTTTCTTTTCTTAATAACCGTTGATGAATATTTTTAGCTCGACGTTTTACATTTAATCCACCCTCTAAAACGCCCTCATGCTCTAATCCGCTTTGGATACAGGTCTGCATTGCCTTCCAAATTTCGATAATTTTAGTGCGTATTTCATCTTCAGTTCGCCAGCTTTTCTCATTTTCCAACATCAAATGACTAATACTGCAATTATACTTTTTACACAGCGCTAGTAACTCTTTGGCCGTTTGAAATGGATAAGGAATTTGCGTGTTGTCTTCAATGAAACTGCCATGATTGACATGACTTTCATCTAAAACAAAACCACCACCAATTGAATAATAGGTATTGGCATAAACCTCTTGTTCATGTTTGTCATACGCGACAATTTTCATCGCATTTGGATGATAAGCTAAGGCCTCATCGATAAAAGTAATATCTCGGTCAGCATCAAAATCAATCAGTTTTGTACCATCAACTTTTAGTTTTTTAGTCACTAAAGCTTGATCTAGGGTCAATCGACTTTTTGCAATATCAATCGTTTCAGGCTCATTACCCATGAGACCTAATATTATTGCCTTATCTGTACCATGTCCGACCCCTGTAGAAGATAAGGAACCGTATAAGAAAATTTTGACTTGCTCAATTTTCTGTAAATCACCACGCTCTTTCAGAACTTGAACGAATCGATACGCAGCTCGCATGGGTGCAACGGTATGAGAACTTGAAGGACCAACACCAATTTTAAAAAGATCAAATACACTCAAAGCCATGTGTGATTATTCCTGTAATGTCCCATTTTTATTTTTATGATTTTTTAGTGGGAAAAATTCCATATTCAATAAAAAAGAATAGCCACAACCGTAAACGACTGTGGCTAAGAAAACACTTCTATCAGATTAGATACTCAACAAAGAGTTTAATGTTTCAGATACATTTTTCGACTTCACCTTTGGCTGTAATGCTTTTAGGGCTTGTTGAACTTGAGTACGTTGCGGCTCAATCAGTGTGTACCAACGTGAAAGCACTTGTAGCAAACGTGATCCTAAAATCGGGTTTTTCTCATCTAAATATGTAGCAAGCTGAACGAAATGATCAACGCCATAACTCCATGTATTTACAGGATTCGCCGCTAAACCACCGCTAACTGAACGAATACGGTTCGGTGTACCTAGATCATAATCTACGTGTTTGGTTAAATATTCAATGGTCTCTGCTGTTGCGCATGGATTTGAAGCTTGAATCATAAACCATTGATCTAATGACAAGGCTTCATCTTTGAAACGATTGTAAAAATCATCTAAAGCCGCCTGTGCTTGTGGTGCATCATTCCAAACTAATACACGTAAAGCACCTAAACGTTCAGACATATTGCCTGTCTGTTGATACTGTTCATAAGCCAACTCAAATACAGCATCATCACCTTGGCGAGCAAGCATATTCAACATGATATTTTTTAGCGCACGAACACCCATTGCCAAAGAAAATTCTTTTTGCTGATCTGGATCTAAAGCAAGATAAGTTTCTTTCCAGAATGATCCTAATTCACGCGCTAAACGATTCAGCACAGACTCGCGTTTTTCACGAACAATTTCTGGCTCATAGTCTTGATCAATACGACTACCCAAATAGTTTTCACTTGGTACATCAAACAGACGCGAAGCGAGTAATGGATCTTTATTCACTAAATCTGGCAATGTATTTTTAATCGCCTGAATATAAGTATCTGCTTTATGATCTTCTAATAAGATACGTTCTAATAACGTTTGAGTTGCTTGCCATTGATTAAAACCATTGGTTTCATGCTGAATTAAGAACGCCAAATCATCATTCGAATAATCAAATATCAAATTCACTGGCGCAGAGAAATTACGTAATAATGAAGCAACAGGCTGTTCAGTTATCCCTGTAAACTCAATTGTTGCCTGATCAGTATCAAACAGATAGACACCATCTTTCACATCATTTATAAATAAATCAGTGCTATGCAATGTATATTGCTCACCTGTATTGGCATTGAATAATGCCAAAGCAACAGGAATCGGAACAGCTTTCAAATTTGGGTATTTTGGATGTGCTTTTAAACTTTGTTTAAAGCTCAAACGATAAATTTGCGCAGCAGCATCATATTCACCTTTTGCTTCTAACTTAGGTGTACCTGGCTGATTATACCAAGTGAGGAAGTTAGACAAATCAACACCTGAACCAGCGCTGAGTGCAGCAACCCAATCTTCAACGGTTACGGCTTGACCGTCATGACGAAGGAAATATTCATCCGTTCCTTTACGATATTTTTCTTTACCTAATAAAGTCGCCATCATGCGGTTAATTTCCGCACCTTTCTCATACACTGTCGCAGTATAGAAATTATTAATTTCCACAAAATGATCTGGACGCGGAGGATGTGATAACGGACCAGCATCTTCAGGAAATTGATGTGATTTAAGTACAGCAACATCATCAATACGTTGTACTGCGGCTGACTGCAAATCTTCTGAGAAAGATTGATCACGGAAAACCGTTAAACCTTCTTTGAGGCAGAGCTGGAACCAATCACGACAAGTAATACGATTACCTGTCCAGTTATGGAAATATTCGTGTGCAATCACTGACTGCACACGCATAATCGCAGCATCCGTAGTGAATTCTTCATCGGCAAGTACACACGAGGTATTAAAGATATTGAGACCTTTATTTTCCATTGCTCCCATGTTGAACTGGCTCACAGCCACAATCATATAGTTGTCCAAATCATAAGGACGACCATAGTGTTCCTCATCCCAACGCATAGAATGCTTTAAAGCTTCCATCGCAATATGACATTTTGGAATATCTTTTTCGATGGCATAAATTTCTAATGCAACGTCACGCCCTTCTGAAGTCGTATAACGATCTTTCAGTACCGCCAAATCACCAATCACACAGGCAAATAAATAGCTCGGTTTTTTGGTTGGATCTTGCCAAATCGCAAAATGACGGTCATCACCTGCTTCACCTGTTTCAAGCAAATTACCATTGGCCAATAAAACTGGATATTTTTTATCTGCCTCTACACGTGTAGTAAATACTGAAAGTACATCTGGGCGATCAGGATAGAAAGTTATTTTACGGAAACCTTCTGGCTCATTTTGCGTAACAAATAAATCGCCAGCTTTATATAAGCCTTCAAGTTGTGTATTTGATTCTGGATGAATAATGACTTGTGTTTGAAGAATGACCTCATCTGGTGCATCTGTGATCTGCAATTGTTCACTGTCTAGAACGTATTGATCTGCACTGAGCATCTGACCATTGAGTTGAATCGACTTTAGCTCTAAATCACGGCCTAAAAGCGTTAATGCGCCTGCTGCCTGACGCTTCATCACTAATGTTGAATCAACAATTGTATGATCATCATAAACTTGAATATCTAAATTAATTGATTCAACCAAGAACGATGGCTTTTGATAGTCTTTTAAATAAATGGTTTGATCCGTTTGAACAGGAGGTTGAGCCGCGATATTCATCAGTATTCCTTATCTTTCATGATTTCATGTATATGGTCTTGTCGACAAGACTTCTTGAAGCGTCTTTTATTAGCATAAATTATGCCGTTTGGTCTAAAAATCTCGCATTGAAAACAGTTATAACCACGAGTATCACAGACATCTGCACAAATCATACGCCAACCAATAAAAACTGTCTGTAAGACCCGACATGCGTTTAAAATTTTTATTGGGTTGAGATTGTCTATTTTCAAATAAAATTTGATGAATCGGCTTATCGTTTAGACAAAATTACAACATAGTTTTCTCTTTATAAATAAAAGTGACAAACTTCTCTGCATTTCATCGCTTAATTTACATTTTTTTCGTTAGCTTTACATTTTGTGCACGGTTATTGCTTAAACATATATGCCAATGTAGGTATTTAAAATAACAAGTGAGGGCTACGACTATGGAATTAAAAGCGCATCTTTATCGCCTAGAAAATATTAAAGCAATCCATGATCTTGCCGCTGCAGGCATCGATCATAACGTTATCTCAGTTTTTTTATCAGCGGAGGGAATTAGTCTAACAACACTAGAAGTCACCAATGTAATCAACACCTACGATGCGCTTGGAAAAGAGAAAGTACCAAGTAAGAAAGTTCAAGCATTAATTGCAGCTAAAAAAATTGGTCAGGAGGACGAAAACTTACCATGCCCTGTTTAACGATTTACTTTATCCAATAAAAAAACCTCGAACCTTGTTTAGATTCGAGGTTTTTTATAAAGCTCATTACGGATTTGCACTATCTGTTCGTAACCAAACCACTGTGCGGCCTAAAGCAGATACGCCCATATAGCCACGCATACGTAATCGTTTACCATCACCAGTCACAACAGCTTTGCCTTTATAAACACGACCGCTGGTAGCTTCTAATACACGCCCATCGATATAAGCATCAGCTTTGTTTGGATCTTCTCTAAATCCAGACAGAATCTCTAAGCCTAGCAATGGTTTATTTGTATTTGGCGCTGCACATTTCATACAGTTGGTTAACGCGATACCGCGTGTTGGGTAACGATAAACAATCTTTCCATGAAAACGTCCGTCATTTCCTTTACGGATTTCAACAATTGATAATTGTTCACCTGTTCTTTCTTCGATACTTTTCCAATAGCCTTCGATTGAAGCAGCAAATGTCGTCACACTTGCAAAAGCAATTGAAAGTCCCATGATTCCTTTCATGAGCATATGATTTAGCATATTAACCCCCGTCTTTAAAAAGTAAGCTATTCATCGTTATAAATTTAATGGTCGAAAATTATCACACTTTTTAGGAAGTTACATCGTACAAAACCACTCTTTAGCACAAAAAACAACCACACCGTCATTTTTATTTCATATACATATGTACATAATTTTAAACAAAAAAAAGCCTAAACTCGTTGTTCAGGCCTCTCTGTAAATAGTTCTTATTTACGGATTCGCACTATCTGTTCTAATCCAAACTTGGGTACGACCTAATGCTGAAATTCCCATATATCCACGCATACGCATACGTTTTCCATCAGCACTCAATTGTGCTTTACCTTTATAAATATTACCTGTTTTAGGCTCTAATACACGACCATCAATATACTGATTTGGCTTTTTAGGATCTTCTTTTAATCCCCAAGCAATTTGGAGACCTAAGATTGGCTTATTTTTAAATGGTTCTGGACATTTCACACAATTGGTTAACACTGCTCCACCACCTAAAACTGGATAGCGGTAAACAATCGTTCCTGTATATGTATTATCAGGTTTTTTCTTAATTTCTATGATTGAAAGCTGCTCACCAGTACGGTCATCAATACTTTTCCAAAAACCTTCAGGGGTTGCAGCAAAACTAGTAGAAGTGAATAAAATAAATGATACTCCCATGAGTCCATTCATGAGTGAGTTTCTTTGCATAATATGCTCCGTAATGCAAAATTGATCCATCTAATATACATATGTATTACAACAACAATCGGCAGTCAACACGACCAATAGATATTTAATTACTTAAAATCAAAAAGAATTTTAACTAAGTCACAAATTAACAGTTAAATGAACAAGGGTTAGCAAAGTTATATTTCTTCTCTGTAATTGAAGGCAGTAAAAATCTAAAAAATTAAATCAAATTTCAAGCTTTTAATTTGCAATCTAAAACTATGCATCATTCTTTTATGCCAACATGTATAATCTTTTATTTAGGCATAACAGGTCTCTGCTCAATGGATTTACAGATTCTACAAAAACAGTTAGATGAAAGTAGCCATTGTCCTCTCTGCAAAGCTTCAATGTACTGGGTTGAAGCTGAACAATACACTCAAGATATTCAATTTCATGAGTGCAGCCATTGCGAACATCGTGTGTTTAAGCCTGATAGCAATATGAACTGTCATTGTACTCAATGCACGGCACAACGAAAGAAACAAACACAACAAGCACTTTTACAAGAACAACGTAAATACAAAGCAAAAGATGAAATCATCTATAGTCTCAATCAACTCAGTTTTTTACATAAACTGTTCTTGTTAAGTCTATTAGATGGTTATGCGCGTGAAGATATTCAGCATGATGAAATGATCCATTGGAAAAACATTAAATATCATGAATTCACGCCTAATTTCTTATTCCAGAACCATTTGATTCAAGACCTCGTCAAAGTCGGTATTTTAAAACCACAAGATTCTGGCATTGAAACTGAACATTATTATTTAAATGTTCGCTTAGATGGCTATGCTGACCCAAGTCTGTTTAGTATTACCCACCAGCTTCGCCAGTGGTTTTATGAAAATTTAAGTTTAGGTGTTCCCTTTAAAAGTACAGATGAAGTTAAGGATGCACTCTACTTGGTGCTTTACCAAGAGATTGTGCAATTCATGCAGTTCTACTGTCGTACTTGGGGAATTCAAATTGCTGGAAATCGTTCGTTTCAGGCTTTTTGCTACCGTTTGATGGAGGGGTTAGCGATTGGCCAAATTTACTATCTTATTCAAACCGCTTTAGAATATCTTTATAAACAGAAAGCATTGCAGCCGAGAAATGATAAGTTTATTAATACCAACTTATTGAAAAAGACACTTGAACAATATCGTGAACGCGCTTTGGCTGAACGTTGGGAAACAAGCACATTGCCAAGACCACACAACATTCCTTTTAGTAAAATGAGTGAGGTTTTATTATTTAAGTTTTTGGGTTATGACGAAAATATTTTCTTTCAACCTGTTTGGAAATCTTGGCGTAAAATTGAACCTCGTTTAAATTTTTATTCGGTTAAGCGGTGTATGTATTGTGGTTCGAATGATTTAGTTGTGGATTATGATGCAAAAGATTACGTTTCATTAATTTGCCGTCAATGTAAGCATCAAGACCATTATTTTACGCGTTAGTTAGCTCAGGATTTATCATGTTACAGAAACAACAACTTATTGATCAAGTCATAGAAGCTTGGCATTCATTACAAAAACAATCGCCACTCGTTCAATGTATAACCAATAGTGTTGCCAGTAATTATGCAGCGAATATTTTACTTGCCGCCGGTGCGTCACCTGCGATGATTGATAATCCTTTTCAAGCGGAAGATTTTACTAAAATCAGTTCCGCACTCAGTATTAATGTTGGCACACCAACAACTGAACAGACACAGGCAATGTTAATATCAGCTCAAACTGCTCAGCAGCATGAAGTACCATGGATACTTGATCCTGTGGGTTATGGTGCGATTTTGAAGTGGCGTAGTGAAACTGTAGATCAACTTTTAAAATTTAATCCAACAATTATTCGAGGAAATGCCTCTGAAATCAGTGCGCTGGCTGGCAGTCAAATTCAATCCAAAGGTGTAGACAGTACGCTAAATAGCCAAGATGTATATGTACAAGCAAAGAACTTATTAAACCATGCTAAATGTATTGCGATTTCGGGTGAATCGGATTACATCATTTCTAAAGAATTAGATCTTGTTATTCGGGTAAATGGTGGTTGTCACTTACAACCTAAAATCACAGCAACAGGTTGTGCTTTAGGTGCATTAACAGCAGCGTATAGTGCTGTTAGTGCATCTACAATTGCTGCACTTGCGTCACATATTCACTTTGCAATTGCAGGTAAACTTGCTTATGAGCATGCACAAACCGTCGGTAGTTTTAATGTTGCATTCCTAGATTATGTGCATATGCTTGATGATAATTTAATTCGGCAATATGTGGATGTAGAGTTGGTATAAATTCCTTAATCATTATAGAATTTTTATCTACCATTCTTCTTTAGATAATCCTCTTCATCCATAATTTCCCATTTACTAGAAGGATCATCTATTGCTATTTGTATATTATCTCCATTTTTTAAAATCCGAATATTTTCTTTAACGACTTTACTATCTAGTTCCAGTAATTTTTTTTGAGCGACATCCAAGCCAAACTCTTTGGCTAAAGTATAATAGGCATAAGCAAGATCAAAGTCTTGTTTTACTCCATTACCTTTTTCATATAACGACGCCAAATTATAAGCGGCATGAGGTTCATTTTTTTCTATTGCTTTGTTATACCAGTAGATAGCGTTATCAAAATCCACATTTCCCCAAAAACCATGCTGATAACCATTACCTAATGCATTTTGTGCTTTAGCATCACCTTGATCCGCAAGTTGCTTAAATATTTTATATGCATCTTCATATTTATCTTGATCGAATAAATTTTGTGCTTTTTCAAATAAAGAATTAACGTTTTGTTGGCTATTGTTAGCTTCCTGCTTTGCTGTGTTTTTAGAATTACCACAAGCGACTAAAGAAAATGAAGATAAAAACAGAGTTAGAACAATCAGGAAAATATTCTTTTTCATCTTAACCTTCATATTCGACTAATTTCCTTAAATTAAGCAACTGATATTAATTAATTTGGATGATCAATATACCACTTCAAGTTTTGTTGTGCTTTTGGATCACCTAACTCTGCCAAAGGCTTAATAATTTCAATAGCTTTTTTCACATTTTTAGGTACAGCCTGCCCACTAAAATACATCTCCGCCAATTGAATCTGCGCTAGACTATAATCTTGATTTGCAGATTTAACATACCAGGCAAAGGCTTTATTATAATCTTGTCCAACTCCTTCCCCATAATAATACGCTTGCCCAATATTAAATAAAGCACTTGCATTATCTGCATCAATATCTATAGCTTTCGAAAAATATTCAAGCGCCTTTTTATAATCTTGTTCAAATATAATTCCTTCTGAATAGTATGCGCCTAAAAGAGTCATTGATTCTGAACTCTTTAAGTTTGCTCCCTTTTCAAAATATGGTAGAGCCTGTTTATAATTTCCTTGCAAAAATTCCAGCATGCCTAAATTATGGATGCCTCCCGCATAATTTTGATCAGCTGCTTTTTGAAACCACTTTTTAGCTTGTTTTAGATCAGTTTCTCCCCAAAAACCATGCTGATAACCATTACCTAATGCATTTTGAGCTTTAGCATCACCTTGATCCGCAAGTTGCTTATATATTTTATATGCATCTTCGTATTTATCTTGATCGAATAAATTTTGTGCTTTTTCAAATAAGGGATTAACGTCCTGTTGGCTATGGCTATCTTTCGGTTTTGTCGTATTAGTAGAATTACCACAAGCGACTAAAATAAATGAAGATAAAAACATAGTCAGAACAATTAATAAAACATTCTTTTTTGTCTTAATCAACATACTCAGCACCAATTTATTCAAATCAACAAAATTATTTTATAAATTTTACAACAAAACAATGTAAAAAAAAATTAAAAACATAAAATATTTATAAAAAATATTAGAGTTTATCTATTTTACTATTAATATAATTTTATTTATACATAAAAATCAAATCCACGCACTATTTCATTTTTTAGCAATTATTGTTCCACCATAGCTACGTGTAAAACTAGTTAAAGCTTAATAATACATCATCTACTACTCCGACAGGTACAATTCAAGCCCACCTGTTGTAGGTGCTTTGTCTCTACTATTTAATCTCTTATATTTTTATAAAAACAAGTTATCTCGTTACAAAAAAGTAAATAACAATCCATATAATTAATTGTTCTGCATAAAAATATAAATTAAAATTCATCTTCGTCTATGTTGCGCTAAAGTCTAAAATTTTTATGAAAAATGTTTTGGTTCTTATATCACTTATCTTCTTGATTTCATGTGGTAGTACAAAACAAGAGCACACTGCAAATACTAAGAATTCAAATTCAGAAACAGTATATATTTATGATCAAGAAACAAATAAAAAGCTAAAACAAGCAGAAAATTTCATCAATAATGATCAATATGATAAAGCTTTTCCAATTTTAT
>NZ_AXCD01000010.1:0-72500 GCF_000475335.1 Acinetobacter sp. COS3
GCCAAGTGTATGCAGTGGATATAGTGCCGCAAGACTTGATCACCACGATCACAGTACCTGATGACCTCAATGGTGATGGAATTTTGAACTTGTTAGAGGTTGGAGTTGATGGTGTATTCGAAGCCCAAGTTGGTTTAGGTGTAGATGCCGTTGCAGGCACAGTGGTGAATGTGAATGGTACGGATTACACCGTCACGACAACCGACTTGGCAAATGGTTTCATCACAGCAACGATTGATGCATCGACGGCAGACCCGATCACAGGTGAGATAGTGCTCCATGCAGAAGCGGTGGATAGCGAAGGCAATGTGGACATGGCTGATGCAGATGTCACTCTAACCGTATTGAATACCAGTACTATAACGGCATTTGATAATACTGATACTGCTATATTAGCGCCTGAACCATTGTTGATTGCTGATGATGCTCCATTAGGTAGTGAAACTTATTTAGCTTTGGTTTCACTTGCTGGACTTGACCTACAGTTAGGTTCAGAATCTATTGGTTTCTCTGTTGCTGCTGATCAAGAAGGTACAGCAACATTTACATATAGTGCATTACTCGGTGCAGATGTTTTATCTGACTATTCATTGGTACTACAAAAACTAGATCCAATATCTGGTCAGTGGACTTCTGTTTACGGTGGTGGTGAAGCTGATATTCTAGATTTAACACTGCTAGGTGGAACTCCGAGTGTAGTTATTGACGGATTGGAAGAAGGCACATACCGTGCGTTCATGACATACAATGGATTAGCAGGTATTGGTTTACTTGGTACTTTAACCGGAACCATGGATGTATATGACACTACCCAAATTGGCGGTTTCTATACAGAAAATGCAGATGGTAATGTCATTCTTGATATGAACACAAGTGGTGAGACTGATATTGTAACTGGAACGACAGTTGTTTCTGCAGTTAATGGACAAGCTGTAACAGGTGTAGATACAGTTATAGTTGGTACATACGGTACATTGACTATTGATCCAGATGGTACTTATACATATACACCTAATGCAGATGCTGCAGGTATAGGTCAAGAAGATGTATTTATTTATACATTATATGATCCAGCTACAGGGGATGCTGCTGAAGCAACATTAACAATTGATTTAAGCTCTGTGAAAGCAATTGATAACCTTGCCGTTGCAGAGATTAACCCAGAACCGTTACTTGTTGCCGATGATGTAGCCCTTGGAGATGCTTCTTACCTAGCTACGGTTTCTGTAGCAGGTTTAGATCTGCAATTACTGTCTGAAGATGCGATACAGTTTACTGTTGATCCAAACCGTGAAGGTACAGCAACGTTTACATTTGATGCATTATTAACAGCGAGTGTACTAAGTGATTATGCGATTGTTGTTCAGAAATTTGATGAAACAACTGGTCAATGGGTATCTGTCGGTGGTGATAATCCTGATGCTTCATTGATTAGTTTATCTCTCATAGGAGGTACTCCTACAGCTGTACTTGAGGGATTAGATTCTGGTAATTACCGTGCTTTTATTTCTTATGAAGGTTTGTTAGGTGCTGGTCTAGGTGGAACATTAACTGGAACAATGGATGTTTATAATCCATTTATCATCGACGGATATTCTGTTCAGGCGATATCTGGTAACGTTATCAATGATACTGGTATCAATGGTGGTATCGATGCTGCAAGCAGTAATGCCATTATATCAATGGTTAATGGTTCCGTTATTGACCCAGCTGGTACTACGATTGTTGGTACATACGGAACTTTAGTCATAGATCAGGATGGTAACTATACATATACACCGAATGCCGATGGTTTGAATCTTGGTCAAGTTGATCAATTTACCTATACATTGCTTGATCCTGTAACTGGTGACACTTCAGATGCAATTCTGTATGTCCACTTAGATAGTGAAAGTGTGGATATGACTTGGAATGATGCAGATCCATCACAACCAGCAATTATTACAAGTCCGCTTCCTGTAGATGCAATGGATAACGTTGATTCGGCCTCTATTGATCTTGTATATCCAGTAACTCAAGAAGTACTAGATAATGCGATTAGCTATAGTTGGCTGTTAGGTGTTGGTGGTTTGGTAATTGGTGCAAATGAAGGAACAGCAACTTTCACTGTTGATCCAGGTAATTTGACTGACGCTATCATTTCCGTAGATTTTGGTTCACTTGCAACTGTAATTGATGGTTTACATGTAGTTCTTACTCGCCTAAATCCAGATGGTACAAGTATTGTAGTTGCTGATAGTAGTGACACTGGTGTAATAGATTTACTTGGAATCTTTGGTTCTTCAGTTGAATTCCAAGTCAGTAATCTTGGTGCAGGAACGTATGAGTTGTTCATGGAAAGTGACACACTTCTTACCGCACTTGGTAGTGTAACTGCTGATATTACCTTGAATCACGGCGATATTACTCAAGCACCAACATTAGTTGCTGATACAGTCAATGGTAATGTTCTAACTGATGACGATTCAGCCGCTTATGGTACTGGTTACACACCTGACTACATCACGAGTACATCTGTTGTCACTTTTGTTGAATCTGAGAATGGAAATACAGCGACAGTTGCAGCAGGTACTCCAACAGTAATTAATGGGGCTTATGGCACATTAACTTTAAATTCGGATGGTAGTTATAGTTATCAAGCAACAGCTGATACCACAAATATTGGTAAAGTTGATAGCTTCACTTATACGGTAACTGATCCTGTGACTGGCCGAACAGATACTGCAACGTTACATGTTCAAATTGGTTCACCGGATGTTGAAATCACATGGAATACTACCGATCCATCATTAGATGCGGTTATCCCAGCACCTGTTGCAAATGCAGATACTGCAGATTCATTAGTCGATGTGCAAAATGTAGTGGATAATAATTATTTCAATGCTAACGGAACGACACTCGGTATTTTAGGTACTACCCAAACTTATACCAGCGGAACATTTAGCATTAACGATAGTATGGCTCAGTCTGGTTCGTTGACAGCAAATGCATTAGGTCTAGGTAACGCTAACGTGACCTTAGCACTGCAAATTCAAACAGGCCCAACAACATGGACAACAGTTGCTTCTGATTTACATTCAGGCATTGTTCTTGCAATAGGTGAAATCGCATCAATTGATTTATCGACACTTGATCTTGCAGCAGGTATTTATCGTGTCGTCACAACTGTTCAAACACCATTGATTGGTGGTGTGGTAATGAGCGTTGGTACAAATGCTGATGTGAACATCACTTATGTAGATCAATACACCGCGACTAGTCCAACAGCGGATTGGATCCATGGCAATATCTTGGAAGGTGATACATTAGGCGGTGTTGCAGATACAACAACTGGAACACAGCTTTATGTCATGAATCCTGTAACAGGTCAGTATGAGTTAGCCGCTGGTCAATCTATAGACACAGCAGAAGGTACGTTGTATCTATATAACGATGGTTCTTATTACTATCAACGTGACATGGTGGTTTCATCAGCAACAGATGTGATTGATTATAAATTAGTATCGTTTGATGGAACTGAGGTGACCTCAACGCTTACGATCTCTTTAGGACAGCACTTCAACTTGAGTTCTGCTGATGACATCGTAACCAGTACTGCTGGAAATGACATCATTGAAAGTGCTGCTGGAGGATCTGATACTCTCATCTTCAACGTCTTAAACAATGCTGATGATGCAGGAGGTAATGGTCACGATACATGGAATGACTTCCATGTGGGTGATACAGCAACTGATCCAAATGCTGATGTGATTGATATTTCTAATCTCTTAGTGGGTTATGCTGGAGATGGAAGCGCAGCATCATTAGCTGGATATGTGAGTGTAAGTTCTGATGGAACATCAACCACAATCAGTATTGATCGTGATGGTGCTGGTGGAACACATGACAGCGTGACATTACTTACCATTGATGTTGATACGACATTAAATGATCTCATCAATAATAACCAACTTAATCTGTTCTAATTATTGATATGAAAAAAAGAGAACCTTCGGGTTCTCTTTTTTGTTGGATTTCATTGATAAAGAATTATGCTATCTTGTCTAAAATATTTATAAATTCTAGAAACTTAAAATATGACAACAACTTTGATTTCAGGAATTGATCAGTTAAAAAGTCAATTACTCGATTACCTAGAAAAAGTACAACTCTATACGCAAGTAGAGAAAACAGTCTTGTTTTTTTCATATGGAGAAAGAGAGGAACGTTGCAAGGTTTGGAATTCAGCGTATTCGAGTTTTTCTACTGCCAAAGCACAATTATTTAGTTTTTTAGATCAGCAATATGAAGCACAACAGTCTTTACCTGAATTTTTAAAATTTGACTTTGTTTTCAACGTTCAAAAAGAGCAATGGGATGATGTTAAGCAAACAGTGAGAAACCAATTTCACAATAATCACTATAGAAAAGGCATTAGTTTCGATGAAAATTTTGAATGTTGTTTCTTAGAGCAAGAACTTTATGGCCGAGCAATCATTCGAGGGTTAAGCTATGACAAACCTAACTTTTTTGATGAAGCTAATCTCAACACCAGTATTTTACGAAAATACGATGATTCAAAAAAGCAGATCAATCTTAAAGAATTGCAACAGGTATGGACGTTTGATACCTATGCTATGTTCTATGAAAACAATCAATTGATTCAGTTGCAAAGCCAGTTCACCGAAAATGGTGTTCGATACTTGCTGGAATCGAAGAAGCAACATTTTATAAAAATGATTAAGCAAAATGCAGCATTCATCACTTCACAGATTCAAGAAGATGGCAGATTTATTTATGGATGTTTTCCTGCCTATGATCGAAGTATTCGAAATTACAATACGATTCGGCATTGCACCACGAACTACGCTCTAATCGAAACCTTAATGATCGATAATCATGAAGGGCATTTAAAGAAAATAAGGTCAGCAATTGATTATGCCTTGGCTCATTTTTATTTCGAGCAAGAACCTCAGCTTGCTTATATGTTAGATGCAAGTGAACCAGAAAAATTAGATGAAATTAAGTTAGGCGCAAATGCCGCTGCAATCTTAATGCTCACTAAATATCAAGAGCTTACAGGAGATAATCAATATCTGGATTATGCTAAAAAGTTAGCCAATGGAATTTTATCAATGGTAAATTCAGAAGGTGAAACGACTCATGTACTGCATTATCCAAATATGGAATTAAAGCAAAAGTTTCGCATTGTTTATTATGACGGTGAAGCTGCTTTGGCCTTATTGCGGCTGTATCAACTAAAACCAGAAGAAAAATTATTAAGTACAGTAAAGCTCATGTTTGAACGTTTTATTTCTGAAAGATATGAGCGCTATCATGATCATTGGCTTAGTTACTGTACCAATGAACTAACGAAAATTTGCCCAGAGGAAAAGTATTTTCTCTTTGGTATGAAAAACTACCTGAGACATATGATTTTTATTCGCAATCGAAAGACCAGTTATGCCACCTTATTAGAGTTAATGATGGCTGCGTATCAAATGATTGAAAGAATGAAGAAGCTTGGTTTAGCAGAACTATTTAAGCAATCACATTTTGATGATTTGAAAAAGCTTATCGAGTTTCGGACTGAGTTCCAACGGACAGGTTTCTTTTACCCTGAAGTTGCAATGTATATGGCGCGGCCAGATAAAATTTTACATGCATTCTATGTGAGACATGATCGTTTTCGCGTTCGAATAGATGATCAGGAACATAATTTGTCTGGATATATTGCTTATGTTCAGCATTTTGAAAATGAATAAATTGAGGTTTAAATAAATGGATTTATCTCAAGAAATTAAAATAATAACGCAGATTAAATCTGAAGACTTTCAGCATTCGATTTGGCAAACATCGCTTTCGGTGGATTGTAATAACTGGATCGTTTTGTACCTTGCGATGCAAATGATTCAAGCTGAAAAATTAAAATTGGATCAAAGGATTGAGCTAGAGGGAAGTCGCCAAAACAACCTTTTTGGAAGTTCAAAAAAACAAGCTTATACTGTTTTGGAGCTATTACAGTACATCGCATTTGCCCAACCACCAGAACTAGCTTTGCAATTATTGAGTCAGTTATTAGGTGGTCGTGAGCAGACACAGATCGCATTACAGCATGAATTAAAAAAATTTAAACTTGATACTCAAGTTCAAACCATTAGAGAACTTTATCAACTGGCAGAAGCAATTTTTTTAATGCCAATTGAGATCATTCAACAAGTCTTTCAGAAGCAGCTAAGCTTCAAAGGCAATACGCTGACACCGATCAGCTCGATATTAACGTGCTCTCAACTAGATGCCGTGTTGTATTTGGAATATGCGAATAAACAGATTTATTTTTCCTATCGAGCAGAAAATCAAACCATTGGTATCTTTTGTTTATTTGATTCAATTCAACGCATTGATCACATTATTCCTTATTATCATTATTTTACAGAGGGATTGATTCCATTAAAGTCGATCCAAGCAAAAAGTGAATGGATCAATATCATCGGTGATACTTACTTTGGTGAGTTTTACACTGAGATTCGAAAATGCAAAGGAAATGATGACGCATTACAACGCTATGGTTATCAACATTCATTTGAAAAGATAAAAGCCTTTTTTAATGAAAATGATCTGAATATTGCGAATTTTGAGGCGGTATTTAACTCTGAAAAAGATTCTCCTCTGCAAGACAAGAAAGCATTCATATTGGGTGCCGAAGCGAAAGAAACGATCCAAGAATTTAAAAGAGTGCATATCAATACAGTTTGCCTCGGAAATAATCATTTAAAGGATTATGGCGCTGCTAGTTTACGATACACCTTACAGCAGTATGATGAGGCGAATATCCATTACATTGGTGCTGGATTAGATCAACAAGAAGCACATCAGTTTTTTGAGATTCGAAACGCACAAAAAACCTTTGCGATTTTTAATGGTTATTGGCATCGGGACATTGCATATCAAGATTATGATTTTTATGCATTAGGGGAGAGTGCTGGAGTCGCTTGTCTAAATACGATTTTATTTGAACAGATTATCCATTATAAAACACGTCATCCTACCCATAAGGTCATCTTAATTTGTCATTGGGGGGTTGATTTCAAAACAACTCATCCAGAGCAAGAAAGTCTTGCTAAATTATTTACACAAATCGGTGTTGATCTGATCATTGGACATGGCGCGCATACGATTCAGCCGATTCAATATATTTATGATAAACCAGTAGTTTTTGGGATAGGAAATGGGGTGTTTAATAGCAATGGTGAATATAAAAAGCATCAGGCTTTACCTTATGGCATGATTGCTCGGATTAATCTTGATGAAGAAACTGTGCAACTGTATCCAATTTTTACAGACAATTTAGAAACTTTTTGGCAGCCATATCCTGTGAATGAAAAACAATTTAAGCAGGCAAGTGACTATCTAACGCAACATTTGGATCAAAGTCATTATCAATTTAAAAAGAATGCATTAGGTTCATTTGTTGAATTGAAAATCTAAGGGTATTTGGCATAATTTTGCAAAATAGTATTTAATTGTTCTGAGGTAAAACCTAAGTTACGTAGACCTCCGCTACCTAATTTACAGTCGTAGCTTGTCATAATATTGGTTGGTGTGCTTTTCTTTGCTCTCGGTGCGCAAACATGTCCTAAGCCAAAAGCATGTCCCATTTCATGGATACTTGCGGCTTGTGTTTGATAGTTGAGTCGTTCCCAATCGATCAAGATAAAAGGTTGTCCCTGATTTCTAAACCCCCAACTGGTAATATCGTTGTACTTGAGTTTTTGATTGTATGCGTCATAAATAATAAAAAACACTTCTTTGCTTTTACGTCTTGGGAAACAGCTTTTAACAGCGCCAGGAATGTTGTCGGGAATGAGGGCAGTGGGTTGATTCAAACGATTTGCCAATTCACATTTTCGTTTGCTGAAGTCTTGATAAGAGTAGTAATGATTGATTCTAAACTTAAAGATTTTTTGATTATCTTCATCAAGGAAGTAGCGGTTTAAAATCTCTAACTCTTTGTACATTTGCAAACGTGTATCAAATACTTTTGCTTCAGGACGATTGGTCGTGTAGACAAAGCTTACATAGACGACGGGAAGATGGCTTGCTGCGTCAATTTTGTATTTATATGGTGTAATTTTCACCGGTGGTTTTCTGGTGGTACATGAAGCTGTAAAGGTCAGACATAAGGCTGTAAGCAATATCAGTTTTGATCGCATTTTTATGTTCCTCTGTCCATCAATTTTTAATTGTTCTTTAGGAAATTCGTTCTGATTTTCAATATGCTAACAGATTTTTTGAGAGGAAATTGTGAAAGATAGTAATGAGTTGCATCGACAGATTTTAGAAGTTATTGCTTTAATTCCCTATGGGAAAGTAGCAACTTATGGACAGATTGCAAAGTTAGCGGGTATTCCTAAGCATGCGCGATTGGTTGGCTATGTTCTCAAGCATTTGGATAAAGAGAGTAGTATTCCTTGGCATCGTGTTATTAATTCACAAGGAAAAATAAGTGTGATGCGTATAAATGAAAAAGGAGGGAATATTCAACAACAATTATTGGCCGATGAGGGGATTTATCTTTTAAATAATAAAATTAATTTAAAGGTTTTTAGTTGGATTCCATAAAGCTAAAAATAAATAGACTGATTTGTATAAAAGGATATTGCCGTTATTTTATTTTTTAATTACAATAATTATACATAAAGAATACATATGTATATTTGGTAATTAAATGAAAAAATTAGCTGTTATTTGTGGGATCGCTGCGCTTAGTTTATCTGGATGTGCGAGCATTATGTCTGGTAGAACTCAGACAATGACATTTGAGAGTACGCCAGAACTCAGTAATATTACGATTTTAAATAAAGCAGGTAAAAAAGTTCATGTAGGACAAGCACCTGTGACTGTAAGTTTGAAAAGAAGCTCAGGTTTCTTTGTACCTGAAAAATATACTGTAATCTTTGAAAAAGAAGGCTACGAAACTAAAACTGTGAATGTTTCAGCACACGTAAATGGTTGGTATGTTGGAAATATTGTTTTTGGTGGCTTACTTGGTCTTTTGATTATTGACCCTGCAACAGGTGCAATGTATAGCTTGAGTACAAAAGATACGAATGTCGTATTAAATGATCTTAAGAAAGAAAACCTTCAAGCAAATACGCAGTCATTAACTATCGTTTCTACGACTGAATTACCACAAGATGTATTAGAAAAGGCAAAACCAATTCAATTAGCATCTGAATAAATATAAAAAGCCAGTATCAAGATTACTCTTATACTGGCTTTGATTTTAAATTAATAAGATTCGATGGTTAAATCTTCATAAATATAATTAACGCACGATTAAAACAGGAATATGACTTTCTCCTAATACTTTTTGGGCAACGCTACCTAATATAAATTTTTTAATTCCTGTACGACCATGTGATCCCATAATAATAAGATCAGAGCCTAAGTTCTGTGCTGCACCGATAATTTCTTCGTGTATTGAAAAGCCTTCAAGTATTTGTGTTCCAACGGTTAAGCCAAGCTCTTCAAACTTTTTCTCTGCTTTATCTAAGTTTTCTTGTACATAACTGCGTACGCGTTCGATCAGTTCATTACTTTGACCAAGCTTAAGATAGGCATCAGCTAGGTAAGGGTCTAAGGTCATCACTTCAACGACTGTGATTTCACTATTCAGTGCTTTTGCGAGTTGTGCAGCTTCTTGAATCACGTTTACTGCAATTTCTGAATCATCTATGGCAACGAGGATTTTTTGATAAGTCATGGTGATTGCTCCTTATTATTGCTGTCTAATTGCTTGTGAGTTTTTTGTTTAAAATACTGTCTATTGTTTTATATTAAACTGATTATGAGATGAATAAAACCTAGTAAATTTATAGGGATACTCTTTTAAATTGGATGTTACATAGTAAGCTTAGAATGATATTATTAGTTCATTTGATATATTATGATGCATGTATAAGTTAGATTGATATTTATAAAATTTGGGAGTGCTAAATGATCAAGAAGATGTTGAACGTAGTTTTCCTAGAACATGATTTTGAAAATGAAATAGATAACGTAATTTATACCTTAATTGTTAATGATTATTATTATGATAGTGAGAAAATATGTTTTAGAAATAGTTTATCAAAAAATATTCTACAAGAAATGAAGGATTTAAAACTCTTAATTCACAATAAAAAATTGGATTACTTGGGGATTTTAATAACTTGTAATCAAGAAGGAAAAGATCAGAGTATTGGGGATTACCTATATTTACCTTTTGATTTTTTTTATAAAGAAAATGATCTTATAATTTATAATAATAAAGAAGAATTAGAACAAGCTTATAGCGATCAAGAATATTCTGATTTTGATTGTTTTTTTAAAAGACAAGAGTTGATTTATAAATATTTAAATCATGAATGTGGTGAAAAATATTGGTTCAGTTTGAATTCATTTGAGAAAACATGTTGGCTACATATTGCTCTCTTTCTTGCTAGGTTAGAAAATGATGCGTCTGAAAAAGTCAAAGAAATTACTTTGGATGGCTCCTATATAACCTCTGAATTGGATTTGTATTGCTATATTGGTGAAGAAGTGTGTGGTGTGCTAGGTTATATGGGAGCTAACTTTTCTGCATTAAGAGATTGTTTAGATGGAAGTACAAGTAGACCTGTTCAGCCTCCTTTAAAAATTGTATGGAAAAATTTTGAATATTCAAAACATAATTTTGTAGGGCAGTATTGTGAAATTCAGGATATGGTTAACTTTATTTCAGAATCTGCTGTATTAGAATTATACTAAGTAGCTATTTTTTATCAATTTTTATAAACTGAAAAAGTTGATTAATATCATCAGCCTGCAACTGTTCACGCATTTTTAAAATCTGCTTTTCATCAAAGTCATAGAGTTTGATCGAGAGCAATTTTTCAATATCAGATTCGGAGAAACGGTATTTGATAATTTTGGCAGGAACTCCGCCGACAACAGCATAAGGCGGCACATCTTGAGTGACCACAGCACCTGTGGCGACCACAGCGCCTTCACCTAATTTAACCCCTTGCATGATCATTGCTCGACTGCCAATCCAACAACCATCAGCAATCACAGTATCACCAGCGGGTAGAAAGCTGCGTGTATCAAAAGGGAAGGTCGAAATCCAATCTGGGCGATGGAGTTGATTGCCACCCATCATAATCACGCATTCAGCACCAAAACAAACAAAGTTACCGATATGGAGTTGATCGATTGGCTTCTCAGGCAAAGATGGTTTGTCATGTAAATAACGGACAACACAACGTTCAAAACCCTGATCCCAATAGGCTGAGTAATAAGAATAATTACCTTTAATATGGATATTCGGATTTTTCACTGTTTTGGAAATAAATTCGAACTCACACCAATGTTTAACAGGAGAGTTGATCAAAGATGAGTCCATTGAATTTCCACAGTGTATCTTGAGAAGAAAAACCCCTCAGAAGAGGGGTTGATGATTTGGAATTAGAGATATTCCACACTTACGATTTCGTATTCAACTTCACCTTGTGGTGTTTGAATTTTCGCTTCGTCGCCTTCACTCTTACCTAAAAGACCACGTGCAATTGGAGAGTTCACTGAGATTTTATTGATTTTAAAATCTGCTTCGTCATCACCTACGATTTTGTAAGTTTTGCGTTCTTCAGTATCAAGGTTTTCAATAGTAACTGTTACCCCGAACACAACACGACCATTTTGCTCAAGGTCTTTTACATCGATCACTTGGCATGCGCCGAGCTTACCTTCGATATCTTGGATGCGGCCTTCACAGAAACCTTGTTGCTCACGAGCAGCATGATATTCAGCATTTTCTTTGAGGTCACCGTGTTCACGTGCCTCAGCAATTGCCTGCGTGATACGAGGGCGATCCACTGTTTTTAGCTGTTGTAATTCTTTCTCTAAGGCAACCTTGCCTTCGGGAGTCATAGGATAACGTTGCATTTTAGTCCCCTCTAAATTGGTTGGGAAAATACAGGATTAAAAAAAAGAAAAAGCCCGCCACCGATAAGGTGACGGGACTTATCGGTAGAGAATTAACCTACAGTTTGTAAATCTTGCAAGCGGTATACATCCATTGGCAATTTCACAGCAAATGCTTGGCAAACTGCTTCAGCACCGTTGATTGTCGTTGTGTAATACACTTTACCTTGGAGGGCAGCACGACGAATCATCGCTGAATCATACTGAGCTTGTTTGCCTTCAGTTGTGTTGACAATAAGATGAATTTCACCATTTTTCAAGCGGTCTACAATATGAGGGCGACCTTCAGTGACTTTATTCACTGCTTCGCACTCTAAACCAGCTGCTTGAAGTACTTGGTAAGTACCATTAGTTGCAACAAGTTTGAAGCCATAAGCAATTAACTTTTGAGCAATGTCAGTAATGTATTTCTTATCTGATTCACGAACAGACAAGAATGCATGTTTAACTTCGCCTTCAGTTGGTAAGCCAGGCAAACGTTCATTTGACCCCAACACTGCTTTATAGAATGCTTCACCAAATGTATGACCAACACCCATTACTTCACCTGTCGATTTCATCTCAGGGCCAAGCATTGGGTCAACACCAGGGAATTTAGCGAATGGGAACACCGCTTCTTTCACTGCAAAACGTGTTGGGATAATTTCTTTAGTGAAACCTTGAGATTCAAGTGATTGACCCGCCATACAACGAGCTGCAACTTTTGCTAAAGATTCACCAATACATTTAGACACGAATGGAACCGTACGTGATGCACGTGGGTTTACTTCGAGTACGTAAATGTCGTTACCTTTTACAGCAAACTGAACGTTCATTAAACCAACAACGCCAAGTTCTTTAGCCATTGCTACCGTTTGACGACGCATTTCATCCTGAACTTCTTGTGAAAGAGAGTAAGGAGGAATCGAACATGCCGAGTCACCAGAGTGAATACCTGCTTGTTCAATGTGTTGCATGATACCGCCGATCACAACGTCTTTACCGTCAGATACGCAGTCTACGTCAACTTCAGTCGCATCATCTAGGAAACGGTCAAGTAGGACAGGTGCCTCATTAGATGCTTGTACTGCTTCACGAAGGTAGCGTTTAAGCTCTTCTTCGTTATACACGATTTCCATTGCACGGCCACCTAATACATAAGATGGACGAACAACCAGTGGATAGCCCACTTTCGCTGCTTCTGAAATACCTTCTTCAGCAGATTTTACGATGCTGTTGTTTGGTTGACGAAGCTGTAAACGTTGAATCATCTGTTGGAAACGTTCACGGTCTTCAGCACGGTCAATCGCATCTGGTGATGTACCAATGATTGGCGTACCAGCTTCTTCTAAAGCACGTGCCAATTTCAATGGAGTCTGACCACCATACTGTACGATTACGCCCTTAGGCTTCTCAGTACGTACGATTTCCAGTACATCTTCCAGAGTTACAGGTTCGAAGTATAAGCGATCAGATGTGTCATAATCGGTAGAAACTGTTTCAGGGTTACAGTTCACCATAATAGTTTCGTAACCGTCATCACGCATTGCAAGCGCAGCGTGTACACAGCAGTAATCAAACTCAATACCTTGACCAATACGGTTAGGACCACCACCAATCACCATGATCTTGTCACGATTAGATGGATTTGCTTCACATTCTTCATCGTAAGTTGAATACATATATGCTGTACCTGATTCAAATTCAGCAGCACATGTATCAACACGTTTGTAAACAGGATATACACCCAAGTTCCAACGTTGTTTACGGAATTGCTTTTGTGAAATACCCATTAAGTTCGCAATGCGAAGGTCCGATAAACCTTTACGTTTGAATGAACGGATATTGTCAG
Source organism: Acinetobacter sp. COS3 (assembly GCF_000475335.1). NCBI lineage: Bacteria > Pseudomonadati > Pseudomonadota > Gammaproteobacteria > Moraxellales > Moraxellaceae > Acinetobacter > Acinetobacter sp. COS3. The sequence continues at coordinate 13,814 of NZ_AXCD01000010.1, forward strand.
CATTCAAGTCACCAAAACCTAAAGCTTTTACTTGAGCTTCAGTTTTAATGATGTCTTCGATTTGAATTAAGAACCAACGGTCAATTTTTGTTGCTTCAAATACGTCATCTAAAGAGAAACCGTGGCGGAATGCATCAGCAACGTACCAAATACGCTCTGGGCCAGGCACTTTAAGTTCTTTTAAGATGATGTCTTTGGCATTGGCTGTACCTGCTTCAACTTTTTCATCAAAGCCACATACACCAACTTCAAGACCACGAAGTGCTTTTTGTACAGATTCTTGGAAGTTACGACCAATCGCCATTACTTCACCCACAGATTTCATCTGAGTGGTTAATACTGGCTCAGCTTGTGGGAACTTTTCGAAGTTGAAACGTGGAATCTTCGTTACAACATAGTCAATCGATGGTTCGAAAGATGCTGGTGTTACGCCGCCAGTGATGTCATTTTTCAATTCATCAAGGGTGTAACCGACTGCAAGTTTCGCCGCGATTTTTGCGATTGGGAAACCTGTTGCTTTAGATGCAAGCGCAGATGAACGTGATACACGTGGGTTCATCTCAATCACGACCATGCGACCGTCTTTCGGGTTAATGCCGAACTGAACGTTTGAACCACCTGTTTCAACACCGATTTCACGAAGAACAGCAACAGATGCATTACGCATCAATTGATATTCTTTGTCTGTCAATGTTTGCGCAGGAGCTACAGTGATTGAGTCACCTGTGTGAACGCCCATTGGGTCAAAGTTTTCGATCGCACATACGATGATACAGTTGTCGTTTTTATCACGAACAACTTCCATTTCGTATTCTTTCCAACCAATCAATGATTCATCGATCAATAATTGGTGAGTAGGAGAGAGGTCAAAACCACGTTCACAGATTTCAAGGAATTCTTCGCGGTTATAAGCAATACCACCACCAGAACCACCCATTGTAAATGATGGACGAATGATGACAGGGAAACCGAAACCAGCTTGGATAGCTAAAGCTTCTTCCATTGTTTCAGCGATAGCAGCTTTTGGACATTCCAAACCGATTTTGCGCATTGCGATATCGAAAAGTTTACGGTCTTCCGCTTTTTCGATTGCATCTTTACTCGCGCCGATCAATTCAACATTGTATTTTTCTAAAATACCGTGCTCATCTAATGCAAGCGCACAGTTCAATGCAGTTTGACCACCCATAGTAGGAAGGACTGCATCTGGACGCTCTTTTTCGATGATTTGAGCAACAGTCTGCCAAGTGATTGGCTCGATATAAGTTGCATCCGCCATTGAAGGGTCAGTCATGATGGTCGCTGGGTTAGAGTTTACCAAAATAACGCGGTAACCCTCTTCACGAAGCGCTTTACATGCTTGCGCACCTGAATAGTCAAACTCACACGCCTGACCAATGACAATCGGACCAGCACCAATAATTAAGATGCTTTTAATATCCGTACGTTTAGGCATTATTCGCTCCTTAATTACTTCTTAGCTGCTTCGATAAGTTCGATGAAATGATCGAACAGTGGGGCACAGTCATGTGGACCAGGGCTTGCTTCAGGGTGACCTTGGAAGCTGAATGCTGGTTTGTCAGTGCGATGAATACCTTGGTTTGTACCATCAAACAGTGAGCGATGTGTCACTTTTAAGTTTGCAGGTAAAGTACTCTCATCGACAGCAAAGCCATGGTTTTGAGAAGTAATCATCACTGTACCATTCTCAAGGTTTTGTACAGGATGGTTAGCGCCGTGGTGACCATGATTCATTTTCATCGTCTTCGCACCAGAAGCAAGTGCTAGGATTTGATGACCTAAACAAATACCGAATACAGGTAAGTTTGTTGTATCAACCAGTGTTTTAACTGCTTCAATTGCATAGTCACATGCTGCTGGATCACCAGGGCCATTTGACAAGAACACGCCGTCTGGATTTAAAGCTAAAACTTTTTCAATTGGTGTTTGTGCAGGAACAACTGTTAATTTACAACCGCGGTCTGCAAGCATACGTAAGATGTTGGTTTTGACACCATAATCGTATGCAACCACATGATATTTTAATTCTGGTTGAGTGAAGCCATTCCCTAAAGTCCATGAACCTTCAGTCCATTCAAAGCCTTCAGGATCACAACATTCTTTCGCAAGATCTAAACCAGTTAAACCACCGAATTCACGTGCTTTCGCAATTGCTTCTTCTTCTGTGATATTTTCACCAGCAAGGATGCAACCATTTTGTGCACCTTTGTCGCGTAAAATACGAGTCAACTTACGTGTGTCGATGTCAGCGATAGCAACAACATTGTGTTGCTCTAAATATTCGCTTAATGATTGTTCAGAACGGAAGTTGCTATGTAATAAAGGAAGATCACGAATAATCAAACCATTCGCCCATACTTTATGGATGCGACCTGATTCAACGTCTTCGCTATTACAGCCTGTATTTCCAATATGAGGATAAGTCAACGTCACAATTTGTTGCGCATAACTAGGGTCAGTCAAGATTTCTTGATAACCAGTCATTGCAGTATTAAAAACGACTTCACCAGTCGTACATCCCGATGCACCGATAGACGTTCCTTTAAAGACCGTTCCATCTGCGAGGGCTAAAATGGCGGGGGTGCTCAAACCAAAGCTCCTGAACTAAAACCACAAAAATAAGGCTGTAAAAAAGCGAGAAGACATAAAAAAAGGCAGGCTGTCTATAAAAAACATGCCCCTCCTTCCAGTCTGCTCGCTTGTAACTTAACAGCGCATTATACGCATGAGAACGTGAAAAGTCTATGTGTTTTATTTATAAAATCAGGAATTGGTCGAATTCTCTTAAAAGCTTAAGTACAAATCTGTCTATTGCCAAATAACTCATTCTTTTATCGGTATCGTGAGATATTATGCAAATTGTCTAACAATTTTTTATTGGTCCAGCTAGAAAGAGCTTTATCTTATATTAAGCCAAAAAATCAACAATCAATAATGAGGGGAACCAACATGGCTGAGAATCAAAACGCTGTAGCTGCAACTGAAGAAGTGAAAGAAGCTGTTGTTGAAAAAACAACAAAGGCTAAAGAAACTGTTGCTGCGAAAACAGCTGAAGTGAAAGAAGTTGTCGCTGAAAAGACTGCTGAGGTGAAAGAAGCGGTTGCAGAAAAGACAGCAAAAGCAAAAGAAGCTGTTGCTGAGAAAACTGCTAAGGCAAAAGAAGTGATTGCTGAAACTCAAGAACAAGCAAAGGAAGTGATCACAGAAACTCAAGAGCAGGTAAAAGAAGCACTTGCTGAAACTCAAGAGAAAATTGAGGCGGAAGCTAAAGAGTTAAATCAAAATATTCAAGGTCAACTTACTCAAATCAAGCAAGACCTGTTAGAGCGTATTGAAGTGATTAAAACTCAACTTAATTCTTCACAAGGTAACTTGGTTGAATTAACCAATGCATTAAAGACTGAGTTAAATGCTTTAATCGAAGATTTAACTAAAGTAAGTAAAGAACTAAAAGATGACATCAGCCAAATCTCTGTGAAACATAAAGATACTTTGGTTGGCAGCTTTAAACGTACTAAAGAGCAAGCGGTTGAAGCTTGGAATAAAGTTCGCGCGAGCTAATTCACACTTTAGTAGTCAGTTAAAAAAAGCGAGAAATTCTTTTCTCGCTTTTTTCATTTTTAGAATTGGTGTAGCCAATCGCGCTTATTATGAAAATCAGCTTGAGGACTGCTATGTTGCATTGCAAAATAATGCATACCTTGTGTGGTATTCAATACAGCAATTAAACCAAGATAGAGATCAGCCCACTTTAATTGGTGCAGTCGCATAAATTGAGATAAATCTAAACTTACATTCAACCCATAATGGGTACGTTGTAAATGATTTAATTCAATGTCATATGCTGCGAGGGGCGGCATCTCTTCTGGAAAACGATATTCTTCAAATTGATAAACTTGCCAAGCTTGAGATGGGGAAAGATTAATTTCACGATAAAAATCTTGATCTTTCACACCAATAAAAATTTCAAAGCAAGTTTGTTCCCATAAATAGTCTTGGCGTGGATGTGCTGCAACTTGTTCTGGGTAAATTAAAAACTGATTGGGATCTCGTACCCAAAAGCCAATATTTAACGTGGCTGGGGTCTCTTGCTCAATTGCTCCAACGACAGTAATGGCACTGAAGCGATCGAAAGCGGAAAGTTCATAACTTGCCATTGATCTTACTTATTGCTTAAATGAGCAAAGCGAACTAAGTTAGAAAGATGTTGGTTTTGTTTTGCAGCTTTTTTATAAAGCAAAACAATTTTACCGATTTTCTGTACAGATTCTGCGCCAGTTGCTTCAACAATCGCATCAATGACAGCGGCGCGAGCATCACGATCTTCACCAGCAATTTTCACCTTGATTAATTCGTGATCATTAAGTGCACGATTTGTCTCTTCAATGACGCTTTCTGTAAGACCTTGGCTGCCAATCATTACAACTGGGTTAAGTGCATGACCAATTTGACGTAAACGTTTACGTTCATGGATAGATAAAGCCGCCATTAAAAATACCTGATTGGAAAAACGACTTAGTATAACTTGCATCCCGAATCTTAGATAGATTTAGCATGCCAGCATGTAGAATAAATTGTGTGAAAACACACTTGGAATCATCAATTATACTTATCGGAAAAAATCTGTAAAACTTCGTGTGAATGAAGTACATCCGTACTGTAATGAGAGTAATTTTCACGTACAATGACTTATCAGAAGTTTTTTTAATTTAGTGAGTTATGGCGACACGCATTACCAATCAAAAATTGTCTAAAAGCAGTCGTGCATGGATGAGAGAGCACTTAGATGACCCGTTTGTGAAAAAGGCACAAAAGGAGGGCTATCGTGCTCGGGCAGCGTATAAGCTACTCGAAATCCAAGAAAAATATAGAATGATCAAACCTGGTATGACGGTGGTTGACTTAGGTGCAGCACCAGGAAGTTGGTCTCAAATCGCTGGTAAATTAGTCGGTGCAAATGGCTTAGTCATTGCCTCTGATATTTTAGCAATGGATGCACTTCCAGATGTGACCTTTTTACAAGGTGACTTCCGAGAAGAAGAAGTTTTTGAAAAATTGTTAAATATTTTAAATGGGCGCCAAGTAGACATTGTAATTTCTGATATGGCCCCCAATACATCAGGTAATAGGGCTGTTGATCAACCTCGTCAAATTTACTTATGTGAATTGGCTTTGGATTTTGCTCAGAAAGTATTAGGACCAAACGGACAGTTTGTGGTTAAAGTGTTCCAAGGTTCTGGTTTTGATGAGTTCAGAAAACAAGTGGTCGATAGTTTTGATGTATTAAAAACAGCCAAACCTGCGGCTTCACGTGCGCGATCAAAAGAGGTTTTTTTGATTGGGCAAGGTCGTAAAAAGGCATTGCAATAAAAAGTGTACTTGCCAAGTTGTTAAAAATTGTGCATTTTGTACCTTTTAAGTTTTTTGCAACGCAAATTCATTGCTGTTTTTGTGAAGGTCAGCCAAGATTAGGTATGATCAAATTAGATTGATATGGGAATAAAGCCTTGAGCGATTACTTCAAGAATGCCGTATTGTGGCTCATCATACTCGGTGTTCTGATTTTGATTTTTAGCAACGTCAGTGACCGCAATAAACCTGCAGCGATGAAATACTCAGATTTCGTGGCAGCGGTGAATGCTGGGCAGATTAAACAAGTCACAATCGACGGTTTAAATATTAGTGGTGAAAAATCCAATGGTTCTTCTTTCGAAACGGTTCGTCCACAAGTAGAAGACACTGAATTGCTACCAAGCTTGAATAAACAAAATGTAGTGGTTGAGGGTACAGCGCCGCAACGTCAAGGCATTTTGATGCAACTTCTCATTGCGAGCTTCCCAGTCTTACTTATTATCCTATTATTCATGTTCTTCATGCGTAATATGGGTGGTGGTGCTGGCGGCAAAAATGGCCCTATGAGTTTTGGTAAATCAAAAGCAAAAATGTTATCTGAAGATCAAATTAAGTTAACGTTTAGTGATGTTGCTGGTTGTGATGAAGCAAAACAAGAAGTGGTTGAAATCGTTGATTTCTTAAAAGACCCTGCCAAATTTAAACGTCTTGGTGCGACCATTCCCCGTGGTGTATTGATGGTTGGTCCTCCAGGTACAGGTAAAACATTATTAGCAAAAGCAATTGCTGGTGAAGCTAAAGTACCTTTCTTTAGTATCTCTGGTTCTGACTTTGTCGAAATGTTCGTTGGTGTGGGTGCATCGCGTGTTCGTGATATGTTTGAACAAGCGAAACGCCACGCGCCTTGTATCATCTTTATTGATGAGATCGATGCTGTTGGTCGTCATCGTGGTTCAGGTACAGGTGGTGGTCATGATGAGCGTGAGCAAACCTTAAACCAAATGCTTGTTGAGATGGATGGTTTTGAAGGCAATGAAGGCGTTATCGTGATTGCTGCGACGAACCGCGTAGATGTTCTTGATAAAGCATTACTTCGTCCAGGTCGTTTTGACCGTCAAGTGATGGTTGGTTTACCTGATATTCGTGGTCGTGAGCAGATTTTAAATGTTCACCTGAAGAAGCTTCCGTCTGTAACTGGTGTTGATGTTAAAGTCCTTGCCCGTGGTACACCTGGTTTTTCTGGTGCACAACTAGCAAACTTGGTGAACGAAGCTGCATTGTTTGCTGCTCGCCGTAATAAAAACACGGTTGATATGCATGACTTTGAAGATGCTAAAGACAAAATCTACATGGGTCCAGAACGTAAGTCGATGGTCATCCGTGAAGAAGAACGTCGTGCGACGGCTTACCATGAAGCGGGACATGCGATTGTTGCTGAAATTTTACCGGGTACAGACCCTGTGCATAAAGTTACTATTATGCCACGTGGTTGGGCGCTTGGTGTGACATGGCAGCTTCCAGAACAAGATCAAACGAGCCACTATAAAGATAAGATGTTGAATGAACTTTCAATCTTGTTTGGTGGTCGTATTGCTGAAGAAGTTTTCATTAATCAAATGTCGACTGGCGCATCGAATGACTTTGAACGTGCAACGAAAATGGCGCGTGCAATGGTTACGAAATACGGTATGTCAGATAAACTTGGCGTAATGGTCTATGAAGATGAAAACCAAAATGGTTTCTTCGGTAATGTTGGTAGCCGTACGATTTCGGAAGCAACGCAACAAAAAGTTGATGAAGAAGTTCGTCGTATATTAGATGAACAATATAAGGTTGCGCGTGATATCTTGGAAAATAATAAAGATATCGCACATGCAATGGTAAAAGCCTTGATGGAATGGGAAACGATTGATCGTGACCAAATCCGAGACATCATGGAAGGTCGTGAACCACAACCACCGAAAGTGTATGTTGCTGAGAACCCTGTGGCTGAATTTGAACCGCCTAAAGATGGTCCATCTACACCACCACCATTGCCAGCAATGGGCTAATATTCGTTGTAATAAAAAGAGCGGCTTCGGTCGCTCTTTTTTTGTTTGGATTTTAGACTAAGTTGAAAATAAATCAGTCATGACAGGCATTATCTGTTGTTAAAATACCATCATTAAAGTGTGGAGAGTTTTGATGCAGTTGATGCCATTACCACAACGACAATTACAGGGTGGTCGTTTTACATTAGATTTATCGCAACCTCATGTTATGGGAATCTTGAATGTAACGCCTGATTCATTTAGTGATGGCGGGCAGCATCATCAAAAAGACCAAGCTGTTAAACATGCTTTGCAGATGATGGCTGATGGTGCAACTATTATTGATATTGGTGGAGAGTCAACACGTCCTAATGCATCAGCTGTTGAAGTTGAAGAAGAGATACGCCGTGTCATTCCTGTCGTAGAAGCACTTTCAAAATACGATGTGGTGATGTCAATTGATACCAGTCAACCAGAGGTTATCCGTGCGGCTGTTGATGCTGGTGCGCATATTTGGAATGATGTACGGGCATTAACTCGACCACTGGCTTTAGAAACAGCAGCTGACTTGAATATTCCTGTCGTGCTGATGCACATGCGTGGTGAACCCACTAATATGAATCAGTTGGATCAATATCAAGATGTGACTGAAGATGTGATTCAAGAGTTACAACAACGTCTTGATCAAGCGCTTGCAGTAGGTATTAAAGTTGAAAATATTATCCTTGATCCTGGTTTTGGCTTTGCTAAAAATGCACAGCAAAATTTTCAATTGCTGAATGAATTTTGGAAGCTTAATCGAATGGGTTACCCTATTTTATCGGGTTTGTCTCGTAAGCGATTTATTGGTGAGGCGCTAAATGGTATCCCTGCTCAGGAACGTGCTGTGGGGAGTGTGATGGGACATATATTGAGTATTCAGCAAGGTGCAAGCATTGTAAGAGCACATGATGTTAAAGCGACTGTTGATGCAATAAAAGTTTGGCAAGCGATGCTTGTTGCTAAATAAAATTAAAGAGAAATGATGTAGATAAAGATACATACGGACACGGTGTATCTTTATTTTTTTGCTTACAATGCTCTCAATATGACTATTTATTTGAAAATACAAAACAAAATTAGGGGAAATAAGAGATGCAAAAATCAACAAAAGTATTTGGGTTAACGCTCCTGAGTTATATGGTTGTGGCATGTAGTAACCCAGCTAAATATAGTGGGATTGCTACTGAGCTTGCGCCGGCACCAGTATCAACTGCAAATTTTGGAGCAGATCGCTCCCGTAAATTAATCGCTCCAACAGCTTATGTTGCTGTAATGCCAAGTATTGAGCGACCGCGATTAGAACAGAATACTGAGAAGTACCAGAAGAATGAGGTCAATCCAGTTCATCGAGTTGCTGATGATGCAATATCTACTTTCAGCATTGATGTTGATACGGGGAGTTATACCAATACTCGCCGTTATTTGAATGATAGGAGGTTACCGCCAGTTGATGCGATTCGTGCTGAAGAAATGATTAATTATTTTGATTATCAATATCCGCAACCAAATAGCGTACATCCTTTTTCTGTAACCACTGAAACAGTTGATTCGCCGTGGAAAGAGCGTGCTAAGTTGATCAAAATTGGGATTCAAGCCAAAGATTTAAGCACGAAACAATTACCACCTGCTAATTTAGTTTTTCTTGTCGATGTTTCAGGCAGTATGAGTGCTGAAGATAAGTTGCCATTGGTTAAACAAACCTTAAGAATATTGACTGAACAATTACGCCCACAGGACAAAGTGACGATTATCACTTATGCGAGTGGGGAAAAATTAGTGCTTGAGCCGACATCAGGTGAGCAAAAAGACAAGATTTTACGTGTGATTAATCAGTTGCAAGCTGGTGGTGCAACGGCTGGTGAGCAGGCGATTCAACTGGCATATAAAGAAGCAGAGAAAGCGTTTGTTAAAAATGGGATTAATCGAATTTTGTTAGCGACTGATGGTGACTTTAATGTAGGTATTACTGATTTTAATACCTTAAAAGGCATGGTCGCGGAGAAGCGAAAAAGTGGTATTTCATTGACAACGCTCGGCTATGGCACGGGTAATTACAATGAAGAGCTAATGGAACAAATCGCTGATGCTGGTGATGGTAATTACAGCTATATCGATAACAAAAATGAAGCGAAAAAAGTGGTACAACGTCAGCTGTCTTCTACGCTGGCAACGGTTGCCCAAGATGTCAAAATACAAGTAGAGTTTAATCCAGCAACTGTCAAAGAATATCGTTTAGTTGGCTATGAAAATCGTATGCTGAAGCAAGAAGACTTCAACAATGATAAAGTTGATGCTGGTGATATCGGCGCTGGGCATAATGTCACTGCGATCTATGAAATTATTCCTGTCGGTCAGCAAGGCTGGCTAAATGACTCACGTTATCAAGCACCTATAAAATCGGATACTGCTAAGAAATCTGAATATGCTTTCGTGAATTTACGTTATAAATTGCCAAATCAAGAAAAAAGTATTTTATTGAGTCAAGCGGTTAATGTGAAAAGTAAAACACTCGCCCAAGCCAATAATGACACCCGTTTTGCAATCGCCGTTGCATCATACGCTCAGCAATTAAAAGGTGGTCAGTACAATGGTGCGATGGGCTGGGATCAGATTATTCAGTTAGCCCAACAATCAGCAAAACCTGATCCTTATCAAATGCGTGAAGAGTTTATTGATCTTGCAAAAATTGCTAAGAGTCTCAGTGCCAAACAAAACTAATATTTTGGTCATACAACATGGTCGATTCCTTTTGAGACCGACCATAAATGATTTTTAATTTAATAACCGTGAAATGATATTTGATATGGAAACACCGTTGATTAAATCCAGTAAGTTAAGTGAATTAAATAACTGCAATGTTTGGTTGAAAATGGAGTCTTCACAATCAACGGGTTCATTTAAACAACGAAGCATTGGAAATGCTTGCCAAAAATATGTTGAACAGGGGGCTATAAAATTCATTAGTTCATCTGGTGGCAATGCTGGTATTTCAGTTGCTTACATGGGAAAAGTTTTAAATATTCCTGTAACGGTTGTTGTGCCTAAAACCACATCTCAAAGAGCGATTGACTTGATGTTGAGTGAGGGTGCTGAGGTTATTGTTCATGGTGATTCATGGGTAGATGCCAATGAACTTGCGCTTTCTTTTGTAAATGATCATGCAGTTTATATCCATCCTTTTGATCATCAGTATCTTTGGGATGGTGTTGCTGAAATTGTTGATGAGGTGATTGCTGAAGGCATTCGTCCTACAGCCGTTGTGTTGTCCGTTGGTGGTGGCAGTCTAATTTCTGGTATTTCACAAGGCTTGCAAAAGCATCATCTGGATATTCCAATTTACGCCATAGAAACAGTCGGAACAGCTTCATTGAACACATCCATTCAACTGGGTGAGCATGTCACACTAGATCAAGTTACAGGTATTGCAACGACACTCGCTGCAAAAAAAGTGTGTGAACAAGCTTTTCGTGTTTCTCAAAATAATGATGTGCGTGGACTTACAGTTTCAGATGGGGAAACTGTACGCGCTTGCCTAAAGTTTTTAGATGACCATCGGACACTGGTTGAACCAGCATGCGGTGCTACTTTATCAGTGCTTTATGATCAGAAAATAGCGTTCACTGAAACAGATGATGTACTGGTGATTGTTTGTGGGGGTGCTTCAATTACTTTTGATCAATTATCAAAATATACTGTTGAATTATCAGTTTAATTTTTGATTTATTTTATAAATTCATCTATCCATTTGAGCGAAAGATGTATCCATTTCATATACGATAATAAAGGTGGTCGGAAACTATCGCTTTTTTTATGCCTAAATATCGTGATTTGTACGAGATTGTGATATAAGCATGGCGTTTTATTGACATATTATTTGTTATGTTTGAAAGTTTACTTCTCCCAATGTTTGACGATGAATATTATCCCGATATTCTGGTTGCTGAAGTCAAACAACATATTCACCAGTTTTCAAAAAAAGTGAGTCGCGCTGATTTATCTGAATCAGAAATCTATCGTTTTGCCCATCAGACGATGATTGAAATCAATGAGATGAAACCACAATTTGAAGACTTAGATTCAAGCTTAGATGATACTGCTGCTGACTATATTGCTGAGGCAATGATGATGGTTGTGCAGGATTCAGGTTATCTAGAAATTGAAATGGAAGAGTTGATTGCAAATCGAGAGTGGTAAATGTCACTCTCGATTTTTTAATATAATAATTACTATGGGCTTTCTAATTTCCAAAGCTTAGGCATTATAATTTTTCCAGAAATCCATGCCTTAATTTTAGGCTGTTGAATGCTTTGATAATAAATACTTTCAGTATTGATTAACAGACCTAGAGTATCTCCTTGATTAAGCTGTCCATTGACGCTCGGCAATTCAATTTCTTGTTCTGTTGTCGTACCTAATACGATTTGATCATAAGCCTGTTTTTTTGAGGAATTAAATGGTGCTGTTTGTTCATTTAAAATGTCATATTTTCCAGATGCTTTTGATTTGATAGCAACCGAAATGAACAATGTCGGCGTACTTTGATCTGTAGTTTGCACATTTAATTTGAGTTGAGGTGAGCCAGTAAGTTGAGATGATTCAGTCGCAGTATGAATTGGAATAAACACGGCTTGAGTTGTAGTGGGTTCAATCCACGTTTTGGTTAAAGTGTATTGCTTTGTTGCAGCTAAATCAGCGAGATGTTGAATGGGGCTATCATCTACACATAGTTCAGGAAGAGTTGTATTTGTATTTTGATCTTTCAGCTTTTGATTGAACCAATCCAGCACGGTTTTTTGTAGATCGTATTTTTGCTTATTGCCACAGCTAACAGATTTCCCAATATACCAAAATGGTGTGTTACCTGAAGGAGAGCTTTGTGCGAATGGTTGTAAATGACCACCTTGTACACCAATTAAATGAACTTCATGCTGAGCTTGTTGTATACATTGCGCTGCTTTAACACCCTCATTAAAGGGGAACAACACATCTCTAAATCCTTGGATAATTAGTGCATCTGCTTGAGGTGCTTGATTATGGCTACAGAACCAACTGGCTTGATGTGTTTTTAAAAAGTCATAGGTCGAAGCTTTTAACTGACCTTGTTGGGTGTCGAGATAAGCTTGTTTTAAATCTGGGTCAAATTTATTCCAGTTCCACCAATCACCAATTAAATTAAGAAAGCTAATCCAATTACTTTTTGGAATACCATTGGGTGCAAGGCTATTGACGATGTCATACCATGTCGTAATTGGGACAATCGCTTGTAGGCGAGGGTCAAGAGCGGACGCAAGGTATTGCACGCCGCCAGCATAAGATTCGCCGATCATACCTGCACGAACGCCATTTTGATTTTTTGCTAATTGAGGAAGGTTTCTTTCCGCCCAATTCATGATACTAATAACGTCTTGAGCTTCTTTTTTAGGATCTGTTAAACGGATTTTGCCCTGACTATTACCATGTCCACGTTGATCATAGCTAATCACCCAATAGCCGTCTTTCCATGCTTTCTTGGCGATTTGTCCTGTTGGAAGTAAGAATCCATACAAGCTCATTTCTGGTCGTTTCATGCGAGATAGACCAAAACCATGCGTATGAATAATTAAAGGGGCATCTTGACCCGCTTTTAACTGAGGTTGGTATACAGTAAAGGCTAAGACTGTACCATCAGTTGTCGTTGTTTTGGCTTGATAATAGCGTTGTTTTAATTCAGTTGTTTGTTTTTGATATGCCGTTGGTTGGATCGTTGCATGAACACAACCTTGTAAAACCAAAAATAAGCTAAACCAAATCCATAAAAAATAACGACGCATAGATTCTTTCATCCTTGAGCAAATCTCGAAAAAGCCAATTTAGTTTACTGTGTCAAGGTGAGAGATACTACCAACTGATAGATCATTCTGCTGACCTACCAGTTTTAGATGAGTTAAAGATATTTTGGTCTGTTCCGATATGCATATAAGAATAATCCCAAGCAAAGCAAGACTAATCCTATAACCAGATGTGAGCTTAATCGTTCGTTATTGAAATATATGCCCCAAATGGTTGCCAAAACAGGTGTAAGAATTGTAATGAGCATCACTGTTGTTGGATTGAGCTTTTGAATTAAATGAAAATAGCAAATCATGGCTAAAACTGAGGAAAATAGAGCACTGTACAATACGGCTAAGCTTGTCTGAATACTCGGAAAATGAGTTGGTGCTTCTGAGATAAATAGAGGCAACAGACATAAATAACCTAACCACGACATTAGCGTTGAACCTGTCGTTTGAATAATGGGGTGAATCTCAGCACCAATCTTTGCCACAGCAAACATAGATAAAACATAGAGTAAAACAGCAATAATTTCATACCCAATGCCTAACATATCGAGTTGAATATCATCAGTTCCAATTCCTAATGTAAATGATAAACCTACAATTGCTAGCGTTAATCCATACCATTGACGTTGTAAAAAATGCTCACGTTTTAAAATCAATACAGAAATTAAGCCTGTCCACAAAGGCGCAGTGCCATAAATAATAGAAATCATTCCTGATGAAACTTTTGTTGCACCCAGATAGCAAAAAGACATCGAACCAAATAAGCCCAATGCACCTGCTGCATAGCTGATCATCGCTTGTTTAATTACAATCAATTTAAGTCGAAAATAAAATAGACAAATCAATGCAAGAGGGATCGCGAGACTAAATCGTAGGAATAATCCCCACGCCCAATGAAGTTCTTGCACAGTCAATACCGCTGCTAATGGTGTAAAAGACCAAATGAATACGACTGCAAGAAATTGACCGACTGTAGCAAGGCGAGGGTGAGTAGGAACTACAGTCGGTTGTCCCTGTGTTGCTTGAATAAAGTTCTTCTGCTGGAATTGTGACATGGAAATTCTCCTGTATTAACAAAGTGATTTACTATAAAAAATGGATGTTTAGGCAATAAAAAAGGTCGCTACTGAGGCGACCTTTTTGCAATTGATGTTTTATTTAAATTGTCATCATATTTATGTTTGCAAAGTCTCCTCGCATAAAAATGCAGACACGTCGCCACATTGCATGGATTGAAATGCAATTGGTGAATTGAGTCGGATATTGAGAAGAAACTTTATGGATCAACATGTGTGATATTTAAAATGAATTTAGATTTTTATAGCACAAGATTTGGTTGAAAAATAGTCGTGTTTGAGAATAAAGTTAAAAATAGAATGATTCAGAAGATAAATTTTAGGATTGCTTAATTTTTGGTTTTTTTCATAATGTGGTGATGTGATTTAGATAGAAGTTTTGTTTTGTCTCCTTTAGAAATTATTGCTGTTGTAATCAGTATCATTGGTGTCGCATTGACGGTGAGACGTAATATGTGGTGTTGGTGGTTTAACTTCGTGGCATTCGTTCTCTATGGTTATCTTTTTTATACGTATAAACTTTATGGCGAGACAATTCTGCAATTTTTCTTCATGGTGATGAATTTCTACGGTTTTTATTATTGGTTGAAAGGGAAACGTGAAGATCACGAAATTCGAATTGAAGCGATTGCTCCACAAACGGTAATCATTCAAATGCTGATCGCTGCAACTGGTGGTTTAATCTTTGGCTTGGTATTAAAACATTTTACTGATGCGGCAGTGCCGATGTTAGACTCTCAACTTGCTGCTTTTAGCTTACTCGCAACTTATTGGACGAGCCGAAAACATATTGCAACGTGGGTGTTGTGGGTCTTTGTCGATATTATTTATGTGGGCATGTTTATTTATAAGGATTTGTTTTTAACAGCGGCCTTGTATGCAGTTTTTGTTGGATTAGCTGCTTATGGTTGGTGGCAATGGGAACAAGTAAAACAAAAGCAATTCGCGGCTTCACACCAATAAGAAAAGGGCAGTTAAACTGCCCTTTTAAGTCAAGATTATTGTTTCTGAGTTGATAGATAGTTTTGAACTGCTTTACGACCAATCGCAGGATCATCCGTAAAGAAGCCATCTACACCAGCTTTAAAGTAAAGCTGCATTTCTTTGATTGAGCCTGTTTCACAACGTTCATCTGCTTTTGAACTACATTTAACTGATTCAGGTAAGAAGTTGTTTTCTGGGCGGAAAGTATAAGGGTGAACTTTTAGTCCAACATCATGTGCATCTTTAATAAATGATGTGGTTTCGGTCATCGCCGCATCTTTAAAGACATAGACTTTCCATGGCCCAACGCCATTGGCGTAGCTTGATACATCTTTTAAGCCTTGAGCCGTTGCCATATCGCCGTAAGTTGTTGGGTTTTGAGTAGCTACATAATCCGCTGGGCGCGCAGTTTGTTCATCATATAGCTGAATGAGTTGTGCATGTTTCACACTTTTATGGAGATCAAGCTGCTGTTTTAGATATTTTAAATTGCCCACTTCAAATGACTGTAAGTAAATCGGTGCAATGTCTCGAGTATATTGATACTTTGCCAGTGTTTGCAGCAACTTATCTTCCATGGCTAAATTTTGATTTTGGAAATAAGTAGGGTGTTTGGTCTCAATGTACAAACCAATAATTTTTCCAGTTTTCTTATAGTTTGTATTTGCAAGGTCAATGATTTGATCCAATGTTGGAATGTCATATAAATCATTATATTGTGTGTTTTGAGGACGGTACTGTGGGATACGCTCACGCGCTTTTAATTGTTGTAATTCTTTTAGTGAAAAGTCTTCAGTGAACCAGCCTGTTAGTGTAACACCATCAATTACCTTGGTTTTCTTACGATCAGCAAATTCAGGTACATCTGCGACATTAGTTGTTCCACTGATTTCATTTTCATGACGTGCTACTAATACGCCATCTTTAGTCGATACTAAATCTGGTTCGATGAAGTCAGCACCATCATCAATTGCTTTCTGGTAAGACTCAAGTGTATGTTCAGGTCGAAGAGCGCTTGCACCACGATGACCAACCACTAATATTTGGGGAAATTCATAAGTAGGTTGCTTTGAGTTTGAGTGATCGTTGTTATCGTCATTACAACCTACAAGGCTAATTAGGCTAAGACAAATGACTGCTTTTTTTAACATAAGTAAGCTCATGCGTTTTTATCAAAGCAACTAGTTTGCAAGTGTTTTTTATCAAACGGATGACAAAAAGATGATAGTTTTGTGAAATCTATAGGATTTCTAAGGCGAATAAATAAAAACCGAGCCAATCAGTTTTACCAAAAAATAAAGCTGATTGATGAACTAAATCTTTTAAGATTTATTTTGCCAGTAAGGCCAATTTGCTTCTGGAGTAAAATGATAATTATCATCTTGCCAATAGGATTGATGGCTAGACGATTTATCTTTTAAGCCCATAATGTGCATCAGGTTATTATCTAATTCGGCGGTGTTTAATGTTTTGGTATTATTTACACCTGCGATACGTTGTCTATCCGACCACATAATGACAGGAACTTGATAACCAGCTTTGGTGTTGGGACTATGACCTGCATAGTCGATTTCATGTCCAACCTCATTACCGTGATCGGAAACTACAGTAAATGATCTAAAGTCAGGAATATGATCAGCTTGTAATGTATCCAGAAATTTAGCTAACAAAGAATCTTCGTAGAGCACGGCATTGTCATAATCATTTCTTAATGCACGAATCCAAGGATCAATGTTTCTATTCTTCAGATCTGTTTCAACTAGATCATTACTATCACTCGTAAACTTATTAAAAGCGATTGGATAGCGTTCTTGGTAGTTAGGATGTGCACCGATTAAATGAAGAATGATGAGCTTTTTAGGTGCTGGATCGGCTAACGCTTGTTGGTAAATTGGAATGAGATTTTCATCTAATGACGTGCTGCTACGACCTGAACGTTTATTCTTATAAATTGCTTGGTCTGCATAAGAGCCAAATAGAGACGAAAGGTAACTATCATCTTGGTTGCTTAACCAATAAATTTTATAACCCGCCGCACGCGCGTATGCTAAAACACTTTCAGGTGAATATTTGTCATGTTCAGCAGCGGGGCTTTCAGTGAGTAAAACACGTAAAGCATTGATGGTTGATGGTGATGGGGAAAACGCATTACAAAATACCTTGATTTCTGATAGCCGTTTTTTTAATTCTGGAGTCGTGTCACGAGAATATCCACAAACACCGAGATTTAAACTGGTTAAGCTTTCAGAAACAACCAAGACATGGGTTTGTTTACCTTGAGATTGTCTTGTTTGTATTAGGTTTTTATGAGCACTGACATCCCATTGTTTATGAACATTTTTATGCTGTTTTATGCGACCTCTAAAATCCTGAATTTTAGTCTGATAATCACTCCAAAAGACGAATGGATGTACTTTTCGAGACGGTTTCATGATATGGCTTGTCAAGCAGAGTAAAGTTAAGAAAATAATCAGGCTACGGAATAAACGACTTTGCCAAAGCTGCTGAAAATGATCTGGTTTTACAACTTTATAAATTGCGTAACTATAGAAAGCAATCAGAAGCATTAAGCCAGTGAGCACACCGATTACGGCTACTCGATGAAGCTGTAGAAACTCCCAAATTTCCTGCTGATTAGTATTGGCAATCGCTTCGATAATGAAGTACGCTTCATTATCACTACTAAATAAAAACCAAGTGCTTGATCTTAATAGGGAATCAAGTAGAAATATGAACCACCAGATCAATGAAAAACACAACCAGTATCTTTTTTTGCGTGAAATGGCTAGATAAATAAAAATCACACCAGGTAAAGATAAAAAGCCCAGACGTAAACCGTCCGATAAATTTCCTGCAAAAATGAGCAAACCACCAGTGATGAGTGCTGGAAGTAGAATAAGTAGCAGAATATTAAAACTTTTTAAGCTGGCCTTCATAAATGCCTAGTAAAATGGGTTGGAGAGAGTTAGGCGTGCTAATATCTGTTTTAGTTGATATGGTGTCAATCTTAATTTGTGAAGTATTTGATTAGACTGTAAATTAATTTATATCGCATGATTTTGATGACTCAATATTTTGGGCATCGTGTTTTATAAATGTTGTTATTTTAAAATCCATTATTTCTCCTCATTTCCTTGTATTTTGAAATGATATGTTAAAAGAGATAGCGTTTACTTGATTGCTCGGTAATGATCACAAACGCAACTCCCAAAATGATTATCATTTGAAAAATTGACTGTTTCAGCATATGGAATGAACAGCCATGCTATCTAAGTTTTTTATTGAGCGTCCGATCTTTGCAACCGTGCTAGCGATTTTGGTGATGGCATTTGGTATTTTTTCGACACTCAATCTCCCTGTTGAACGTTATCCCGATATTGCCCCTCCTCGAATTACCGTTGCTGCGACTTATAGTGGTGCTGATGCACAAGCGGTTGAAGATAGCGTGACACAGGTGCTTGAACAGCAGATTAAAGGGATTGATCATTTACTGTATTTTAGTTCCAGTAGCGATGCGAGCGGAAATAGCAGAATCAGTTTGTACTTTAAGCAAGGTACTGATCCTGATCAAGCACAAGTTCAAGTGCAAAACGCAGTTAATGGTGCAATTAATCGTTTACCAGAAGATGTACAACGTCAAGGCGTGAATGTTAGAAAGTCATT
Source organism: Acinetobacter sp. COS3 (assembly GCF_000475335.1). Lineage (NCBI taxonomy): Bacteria > Pseudomonadati > Pseudomonadota > Gammaproteobacteria > Moraxellales > Moraxellaceae > Acinetobacter > Acinetobacter sp. COS3. Next base: position 32,801 of record NZ_AXCD01000010.1, read on the forward strand.
AAGTGACTCTTTCATGGTCATCGGTCTTGGAGATAAATCTGGCCGATCAACAAATATCGATATTTCTGATTACTTAACCAATAATTTTGAGTTAAATCTCAGCCGTATTGAAGGAATTGGCGAGGTCAATGTTTTTGGTTCGCAATATGCAATGCGGATTTGGCTTAATCCTCAAAAATTACAAAGCTATCAATTACAGGTCAGTGATGTTCGCACTGCGATTGAAAATCAAAATACACAAGTTGCTGCTGGTGCGGTTGGTGATTTACCGACGATAGATAATCAATATCTCAATGCTAAAGTAACCTCAGGTTCACTATTACGTACCCCTGAACAGTTTGAAAATATTGTTATAAAAGCTAATACAGATGGCAGTTTTGTTTATCTCAAAGATGTAGCACGGGTTGAGGTCGGTGCTGAAAATTACCAAGTCTTTAACCGCTTAAATGGCCATCCTGCTTCTGGTCTATCTTTATCATTAACAGTCGGTGCAAATGTGATGCAAGTTGCCGATGCTGTATATAAAGAAGTAGCACGCTTAGAGAAAACTTTACCAGAAGGATATTTTGTTGTTTATCCACGAGATGATACACCTTTTGTAAAAGAGTCAATGTCACAAGTCGTTTCAACATTAGTTGAGGCAATAGGGCTGGTTGTGCTTGTGATGTTTATTTTCTTACAAAACTGGCGAGCTACATTAGTTCCAGCAGTGACAGTACCCGTTGTAATTTTGGGAACTTGCGCAGTTCTTGCCGTTCTTGGTATGAGCATTAACACACTGACTTTATTCGCCATGGTATTAGCGATTGGCTTATTGGTTGATGATGCGATTGTCGTGGTGGAGAATGTAGAGCGTTTAATGCATGAACAGCTGCTAACCGCGAAACAAGCTGCTATTCAATCAATGCAAGAAATCAGTGGAGCTTTGGTGGGGATCACGCTGGTATTGACGGCCGTCTTTATTCCGATGTCGTTTTTTAGTGGTGCGACGGGGATCATCTATCGACAGTTTTCGATTACGCTGGTTGTTGCGATGGGGTTGTCCCTGTTAGTGGCTTTGATTTTGACTCCTGCTTTGTGTGCAATTCTATTGCAACCACAACAAAAACAAGCACGCTGGGCTGTCTGGTTTAATAAAAGTTTAGATTATATTAAAGCATGCTATCTCAATGTTGCTAGTAAGGTGATTGGTATTAAAGCGATCGCTTTGATTGTGATGTCTTTATTAATCTGCAGTTTTATTTGGATTTATCGTGATTTGCCAACCAGTTTTTTACCTCAAGAGGACCAAGGCTTATTAGGTGTGCAGTTTAGCCTCCCGCAAGGTTCGCCGATGAGCAAGACTGAAGAGGTTGGTAAGGTTGTTTCTGACTATTTCCTTGAGAATGAAAAAGAAAATTTAAATGGTGTGATGGTCATTCACGGAAGAAATTTTTCAGGAACGGGTCAAAATTTAGGGCAAGCTTTTATATCGTTAAAACATTGGGACGATCGTAAGGGAACTGAAAACAGCGCACAGCAAATTCGTGCCAGAGCAATGAAATATTTCTCTAAAAATAATCAAGCTCGCATCATGGTGGTCATGCCTTCAGTGATTCGTGGTCTAGGTAATTCAGATAAAATTGACTTTTGGTTGCAAGATATCAAAGGCTCAGGACGTGACAGTTTGGTCGATTCTTTTAAAGAATTGCAGCAGCAAAGTAATGCAATTGATTCTGTAGAAAATCTAGATAAAAAAGGGAATGATGACCAAGCTGTTTTAAATATCAAAATTGATCATAAAGCAGCAATGATCCATGGTCTGAATGTTAGTGAAATCAATAGAACTTTATCTACTGCTTGGAGTGGTAGTTACATCAATGATTTTATTGATCGTGGGCGAATCAAACGGGTTTATTTACAAGGTGATGCTCCATATCGTTCAAAACCAGAAGATTTAAGTGTTTGGTATGTAAAAAATGCCAATGGGCAAATGGTGCCATTTAATCAGTTTAGTCAGATTGATTGGCAAGGCGCACCACCGATGCTTGAGCGTTTTATGGGTTATCCTGCAATTAGTTTAGATGCTGACGCAGCGAATGGCTTTAGTAGTGGACAAGGAATGCAGGCAATTCAAGGTTTGGTTGATCAAATGCCAGATGTTGGCTTGGCTTGGAGTGGATTGTCTTATCAAGAACAACAGTCTAGCAATCAAGCAATTTGGTTGTATCTCATCTCTGTCGCCTTTATTTTCTTATGCTTGGCTGCGCTCTATGAGAGTTGGTCAATTCCATCGGTGGTGATGGCTGCAATTCCGCTTGGTGTTGGTGGAACGATTATTTTTAGTTATTTGTTTGGTTTTGCCAACGACATCTATTTTCAGATTGCATTACTCACCACAATTGGTTTGTCATGTAAAAATGCCATTTTAATGGTGGAATTCGCTGCAAGTCTGCAACAACAAGGAAGAAGTAGCTTGGATGCTGCACTCGAGGCAGCAGGTTTGCGTCTTCGTCCAATTCTGATGACATCGATTGCTTTTGGTGCTGGTGTGATCCCACTTATGTTCTCAAGCGGTGCAGGGGCATTAAGTCGACAAGCAATTGGTTACAGCGTATTTGGTGGGGTGGTGTTCGGAACGATTTTAGTACTGATCTTTATTCCATTTATGTATGTACTAGTCACCACTTTGTTTAAACCGAAAATAAAAACTGAAACGATCTAGTCAAATGACTTGTATTACTCATCAATGAACAGTTCAAGTTGAAAGTCATTCGCCTCTTCACAATTTGAATTGTTCATTTTTGTTGTCTAAGTTGAGAATAAAAAGAAATATTTGTAGTATTGCCGTGCCGTATAAGCGGTTAAATGAGGATTAATTCCCTAAATGGACACGCAGAGTTGTAGTTTTTCTAAAATTACATATTTTTATATTGATCAAAGTCAGAATGAAGAGCGCTTAACGGCAGTACAATAATGAACTGTCTTTGAATCTTCATTACTGATGATTTGTAGTGAAGAGGCAGACATGAGCTACAACAATTTTTTATATTTATTAAGTGATGCATTAAAGAATAATCACATTGAACTTGCCCTTGAGTCAATTAAAACGTTCAAGGCCGTAGATATTGCTGATGTATTGACACAGTTATCTATTGATCAAAGTCAGTTGTTACTCAAACATTTGCCTGAACGTGCTTATGTTTTTTCCTATCTTCCCCCAAATGAGCAAGTGAAATTAGCCAAAGTTATGCCAAGAAATACCTTGGCAGAAATTATTGGTGAAATGTCTTCTGATAAACGTGCCGATGTTTTTAAGTGTTTAGACGAAGAGCAACAAAATGCATTGCTTCCAGCTTTAGCTCAAGCCGAACGTGAAGATATCCGCCAGTTGTCTTCTTACATGGAAGGTACGGCAGGGGCGATCATGAGCTCTGAATATGCAACCTTAAAACCGCAGATGATGGTGAAAGATGCGATTAAGATGTTGCGATTAGAAGCACCTGACACAGAGACCATTTACTTTGCTTATGTCTTAGATGAAGCACGAAAAATTTTAGGTGTTTTGTCATTAAAACAGCTCATTCTTGCTGCCGAAGAACAAAACATCAATGAGCTTATGGTCACTGATGTTTTAACTGCTTATGTGGATACTGATCAAGATGAGGTTGCAAAGACTATTGCTCGTTATGATTTATTGGCACTGCCAATTATTGATCGACAAGGCATGATGGTGGGAATCGTAACCTATGATGATGCAATGGATGTCGCAAGTGAGGAAGCTACAGAAGACTTCTTAAAGGTGGGAGCGGTCAATGCATCTACTAAATTAAGCATCAAATCTGCGCCGATTTTGCAGCTATACCAAAAACGTGTGTTTTGGTTGGTATTCTTAGTGTTTGGTAGCTTACTTTCTGGTATCGGGATTGCACATTATGAAGATGTCATTGCACAGAACTTAGTACTGGTCTTTTTCTTACCTTTGTTAGTTGGTAGCGGCGGAAATGCAGGTTCACAATCCTCTACACTTATGGTTAGAGCTTTAGCAACAGGTGATGTTCAATTCAAAGATTGGTTTAATCTACTCGGACGCGAGAGCCTTGTTGCATTATGTTTGGGCGGTACAATGGCAGTCGCGGTATCATTACTTGGATATTTTCGAGGGGATGAAATGGTTGCGTTGGTATTGGCTCTTAGCATGATGGGTATTGTGTTAATGGGCTGTTTAATTGGCATGAGCCTACCGTTTATTTTAAATAAGCTTGGGCTTGATCCTGCTAGTGCATCCGCACCTTTGGTGACATCGATTTGTGATGCAACAGGCGTCATCGTGTACTTATTTATTGCTTCGATGATTTTATTCTAGTAAGTAATAATAATTGTACCGACAAAACTAAAAAACTACTTTATTCTCAATACATAAACGTTGTTTAGGTTAAATGAATGTCTAATCAGACCCAACAAAAAAAATTAACTCAACAGCAAGCAATTGCTGTTGAACGGGACTTAGCTAAATTTGCAAATACGATGGATAGTTTGGTGCGTATCCCATTTACTAAGCAAGGTGTGGGCGCCGATGCTGCGTTAAGTACAGTTCCTTTTGCAGGTGATATCGCTGGATTTATTTTGACACTTTATGCTTTTAAAAAAGCACGAGAGGTTGGAGTTCCTCAACATAAATTAAATGGGGTGGTTAAATTAGCCATCATGGATATGTTGGTTGGATTCGTACCAATCGTTGGAACCTTATTTGATGTATTTATTCGCCCAAGTCGCAAGACATTAGAAATCGTACATGATCATATTCGTGAGGAATATCAGGTTGACAATGATATTCATGTGGTACATCCATTCTTACATGAGTCTTTAGAGCAAAAGCAAAAAACCTCAGCTTTTTGGCGAAATCCTATCGTAAGCTGGATTTGGTTACGTATTCCAGACTTATTAGGAATAGCCGTTGTTTTGTTATTACTGATTGCACTATGGGCTGGTTTTAGCTATGCATGGCAGCTCTATCAATCTTTCAAAGCTAGTTAACGAATTTGTGATTAAAACAATAAAGCCTCCAAATGGAGGCTTTATTTTTCATCTATTTTTGATTATTGAACATTTAATTGCTGTAACGCAGCAACACGTTGTTCAATTGTTGGGTGGGTTTGGAATAAAGCTGCTAAGCTAAAACCTTGTTCCTTACCTTCCGCAATTGCAAATGCTTTCATTTCTTTAGGCATTTGATCAGGCATTTCAGATTCTGCTTGTAAGCGAAGTAATGCAGAAATCATTGCCTGTTTACCTGCTAAGCGTGCGCCAGCTTCATCTGCGCGATATTCACGTTGACGAGAGAACCACATCACAATCGCAGACGCCAAAATACCGAATACGATATCAAGTACGATGGTAATCGCAAAATATGCAAGACCGGGTGCTTCACCATCTTCACGACCAAACACATTACGATCAATAAAGTCACCAGCAATACGTGCAAAGAACATGACGAAGGCGTTTACAACACCTTGAATCAAAGCAAGTGTCACCATATCGCCGTTAGCAACGTGACCAATCTCATGTGCAAGTACTGCACGAAGCTCATCTTTATTCATACGCTCTAATAAGCCTGTCGAAACAGCTACCAGCGCATCATTTTTATTCCAACCAGTCGCAAATGCATTTGACTGATAAGATGGGAAAATACCAACCTCAGGCATGTTAATACCTGCACGTTGAGAGAGTTGAGCAACTTCTTGTAATAACCACGCTTCAGCCTGATTACGAGGTGCATTAGGGTCGATTAATTCAGTTCCAGTGGTTTTTTTAGCCATCCACTTTGACATGAGTAGGGAAATAATCGAACCCACCATACCAAACACAAAACAGACGACTAATAGGTTGCCTAGGTTTAAGCCACCCGCGCCATGGTAACTACCGACACCGAAGAGTGACAAAATAATGCCAGCTACAACCAGTACCGCGAGGTTGGTAAGCAAGAACAAACCAATCCGCATCATTGAGAAAACCCTCTTATAGAGAAAAAGTGATCTGATTTACAAATTATAAATCATAACGTTAATATGCAGGGTGAACCCTAAAAATTCAAGCAAAAATTATGTGCAGATACATTTAGCTAATAAAATAATGAATTAGCAGAGAAACAGTTACTTAAAAGTCATTTTGATCAAAAATAGATAACAAAATCATCACATGAGAATTGGTTATAGATTCTTAATCACTCAAACGGATGTGCGCGGAAGCGACGGCATTTGCTGTGGTATAGGTTCCAGCTGGCGCATCCGTAAAAGTACCATCAGCAAGTGTGATAATTTGACGATTATATTGTTTAGGTGGCGGAGTGGCGGTTGGAGAGCTTGAATTGTTAGAACTCGTGTAGTTGGCTGATTGCGCTAATACTTGCCCTGTCTGATTATTATTACTTGATTCTGAAAGATTAGTACCTAAACCTGAAGCATAAAGATTTTGGTATCTACTGGTGACGCGACGGACGTAATCCTGTGTTTCACGGAAAGGGGGAATCCCGCCGTATTTATCAACATTGCCTTCACCTGCGTTATACGCTGCGATTGCAAGACGTGTATCACCATTAAAACGCTTGAGAAGCCAACTAAGGTATTTGGCCCCTGCAAAGATATTTTGTTGCGGATCATAAGCATTGCTGACATTAAAACGACGCGCAGTGGCAGGCATTAATTGCATCAATCCTTGAGCACCTACAGGCGAACGTGCCTTGATATTAAAACCAGACTCAGTATGCATAACGGCTTTAATGAGGCCTTCTGAAACACCATGTTGTTGTGCGGCTTGTCGAATCAGCTGATCAAAAGCATTTTTATTGCGGCTATAACTAGGCAATACAGATGCTTCACTTGCTCCCCAATTTGAATAGCTATGAATATTACTATCAGGGTAGTAAGTTGCTTTGACAACTTTTAAATGACTATATTCAGCTTTCTTCTTGTTTGTGAGTAGGGTTGTGCCATTGGTATCTTTAAATTGATAAATCGTCTGCCCAGCGTAAGCTGACACTGAACTATTTAGAAAACCGATTGTCCCCAAGCAAAGGGCAAAAAAATAAGTTGTTTTATCCATCGTTATAATATTCACAAAACATATGCTTAAGTTCTTCACAGCAGTTTAACAAAAAAAATCATAAAAAGTACTTTGACTACAATTTTTTTATTTTTCACTGTCTAACAAAAAGCAAGTCATTTTGTTCGAATGTTCAGCAAAAAAAAATTAAATATTTTTTTTGAAAAGTAACTATTGACTTATTTAAGTTATTGATTTTATTTTAATAAAAACATTGGTTAAAAAACGATCAATTTAATGCGAAGCCTTATTTTAAGATAAAAGCACTTTGTCAATAGCTAAGAAATCCACAATTTTATCCACAGCTTTTGTGGAAAACTGTGGAAAAGTTTGAAATATAAGCAATCCAGACAATTTGTATTTATTTTGATCACAATTTATCTAGTATGAAATCGAAATATGACGATTGAAAGAAATTGAAAAATTCTTTAGATGCGCAATTTTTCGGAATGAGATAAAATCTGTCGGTTATTTTGTTTATGAGTAAATCACGTCTATGTACGCGCCAGTGGAGTCCAACCAAGGATTTAATTTCAAGCCAGAACTTCCGACAAGTTCAGCGTATTATCGTTTGTTGAAAAAGCTTCGTCGTCAAGTAGGGCATGCAATTCGTGATTACAATATGATCGAAGATGGCGATAAAGTCATGGTTTGCGTATCTGGCGGGAAAGACAGTTATACCTTGCTCGATATCTTGTTGCAGTTCAAAAGAATTGCACCGATCAATTTTGACATTGTTGCGGTAAACCTTGACCAAAAGCAACCAGGTTTTCCTGAGGACGTTTTGCCACGTTATATGGAAGAGAACAAGATTCCATATTACATCCTTGAAAAAGATACCTATACCATTACTAAACGTTTAACACCTGAAGGCAAAACATATTGTGCTGTGTGCTCGCGTTTACGTCGTGGTTCGCTTTATGGCTTTGCTCAAGAGATTGGTGCAACTAAAGTTGCATTAGGTCATCACCGTGATGACATCATGGCGACTTTCTTCTTGAACCTATTCCATGGAGGAAGTTTAAAAGCGATGCCGCCAAAACTTCTTTCATCGGATAAAAAGAATATCTTAATTCGTCCTTTAGCATATGTAGAAGAAAAGGACATCATTAAATATGCTGAATTACGTCAGTTCCCAATCATTCCGTGTAACTTATGTGGTTCCCAAGAGAACTTACAGCGTGCGATTATCAATGATATGTTACGTGAATGGGATAAGCAGCATCCAAAACGTTTACACAGTATCTTCGGCGCTTTACAGAACGTTTCACCGTCACAATTAGCGGATCGTGATTTATTCGATTTTGAAGCCTTAGATGGTCAACGTGAGTTTGATATGAAAGATCCAGAAGAGATGAAAAACCGTCTTGATGTGGTAAATCTGAGTTTTGCAGCTGAGTAAAATGTAAAATTTTTTAAAAGGCACTTTATTAAGTGTCTTTTTTTTATAATTTTTTTAAAAATTGAATAGTGCGTACAAAAAATCATAGCCTAAAATAAAAATTACATGCTATAACAGGGCACGAGCAAATTGCTTCATGAGATGTCGTCTGGATAGCCGGCACAAGAAATTGAACAAATACATTTGAGGAATAATCATGGCTGCATTTTTAACTGATGATTGGTTTGCAACTGTTGAAAAACTTACTGCTGAAGCGGGTGATTTAAACTTACCACCAGCGCTTGCGAATTTAGCGATTAACTTAATTGTAACAGATGCAGCTGGTAACACCGAATTAGCTTTAGATGCAGGTAAAATCCAAAAGGGTTTGTCTTCAAATGCTAAAACTACTCTAAATATGGATGCTGAAACTTTACGTAAAGTTTTCCTTGAGTTTGATATGGCTGCTGCGATGCAAGCATTCATGACGGGTAAAATCAAAGTACAAGGCGACATGTCTCAGCTTATGGCTTTACAAACTGCTAAGCCAAGCCAAGAGCAAAAAGATTTATTCAAGAAAGTACTTGAGCAAACTGCTTAATTTATTTTCGCATAAAAAAAGCTTACCAAATGGTAAGCTTTTTTTATGCCTATTGGGTTAGACCTCAATACGATTATTGGTTTTCATGTGCTCTAAATAAGTACGGATACGCGTGACATATTGTAAAGCTTGCTTATAACGACCATTACGTGCTTTGTTACGCTCTAAATAGTCATACAGGTTAACCCATTGTTTTGGATCTTTACCTTGTGCTTTGATACGTTTCTGAATCTGGTTCACTGCACCAGGCCCCATATTATAAGCGACTAGGGCATACCAGTTACGATCCGGAAAAGGGATGTCATCGTATTGATCTAACATCAAATCATAATACTTAGCACCACCTTGGATACTCTGTACCGGATCAGTACGATTAGTCACACCCATTGCTCGAGCAGTACCGCTCGTTAGCATCATTAGGCCTCGTACACCCGTGGGAGATACCGATGTAGGTTTTAGATAAGACTCTTGATAACCAATCGCGGCTAAGAGATGCCAATCTAAATCATACTTTGCAGCACTTTGCTTAAAGCTGGCTTTATAAATCGGTAAACGCTGATTTAAATCTTTCTGAATCGTTGACCATGACTCTGGTTTTACCACATTTCGATTATAAAAAGATGCTAACTGTTGTGTAGTACCAGCTTGCTTACTTTGGCAAACAAAACTACTTGCTGTTAAAGTAAGAGGATCATCTGCTTGTTTAAAGACCCAATTCAATTGAGGATTTAAACCATTTTTACTTAAAGTACCTTGATCGCCACAACTCGCTGAAAATGAAACAAGCTGTTTAGCCTCAATCGAAGCAAGGTTCGCTGTAGTCATCGCAAGATTTGCTTTACCTTGTGCTACCCATTTTAATGCGGTGGCATTATCAGGTACGGTTTTAAAATCAAGTTTTACATTCAGGCTCTGTGCGTAGTTACGTGCTAAGTCATAACCAAAACCATGTAAGAACTGACCTTCTTTAAAAACTGTGGTTGGATTTTCAACTGCAACGACAGTTAAAACATTTGTGTTTACAACAGTGTTGTATTGATGCGATTTTTCTGCATTCAAGCTATTAAAAGGTAGAATCGCAACACCTAAGGCTAAAGCTTGAAATGGACGTTTGGAAGATAAAGAGTTAAGGCTAGGCCTAGACCCAGAACTTGAATTACTGTGCATGTTGTCTCCGCTACAGGTAATTTATGCCCTAAAAGCTCAGCAAAACACGGCTTTAGCTTTTTAAAGTTGATAAATTCAATAAGGGGTGGGCAAGTCATGAACGTCATTCAAAATGACATTGAGTTAAAGGGACGCAATGTAAATGTTTCACAACATTTACAAAAAGTATAAAAAATAAACAAAAACTAACTTAGGGGCGCATAATAAGCGTCAAAAAAGTGATTGTCAAATTTTGAACAATAAAAAAGAGAGAAATACATCACAAACATCTGATTTGAAAAAGAATAAAATTTATACACTTTAGCGATGGTTAAATAAGGAATACAATGCAAAAACTTGTAAGTAAAATGTTGTATTAGCGTATTTTTAACTATGAAATCGAATTTAATTACTCGCACTGGACATGATTTATTAGTTGCTGAGCTAAAAAAACTTTGGCATGACGAGCGACCTGAAATTACCAAAAAAGTAAATTGGGCAGCAAGTTTAGGCGATCGATCGGAAAATGCAGATTATCAGTATAATAAACAATTGCTTAGGAAAATTGATCGACGTGTTAGATATCTGGGTAAGCGCTTAGAAGAATTAAAAATTGTCGATTATGTGCCCGAACAGGACGGAAAAGTATATTTTGGGGCTTGGGTTGAAATAGAAAATGATCAGGGTGAGCAGAAAACACTCAGAATTGTTGGAGTTGATGAAATTTATGACCATCATCCACAGCATATCTCAATTGAGTCTCCAATGGCTAAAGCTTTACTCAGTAAACAAGTCGATGATGAGGTCGAAGTTCATACGCCATTAGGAAAAAAACTTTGGTATATCAATTCAATTCGATATGAAAAGCACGAAGATTCATCAAATTAGCAACTTTTGATTTTATTTTGAGCGTTCGGTGTAGTTTTTTAAATAAAAGATTTGCCAAGTTGAATTTTTATTTATATGATAGCCGCCATTGGAAGCGTGGCAGAGCGGTTTAATGCACCGGTCTTGAAAACCGACGAGGGTGTGAGTCCTCCGTGAGTTCGAATCTCACCGCTTCCGCCAAATACTTAAAAAGCCTTTGTGAAAACAAAGGCTTTTTATTTTTTGGAATCAGAAAAAATTTGCATCTTAATGATCAGAAAAATAAAAGAATATTTATCCTTCAAGTTTACATTTCAAATACTACTTAAATACATCCTATGTAAATTTGAACATAACGAATATGTAAAAATTATTTGTTTAGATGTCGTTAGGAGTTGCTTGTGCGGAAATTGTTTTTATCCAGTGTTTTATTAATGACTTTAGCTGGATGTACTTCTATAACTACAACGACACCTACACAATTTAATAATCTCGCTACGACCCAATTGCCATTTTCAGGGAGTTGGTCTGGAAAAGTTGGTGAGAGTTGGTCTGTACTAAAGCTCGACCCACAAGGTAAAGGCTTATTATGTATGGATGATCGCAAAGATCTGATTTCATATAAGGTAAAGCTTGTGGATGATGTACTTTATACGGATCAAGGTGCTAAGTTTAAAGTTAAAGAGCTTAACTATCAGCAAGCAAACCTATATATGAGCTTGTTAGGCGTAGGAGCGACTTTAAGTTTAGATAAAGATGATCAGCTTCAGAATGCAACTAATAAATGCAGACAATTGATAAAATCTTAAAGGTGAATCGTTGGGCATCATTTCAATCGAGATGATCAAAAAGTTGAACAAATAATAGGATGTTTATGTTTTCTACATATATTCATGCATTTGCACTATTTTTCTCATTACTGAATCCCTTTCTAATGAGTGTTTACATGATTGGGATGATTCGAAATACTGACGCAAAGGTATTTAGTAAAGCCTTAATACAAGGCTGTTTCATTGCCTTTGCAGTATTCGTCTTATTTGCATGGGGTGGGGAAAGTATTTTTAGTCGCTATCTAAATGTTAGATTTGAGTCTTTTCAAATTTTTGGTGGGTTGATTTTCTTGGTGATTGGCTATCGTTATGTTTTTCAGGGCGCAGAAACCATTGGTGAAATGCGCGGTGCTCCCGAACATTTAGCTGGGACAATTGCCATGCCATTTATGATTGGACCAGGCACAATTAGTGCTGCTGTTGTAACAGGTATAAGTGTACCCTTTACTGGGGCAATGGCTGTGATCGCAGTGACTTTGATACTAACTTGTAGCATTCTTATTTTAATGAAATTTGCTCATGACCATTTACGTTATAAACATGCCAAATATATCGACCGTTATTTTGATATTGTTGGGCGTTTATCTGCTTTGCTAATTGGTACGATTGCGATTGATATGATTGTGAATGGTATAACTGGCTTGATACAGACAACGAATTAATGTTCAAGTTTCTGTATAATAGGTATTTTTATCTGAAATGTGATTTTTATAATGAATGACAAATCAGATAAAAATGACCTTGATGTAATCATTTTGAAATACTAAATAAGAAGAGTATAAAAATAATTGATGGTAATTTGATCATTTTTGCATATGTTTACATGAATTAATACATCATAATAATGGGGTTGCGTATTTTACGAGTTTTACTCATGTCTCCTTTAGACCAATTAAATCAAGCACCTGATGATCAGTCGGAATTGACGATGTCAGTTTTAATGACACCAGATATGGCAAATTTCTCAGGTAATGTTCATGGTGGAGCAATTTTAAAATTACTCGATCAGGTTGCATATGCTTGCGCGAGTCGTTATTCAGGTAGTTATGTAGTAACTTTATCCGTTGATAAAGTAAATTTTAAAGAGCCAATTTATGTTGGTGAATTGGTCACTTTTTTAGCGAGTGTAAATCATGTCGGTCGTACTTCTATGGAAGTCGGAATTCGAGTTGAAGCGCAGAATATTCAAAAGCGAACGATTCGTCATACCAACACGTGCTATTTCACTATGGTTGCTGTTGATGAGGAGCGTCAACCTAAACAAGTTCCAGCATTAAATTTAGATACGGATTGGAAGCGTTGTCGCTTTGAAGCGGCAGAGCAGCGTAAAGTTCATCGTTTAGAAGAAGTACAGCAACCTTCGTGTAGTATTTTCAAAAAATCAACGCAATGTTGATTTAAGCACTTTGTCACTTGAAAATAAAAAGATCGAACCGCAGCATGGTTCGATCTTTAACATTAATCATGCGATAAACATAATTAATGGCGCTTAAAAGTTCTGGAGGAACCTTTTAGTCTAATTTAGTTTGTTGCAGTTGGTGCTGAAGCAGGTGCTTCGCTTGCAGTCGCATCAGTAGCAGCTTGACCTTGAGTTTCTGGTTGCTCTTGAGTAGACACTACAACTTTGTCTTCAGTTTCCGGAGCTTGTTGAGGTGCAGCAAAAGTTGATGCAGCAGCAAGAGTTAATGAAGCAGCTAATAATGATTTAATAAGTTTCATGTTTGGCATCCTTAATTTCATTTAAAATAACAGCTGAAGTTTGATTCATTTGCGGTATGCAAAATCTCGCATTTCGGCATGAGGTCAATGCTAAGTGCCAATATTTTTTACATCAATATCCTTAACAATCTTTTACGACTAGCTTAACAATATGAAATAATAATTAACTTTATGTTGCTGCATTGTAAGTAAATGAGCATATCAAGCATGATAAAATGTATGAAAATATGTAATTTAGATTAAAAAATAGGCTCTAATTTTACGTGTTTAGAACATTCGATGATTAATATCCGCTTTTTCTGAATTGTATAAAACTATTGTTTTATCAATATTGATAATAATATTAGATTATAAGTGATAACTATTTATCATAATGTGATAAAAATGAGTTTTGTGTTTTATTATGCTGGAAAGTTAAATTAGCTGCATTTTTATAAACTTTATCTATAAAATATTTAAAAAATTCATTTTGAGAACTATGTGAAACTGATTGCTTCTCGTGCTGTGCCTACACATATTATTTCTGGTTTTCTTGGTGCAGGAAAAACAACGCTGCTTCAACATTTATTAAGTCAAAAGCCAGAAAATGAAGTTTGGGCAGTATTAATGAATGAGTTTGGTCAAATAGGGGTAGATCAACAGTTAATTTCTCAACAGCAAGGCTATGCAGTCAAAGAACTATTAGGTGGCTGTCTTTGTTGCAGTAGTCAACTTCCAATGCAAATTGCACTGTCTCGATTATTAAGTGAAAGTAAACCTGATCGCTTATTTATAGAGCCGACGGGATTGGGGCATCCAGCACAATTGTTAGAACAGTTAACTGAGCCGCATTGGCAAAAGACACTGGATATGCGTGCTTTAGTCATCGTTGTTGACGGTAGTCGTTTACATGATCAAGCGTGGGTTGAACAAAATTTATATACCGACCAGCTCAAAGCCGCACAAATTGTCGTGATTTCTCATGTAGATTGTATGAATGATGAGGATAGAGTAGCCTATTTAGAGTTGAAACAAGAATATCAAACCTATGTGCGGCATTGGATTGAGGCTGATCATGGTATTGTAAATATTCAGCAGCTCGATATGATTCAGCAACCCTTACAGCGGAAAATACAACCTTTATTAAAACAACAAACTATGCAGGCAAATAGTGAAGATGTACCTGCCATAAAACAACTTCCATACCATTATGTTGAAACGTCACAGGGCTATACGGTGGCAGGTTGGAAATTACCCAAACGTTGGCAATTCAAGTTTTATGATTTATTAGATTTGTTCTGTGCGCAGCAAGATTGGGTACGTATCAAAGGGATTTTTAATACAGACCAAGGTTGGAAAAGTTTTAACTTCAATCCGCAGCAGTTTAATTATAAATCTGTAGAAGAGAGCATTGATAATCGAGTAGAGATTATTTGCCAATCAAATCAAGATTGGTTGTTGTTTGAAACGGAATTATTGGCTTGTCGTTTAAATGAAGCAGAATAAAACAACCAGATCGAATCATCTCATTCTTCTGCTAAAAATAGAGTATGCTTAGCGCCAAATTTTATGTTCCCCTGATTTGGAAAGTTGTAATGGCATTAAAAGCAACGATATATAAAGCAGATATTAACATCGCCAATATGGATGATCATATCTATGCAGATTACCAGTTAACACTTGCCTTGCATCCATCTGAAACAATTGAGCGTTTGATGGTGCGTATTCTTGCTTATGCACGTTATGCTGATGAAGGTCTAGAATTCACTAAGGACTTATTCGAGACTGATGAACCAGCACTTTGGCAAAAAGATTTAACGGGCTTGCTTGAGAAATGGATTGAGGTAGGGTGTCCATCTGAAGATAAAGTTAAAAAAGCCAGTGCACGTTGTAAGCAAGTCGCTATTGTCACCTATGGATCACAGGCAAATGATTGGTGGCAGAAAAATACCAAGATCAAGACGTTAAGTAATGTTGAAGTTTGGCAGCTTACACCTGAAACAACAGAAGCACTTGAACAATTATGTGAGCGAACGATGCAACTCCAACTCAATATTATGGATGGTGAGTGGACGCTGCTTAGTGATAAAGGCCAAGTTGATATACAGTGGCAAAAGTTACAGTAACACATTAAGGTTAGTTGGAGAGAGAAATGAGTGCAGAACTAGAAATTATTGATTTAAAAGTCGGTGAAGGAAAAGAAGCTGTTAAAGGTGCTTTGATTACGACTCACTATACAGGATGGTTAGAGGATGGCACAAAGTTTGATTCCTCTCTTGATCGCGGCAACTATTTTGAAACTGTAATTGGAACAGGGCGGGTTATTAAAGGCTGGGATCAAGGCATCATGGGAATGCGTGTAGGTGGAAAACGTAAACTCATCGTTCCAGCGCATTTGGCTTATGGTGAACGGAAGATGGGTAAAATTATTCCCGCCAATTCAAATCTAATTTTTGAAATTGAATTATTTGATGTAAAAACCCGAGATCAATAATAAAAATTTAAGATCAAACACTCGTAAAAAAGCCTGTTTTTTCGGTTTAATTACGAGTGTTTTAATCGGGTACAAAAAATATACAAACCATTTTTTCTAACAAATTCTATTATTTTGAATTATAAAGATTTTTTTATTTTAAAAATTTGCAACATTCTGCACAAAATTGTTGATTCTATAGACAGTTCTGTATATCTTTGAGTAAAAGAGCAATGTTTTCTGAATCAAACTTTTCTTGAAAAATGTGATTTAAATTTACCTTTTGGAAAAAATTGCTTTAAAGTGATGGTTGATAGAGGGGTTAATCTATTGATCTCATAAGGTAAATTACAAAAATATGATGCTTTATTAAAGCAAATGATAAAAATTGAGTGAGTAGAGGTAGATATGAATGATTATTTGGATATTACCGCGTCAGAGCTTTTGAAAGAGCTAAATAATTTTTTTATGATCGATACTTATGATGGTGCAGAAACAGGGTTCTGGGTCAACTCAAAAGCTCTGACAGATAAGCACTATTGGATGGATGGTGATAACAAAGTAGAAATTATAAAAGAATTAAGTCCTTCGCATCCGCACGCTGAGTATAGTTATAAAATTACATTGCTTTCACCAGAAGATGGTAATGTTTTGCTACTCGAATATGATGGAGTAAACAAACGTATCCAAACTTTTCGTCGAGGAGATTGGGTAAATCGATTGTATCGTTACTTCTATCGTAAAGAGCGTTGTTATCTACAAGATCGCGCAGAAGACCCCAATTTTCAGCTCATTGAATACTAATTTTAAATACCCCTAATATTTTGAATATTGGGGGTATTTTTTATAATAAAAAATCATATCAATATATAAAATTTCATATTAAATTTTAAGATTGTTTTCAGCTTTCAAAATTATAAATACCTTCCTAAATGACAGCTAACGTACTATAAATTTTACCTGCCAATAAAATGTAAAATTCAAAGGCATGTTTTGCGGTCAATCATTTTCTAATTTTGAGAAAATATCCATATGCCAACAGGTATCGTATCGTCGACCTATAAATTGATTATAGGCCTAGTCGTCGGTGTTGCTGCAAATACAACTCTTTTAGCAGCAACGCCTAAAATTGATGCGACAGCATTAACTATTATTGGATACCATGAAATTACTGATCGAAAAGATGCTTTGATTCCAAGTTATGCGGTCACATCTCAACAGTTTAGTGAACATCTTGATTGGTTAAAAAATAATGGTTATCACTTTATCAATGTTGATCAACTTATAAAGGCGCATGAAGGTAAATATAGCTTGCCGAGTAAACCTGTTTTACTGACTGTAGATGATGGTTATCAATCATTTTATCAAAATGCATATCCTATTATCCGCGCAAAGAAAGTTCCTGTTGTTCTTGCTGTTGTTGGTTCTTGGTTGGAGCCTAAAGAAAGCCAAAAAGTTGACTTTGGTGGTGAAGCAATTTCACGAGCTAAAATTTTAAGTTGGAAAGAACTTAAAGAGATGCAAAATAGTGGGCTAGTTGAAATCGCTAGCCATAGTTATCATCTACATCAAGGAATTGTTGGAAATCCACAAGGTAATTTAGAACCTGCCGCGATTACACGTATTTATGATTCTGCTAGTAAAACCTATGAAAGTGACGAGCACTATCAGTCTCGTATATTCCAAGATTTAAAAAAGAACAATGATTTATTGAAATCACATGGACTTCGTTCTCCGCGTGTCATGGTTTGGCCATATGGTCGCTATAATATGCAACTGGTACAAACTGCCAAACAGTTGGGAATGCCGATTACGATTACGCTGGATGATGGTGCGGATCATGCAAAACAATCGTTGCAGAATATGAGTCGTATTCTTGTACAAGGAAATATGTCGACGAGTGCATTGGCACAAGAAATTAAAAACCGTGAACTCAATTTAAATGACAATAATCGTCCGCAGAAGATTATGCATGTTGATTTGGATTACATTTATGATCCAGATCCTCAACAACAAGAACGTAATCTAGGAAATTTGCTCGATCGAATTAACGCGATGGGTGTAAATACTGTTTATTTACAAGCTTTTTCTGATCCTGATGCCAATGGTTCTGCGGATATGGTGTATTTCCCAAATCGACATATTCCAATGCGTGCTGATTTGTTCAATCGTGTTGCATGGCAAATTCAGACCCGTACACCAGTGCAACGTTTATATGCGTGGATGCCGTTATTGGCTTGGGAATTACCGAAAACAGATCCTGTCTCAAAGGATTTAGTGGAAACCCAACAAGCCAAAACTGGCGAACATTTAAATATGGGATATATCCGTCTTAGTCCATTCTCTCCTGACGCGCGTCAAACGATCAAAGAGATTTACCAAGATTTAGCTAAATCAACACCGTTTGATGGTCTGTTGTTTCATGATGATGTGACTTTGTCAGATTATGAAGATGCAAGTCCTAATGCTTTGGCTGCCTACGCAAAGCAGGGTTTACCAACCGACTTAGCAGAAATACGAAGTAATGATGCAGAATTGCAAAAATGGACTGCCTATAAAACAAATTACTTAGATGATTTTGCGATGCAGTTAGCCGCTGAAGTTCGTCAATATCAACCTTATTTATTGACTGCTCGTAATCTATATGCACAAGTTGCACTTAATCCTTATGCAGAAAACTGGTATGCACAATCTTTGGAACAGTCATTAAATCGTTATGATTTTACTGCGATTATGGCAATGCCTTATATGGAGCAGTCAAAAAATCCAAATCAGTTCTATACCGATATTTTAAATCGCGTCAAAAAATATCCTAATGGGATTAAGAAAACGGTGATGGAGTTACAAGCCATGAATTGGCGTAACGATCAAAAAGTTCCTTCTGAAGAAATGGCTGAAACCATCAAGTCCCTTTATCAGCAAGGAGCTATGCATGTTGCTTATTATCCAGATGATCCAATTAAAGGACATCCTGATGTAGAGATTATGCATAAGGCTTTTGCATTAAAATCACCACAGCTTGTGCCTTAATGGAGTCAACTTAATGACTATTATTGCATCATTGTGGGCGCATGCCATCAAGTTCGTATTTTATTACCCATTATTCATGTCTTATCTATGGATGATGGGGGCAATTATTTTTTACTGGAAGGAGCGTCAGGAACCACCATATCAGCAACCTGCGGCCTTGGCTGAGTATCCAAAAGTTGCCGTATTAGTTCCTTGCTTTAATGAAGGCGACAATGCAGAAGAAACCATTAGTCATGCTTTGCAATTGGATTATCCTAACTTCGAAGTCATTGCGATCAATGATGGTAGTTCTGACAATACTGGTGAGGTCCTAGATCGGCTTGCAGCACGATATGAAAAACTACGAGTTGTTCATTTAGCACAAAACCAAGGCAAGGCGATGGGCTTACAGGCGGGTAGTTTGATGACGGATGCTGAGTTTCTAATTGGGATTGATGGTGATGCTTTATTGGATCCGCATGCTGCCAAATGGATGATCCGTCATTTCTTGGAAGATCCAACGGTTGCTGCAGTCACTGGTAATCCACGTATACGTACCCGATCAACTTTATTAGGACGGATTCAGGTTGGGGAGTTTTCTTCGATTGTCGGTATGATCAAGCGTGCACAACGAACTTTTGGGCGTTTATTTACCGTATCAGGTGTGATAACAGCATTCCGTAAAAGTGCAGTGCATCAAGTCGATTATTGGTCTCCAAATATGTTGACGGAAGATATTGATATCACATGGAAATTACAGCGTGCAGGTTGGGACGTGCGATTTGAACCGAATGCATTAGTTTGGATACTCATGCCAGAAACCTTAAATGGCTTATGGAAACAGCGTCTACGCTGGGCAATGGGGGGAGCACAAGTCCTCGTAAAAAATATTGATGTTTTTTTTATTCCTAAATTAAATTTTTTATGGCCTTTGATGTTTGAACTTTGTTTGACACTCATTTGGTCATATTTGATGCTTATTATGGCTGTAATTTGGCTGCTGCATTTTGTCTTGGCAATACCTGCATTAGCGGTTGTGAGTTCACCTTTTTTACCATACGGTAGCGGCATTTTGTTAGGGGCGACCTGTTTAATTCAGTTTGCCTTAAGCAAATGGATGGATAGTCGTTATGAACCGAACTTGGGGAAAAACTACTATTGGATGATCTGGTATCCCTTTGTATTTTGGTTAATTACGATAACGGCAACGATTGTCGCCTTTCCTAAGGTGTTAGTACGTGGTGAAGAGAAGCGAGCGCGTTGGATTAGCCCAGATCGTGGAATTCGTTGAGTCGAAAGACTTATTTTGCTGAGTAAAGAGCAATGAAAGCAAATAGTTTGATTATTGATTTACGTCGTCAGCTTCCTTGGCATAAGCGTTATGCTTCTACCACGACGACTGCAATGATGTGGGGTGGGTGGTTATTATTATGGCGCCCATTTATTTTAATTTGGTTGCTGGTCGAATTTCAGAAAACGCATTTGGCGCAACGTCTCATGGCGGCTTTCAGTAATGGTGTTGAGCATGGTGCAACGGCTTTATTTGCATGTGCAGTAGCATTGCTGTTGTGGGGCTTTTTACCAGCCAAGCGTGTGCATAAAACGCATGTTGTTCAAAAAGGACTGGTCGATTACGCACGTTATTTCGAAATGCCAGAGCAACAGATTCAGAGTGGTCGCCAACAGAAGATAACAGTCATTCATCATGATGCGAATGGTAAAATTATTGGTATTGAATGATGTAGTCTATTGATAAATATACAGCACCTTAGTTTATTTTGAATTAAGGTGTTTTTTATTCTCTTAAATTTTAGGCATAAAAAAACCAGCTTACGCTGTATTTTTATTTGCACCATCAAACATTAGTTGAAAGATGGTGCCCGAGGCCAGACTCGAACTGGCACGCTTTGTGGGCGGGGGATTTTAAATCCCCTGTGTCTACCGATTTCACCACTCGGGCATGTGCGCAATAATAGAGGACACTTTAAAACTTGGCAAGAGTTAAACTTGTTATTTGCTTTCTTTTCAATCAATTCATGCATTTATCTGATGAAAAGTGAGCGATATGAGGGTGTTTTCATGATTCTTTCATCAAACTGAGATCAAAAGTTCATCTAAGCAGCGTAATTTCAATCATTTATAGTTATAAAACGAAGGTAGCTATCAAATGACAGCAAAAATTTCGAGACGGGCACTCATTCAAAACAGCTTATTTGGTTTTGGGGCATTATCTTTATCGGTTGGGATTACAGGATGTAATGATAGTTCAGATAAGGAATCATCGACATTACAGGTGAATTTTGAACATGGAGTAGCAAGTGGTGATCCACTGCAAGATCGCGTAATTTTATGGACTCGTTTAACCCCGAATGAGGCGAGCGCACGTTTGCAAGTGACATGGCAAATCGCAAAAGATCAAGAATTTAAACAAATCATTAAAACAGATAAAGTGACAACATCCGCATCACAAGATTTTACCGTAAAGGTGGATGCAACAGGCCTCATTCCTGATCAAAGTTATTTTTACCGTTTTATTTTTGGAGATAAGATTTCTCCAGTAGGACAGACCAAAACTTTGCCAACAACAACAACTAAAGTGAGTTTTGCTGTTTGTTCATGTTCCAATTATCCTGCGGGTTATTTTTACGTTTATCGTGAAATGGCAAAGCAAAATGTAGATGTGGTTATTCATTTGGGTGACTACATTTATGAATATGGCGCTGATGGTTATGCAACTGAAGATGCCGAAAAACTTGGTCGTACTTTACCAGTGGATAACAATAAAGAAATTATTAAATTAGATGACTACCGCAAACGTTATGCACTGTATCGTAAAGATAAAGACTTACAAGCTGCTCATCATCGTCATCCATTTATTGTGATTTGGGATGACCATGAGTTAGCGAATGATACGTGGAAAGATGGGGCGGAGAATCATCAAGAAAATGAAGGTTCTTTCTTGGATCGTAAACTGGCTGCTCTACAAGCCTATTTTGAGTGGATGCCAATTCGTCCTGTTGATGACCAGCATGTAAAAATCTATCGCCAATTCGATTTCGGTAATCTTGTTCAACTCACTATGCTAGATACACGTATTATTGCACGCGATGAACAGTTGGATTATGCAAATTATTTAACAGCTACAGGCTTAAATATTGCTAAATTCCAAGCGGATCTCACCAACCCAGCGCGTACTTTAATGGGGTTCGAACAACGTGATTGGTTGCTTGGAAAATTACAACAGTCAACTGCAACATGGAATGTGCTAGGTCAGCAGATTTTAATGGCGAAAATGTTTATTCCAGCTGAGTTGTTACTTTCTTTGGCTGAAATTACGTCTGGTAATCCAAGTGCTGACACGCTTACAAAAATGAATACGCAAATCACTGAGCTGGTAACACTAAAAGTTCGTTTGCAAAATAATGATCCAACACTTACAGAACAAGAAAAAGCACGAGTCCTTACCACTGCACCTTATAATTTAGATGCTTGGGATGGCTATTTCACTGAACGTGAAATTTTGTACGGTACATTAGCGCAGTTGAAAAAGAAAATGGTTGTTTTGGCAGGAGATACGCACAATGCTTGGTCTTCAAATTTATATAGTAAAGATGGGGCATATGTTGGTGTCGAGTTGGCAACGAGTTCGGTGTCTTCACCGGGACTTGAAAAATACCTCAATATTCCTTTGGCGCAATTGCAGCAGTTTGAATTTGCATTTAAAACATTAATTGATGAACTAAATTATTGTAATTTAAATCAAAGAGGTTACTTGGTCGTACAATTTGATAATGCACAAGTACAATCTCAATGGAATTTTGTAGATTCTATTAAGCAAGCAACTTATATTGTTGATGAAAGCAGACAGCATCAACTTAGTCTAGATGCGAATCTTATGCCAGTGAATACAGCACAGCAAGTGGCTTAGTTATGTAATGCAAAAAGCCAAGTTTCAATACTTGGCTTTTTATTTCTTTAAATTTTAGACATAAAAAAACCAGCTTACGCTGGATTTTTATTTGCACCATCAAACACTAGTTGAAAGATGGTGCCCGAGGCCAGACTCGAACTGGCACGCTTTGTGGGCGGGGGATTTTAAATCCCCTGTGTCTACCGATTTCACCACTCGGGCTTTACCAATGGAGGCGGAGGTCGGAATCGAACCGGCGTACACGGAGTTGCAGTCCGCTGCATGACCACTCTGCCACCCCGCCATCTCTTGGTGATGCACATATTAGCAATCTTTAGAAAAAAAACAATAGTGTTTATAGCGAATATGCACATAAAAACAACATCTAAAAGAATATTGGCGAAATTATCATGTATTATTTACACAATTGATTCATACCCACTTTGGAGATGCGCTGTGGCATTGGTTTTAGACGGTCGTGCATTGGCAAAACAAATTGAAACGGATTTGTTGGTACGTGTAGAAGCATTAAAAGCAAAATCGGGTCGTACCCCAATTTTAGCAACAATCTTAGTTGGTGATGATGGTGCATCTGCAACTTATGTGCGTATGAAGGGGAATGCTTGTCGTCGTGTGGGCATGGATTCTTTGAAAGTAGAGCTTCCAAAAGAAACCACAACAGAACAATTACTTGCTGAAATTGAAAAATTAAATGCCAATCCAGATGTTCATGGCATTTTGCTTCAACATCCAGTACCTGAACAAATTGATGAAAGAGCGTGTTTCGATGCGATTTCTTTAGAAAAAGATGTAGATGGTGTAACTTGCCTTGGTTATGGTCGCATGGCAATGGGTGAGGCAGCCTATGGTTCTGCTACACCAGCAGGTATCATGACGATTTTAAAAGAAAACAATATCGAAATCGCGGGTAAACATGCTGTTGTTGTTGGTCGTTCAGCTATTTTAGGTAAACCAATGGCTGCTATGTTATTGGAAGCGAACGCAACGGTAACGATTTGCCATTCACGTACACAGAACCTTGCTGAGTTTGTTAAACAAGCCGATATTATCGTGGGTGCTGTAGGTAAAGCAGAATTGATCCAAAAAGATTGGATTAAACAAGGTGCAGTTGTTGTTGATGCTGGATTCCATCCTCGTGATGGCGGTGGTGTTGGTGATATTCAACTGGTAGGTATTGAAGAAATTGCTTCTGCATATACGCCTGTACCTGGCGGTGTTGGCCCGATGACAATTACCACTTTGATTCGTCAAACGGTAGAAGCCGCAGAAAAAGCTTTAGGTTAATATTTTAGCCCCTCTGAATAGAGGGGCTTTTTTCAAGAATGAAAGAAATATGAGTTGTACTTTTCAATTTGCGAAAGCACCTGAGCAATTGCTTAAAGCTTTGCATGAAGTTATTCCAAACACTGATTTATTGGCACAGCAGTTACCTGAAACACCGATTTCATTGTGGTTAATTCCTCCAGTATTTCCCACAGATCGTTTGGATGATGAAGTCATCCGCCGTATTTGGAATGAAACACCGTATTGGATCTTTTGTTGGGCATCAGGGCTGGCGATGGCGCAATGGTTACTTGCTGAACCACATCATGTGAAAGATAAAGTTGTGCTTGATTTTGGGGCTGGCTCAGGTGTGGTTGCGATTGCTGCAAAAATGGCAGGAGCAAAGCGCGTAATTTGCTGTGATATTGATCAAATTAGTTTGGAATCATGTCGCGAAAATGCATTATTGAATAATGTTGAACTTGAATACCTTGATGATTTGTACAAGTCAGAACAAGTCGATGTACTGCTTGCTGCTGATGTGCTTTATGATCAATGTAATCGTTTCTTTTTAGACGAGTTTTTAAAATTCGCACCAGAAGTTTGGGTTGCAGATAGTCGAGTTAAAAATTTTAGTCATCCTCAATATTTAAAAATAGATGAGCGGAGTGCGACGACTTGGCCAGATTTAGATGAGGCAAAAGAGTTTCGCAATGTGAGTTTTTATCGCACGAAATAGTAATTTACTGCCTGAATCATTTTTCAACTACGATATAAAAACTCAACACAAGCTCGTTCAACCTCATGCTAAAACATCAATGTTAAATCAAATTTGATTTGATGACGCATTTAGCGAATAAAGGTGATTTATGAGTTTTGGGCAAGTAGATGATGGGAAGCATGGTGTATTTAAACTGATTCAAGGTGATTTAGTCGCAGGGGAAATGGCTTATACATGGGCGGGTGATTCAATGCTGATCATTGATCATACAGATGTGAACGAACGCTTTCGAGGTCAAGGCGTGGGGCGACAACTTTTAGATGAATTGATTGCTTTTGTAAGGGAGCGTCAAGTAAAAGTTATTCCTTTATGTCCATTTGCGAAATCTGTTTTTGATAAAGACGCTTCAATTCACGATGTTTTAAAAATATAAAAATGATGTGATGTGTGAGTCAAGAACGGCTCACACATCCTTTATTATTGAATTTATTTTATTAAGAGCAAGTATAACGAACGACTTTTAGCGTTGAAGGGCGGGTTTCAAGTGCCTGACGTGTTGCATAACCTTCGCTATTGTTTAAATCTGGAGAGTTGGATAGACCAAAAGTTGCGCGACTGTTTCCAATTTTTACGCCGTATTGCTCTTCTTGTGTTGGATTCACAATTTCATTCACACTCAGCACCGAAAGTTTGTAATTTTTCTCTACACCCAGCACTTGTTTGCAGGCATGTTGGAGCTTTTTCTCATCAATATCACGATTGCTACGACCAGCCAATGTATAGGCAAGCGTTGCAGAAGTTGCTGTTTTACTTTCAATTTGATAACCGGTCACACCGTTGTATTGGTGTGGACTGCTTTGACATGCCGCGATCAAAAGGGTTCCGCTCATAATAAAAAATAAATTCGTTTTTTTCATATCAATGGTCCTGTTATTTCTGGTTCAAGTATCGCATAAAATAGATTTTGAATTGTGAGGATTCTTTAAAGCAAAGGCTATTCATCGAATTTAGGTTCAAAGTTATAGAAAAGAATTTTCGTTTTCGAACAATTTTGCATATAATCTGCCAAGTTTTTTATTTAATACAGAAGTCATTGCTTTTTTGCAGTATTGGAGCCCGTTTTTTAACGGGCGTTTAATTTATTGCACTAGACGAAAGCAAGTCTGGATAGGTATGTCATGATCTCTACAGATAGTCAAAAAAAATATGTGGTTGCATTTGATCAAGGTACAACGAGTTCACGTGCGATTGTATTGGATCACGATGCGAATGTCATCAGTATTGCTCAGCGTGAATTCACGCAAATTTACCCACAACCAGGTTGGGTTGAGCACGATCCTATGGAAATCTGGGCAACTCAAAGCGCAGTATGGGTTGAAGCCTTAGCGCAAGCGAGTATTTCAAGTGACCAAATTGCAGCGATTGGTATTACCAACCAACGTGAAACTACTGTCATCTGGGATAAAAAGACAGGTAAACCTATTTACAATGCAATTGTATGGCAAAGCCGCCAAAGCAATGAGATTTGTAATCAACTTCGTCAAGAGGGTTGGCAAGATTACGTTCATAAAGTAACGGGTTTGGTTCTTGATCCATATTTCTCTGCGACTAAAATTAAGTGGATTCTTGATCGCGTTGAAGGCAGCCGTGCACGAGCAGAACGTGGCGAGCTTTTATTTGGTACGATCGATACTTGGTTGCTTTGGAAATTGACCAATGGCCAAGTTCATGTAACTGACTATACCAATGCTTCACGCACGATGTTATTTAACATTGAAACGCTTGAGTGGGATGATAAGTTACTTGAAGCATTAAATATTCCAAAAGCAATGCTGCCTGAAGTTCGAAGCTCTTCAGAAGTCTACGGTTATACACATACCATTAGCGGTCAAGAAGTTGGTATTCCTATCGCTGGTATTGCTGGTGATCAACAAGCTGCTTTATTTGGTCAAATGTGTGTTGAAGTTGGACAGGCGAAAAATACCTACGGGACTGGCTGCTTCCTATTGATGAATACTGGAAAACGTATTGTTCAATCAGAGCATGGTCTATTAACAACGATTGCATGTGGCCCACGTGGTGAAGTGAATTATGCGCTAGAAGGTGCAGTATTTAATGGTGGTTCATGCGTGCAGTGGTTGCGTGATGAACTGAAAGCGATCAATGATTCGCATGATTCTGAATACTATGCAACTAAAGTCAAAGATAGCAATGGCGTCTATGTGGTACCTGCATTTACAGGTCTAGGTGCACCTTATTGGGATCCAACAGCGCGCGGTGCAATTTTAGGTATTACTCGTGGAGTTAGTATAGAACATATTATCCGTGCGACATTAGAGTCGATTGCTTACCAAACGCGTGATGTTTTGGATGCGATGCAGCAAGATTCGGGTGAAAAGTTACGTACCTTGCGTGTGGATGGTGGTGTAACAGCCAATAATTTCTTGATGCAATTCCAAGCGGATATCATGGGAACATCTGTTGAACGTCCTGCAATGAAAGAAACAACAGGCATGGGTGCTGCTTTCCTTGCTGGTTTGGCTGTCGGTTTCTGGTCGGATCTCAATGAATTAAAGAGTAGAATGACCATCGAAAATACTTTCACTCCTGAGTGTTCACAAGCTGAAACTGAAAAACTCTATAAGGGTTGGTTAAAAGCTGTTGGACGTACTCGAGATTGGGCAGAGGATTAAGTTAAAATAGCCCAAATTTTATGACGTAAAATAACATAGGACGAATGAGCATGAGCTTGATACTACGCCAACAAAAAACCCTCGAATTAGTGAGAGAACGTGGCTATATAAGTATTGAAGAACTTGCTCAGTATTTCGATGTTACGCCTCAAACTATCCGCCGTGATATTAATCAATTGGCGGATGAAGGTTTGTTACGTCGTTATCATGGTGGTGCGGCGCATGATTCAAGTGTTGAAAATACTGAATATACTATGCGCGTAGGTCACATGCTTGAGGAAAAAAGGATCATTGCAGCAGCTGTTGCCGCGGCAGTACCAGATCATGCTTCTCTGTTTATTAATATTGGGACCACGACAGAAGCCATTGCTCATGCATTGCTGAATCATACGGGGTTAAAAATCATCACCAATAACTTAAATGTTGCGAAAATTCTAAGCACCAAAGAAGACTTTGAAGTCTTGATTGCTAGCGGTCGTGTTCGTCCTGATGGTGGTGTAATTGGACAGGCAACAGCTGATTTCTTCAAACAATTTAAAGCGGATTATGCTTTGGTTGGAATTAGTGGTATTGATGAAGATGGGACTTTACTCGATTTTGATTTTCAGGAAGTTTGTGTATCTCAGGAAATCGTTTCAAGTGCGAGACAGGTTTTTCTTGCAGCTGACAGTACCAAGTTTGGCCGTAATGCAATGATTCGTTTAGGTTCGCTTAAGCAAGTGGATTGTATTTTTACTGATCAGCAACCCAACGAACAATACACTAAAATCATCCGAGATTTAGGAATCGGGTTAATTATCGCCAAATAAATATTCATTTCCGAAAAATTGTTACTTTTATTGGGCCAACGAAAGTTTGGCTCAATTTTTTTATAGATTAATACAACAGAACACTTTATCAATCAGTCCTACAGTTAATTTTCATAATTTCATTAAATCATTTTCATTTTTTACCATTCATCTAAAAATGTCTATTAATTGGCATTTTTTTGGCTAATTTTAATTGTTTATTTTCATTTGATATGTTTTAATTTTCAATATTGAACAATAATGAAAATTTGCGGTGATTTATGCAAACTTCTCCTCAGTCAAATGACAAAATTTATGACCTCGCGGTTATCGGTGGTGGTATCAATGGTGTTGGTATTGCTGCGGATGCTTCTGGGCGTGGTTTATCTGTGTTCTTATGTGAAAAAGATGATTTAGCAAGCCATACATCATCTGCAAGCAGTAAGCTCATTCATGGTGGTTTACGCTATCTTGAGCATAAAGAATTTCGTTTGGTGCGTGAGGCATTAGCTGAGCGGGAAGTGCTACTGGCAAAAGCGCCTCATATTATTCGCCCAATGCGTTTTATCATGCCGCATCGTCCTCATTTACGTCCTGCATGGCTGATTCGTACTGGTTTGTTCTTTTACGATCATTTAGGTAAGCGTGAGAAACTATTAGGTTCAAATAACGTTTATTTTAAAGAAGATAGTCCGTTAAAAGCAGCTATTACCCGTGGTTTTGAGTATTCAGACTGTGCTGTCGATGACTCTAGACTTGTTGTGTTAAATGCAATGCATGCGCGTGAAAAAGGTGCTGATGTTGTAACACGTACACGTTGTTTGTCTGCTCAACGTGAAGGTCAATACTGGGTTGTTGATTTAGAAAATGAAAAAGGTCAATTCCAGATTAAGGCCAAAGCATTAGTGAATGCTGCTGGACCTTGGGTTGCACAATTCATTAAACAAGATTTACAGCTGAAATCACCTTATGGCATCCGTCTAATTCAAGGTAGTCATATCATTGTGCCGAAGCTATATGAAGGTGATAAAGCATTTATCATGCAGAATGATGATCGTCGTATCGTATTCGCAATTCCATATTTAGACCAATACACGATGATCGGTACTACGGATCGTGAGTATCAAGGTGATCCAGCACAAGTAAAAATTACGCAGGAAGAAACAGATTATTTGATTAAGGTTAGTAATGAGCATTTCAAAACACAATTGACTCAAGCGGATATTGTTTCGACTTTTGCTGGTGTACGCCCATTGTGTGATGATGAGTCGGATAATCCATCTGCGATCACTCGTGATTATACTTTGGCTTTATCAAAAGAGTCAGAAGATCAAGCGCCGTTGCTTTCAGTATTTGGCGGTAAGTTGACGACTTATCGTAAGCTGGCTGAGTCGGCTATGCAGCAGTTGAAAGCATTTTTCCCTGAAATGAAAGGAAGTTGGACTGCAACAGAAGCTTTACCTGGTGGCGAAAATATGGAGTCAGTAGAGCAGTTAATTCTTGAAATTCGTGCTCAAGTTACTGATGCATCAGAAGCGCTAGCTAAACGTTGGGCTTCAGCTTATGGTTCACGCATTTGGAATATTCTGGGCGAGGCAAGTTCAGTTGAGCAACTTGGACAGCACTTTGGACAAGGTTTGTATGTTCGTGAAGTAGATTATTTATGCCGTTTTGAGTGGGTGACGAACAGTCAGGATGTTTTGTGGAGACGCTCTAAATTAGGTTTGAATTTTGCACCGAGCGAAGTTGAAAGTTTAGAAGCTTATCTAGCAAATAAACCAAATACCACAGCTGCTGCTTAAGCATTTAAAAAAGCCCTCTTAGATAAGAGGGCTTTTTTATTAGTATTTAAATTTAAGAGCTACCGTATAGTTGGCTGGTTCTCCGTAGAATGCCTGCCCATCAGTGAAGCTATTGAGGTATTTTTTATCGGTTACATTATCTGCATTGGCTTGAATGGTAAAGTTTGGACTAACCTCATAGCTTGCCATTAAATTCAGCAAGGCATAATCGCTTTGTTTGAGATAAGTCGAGTAAGTTGGATCAAAGCGTGTAATTTTGCTCTGCCATTTTACGCCAGCACCAACTTTTAATTTTGGTAATTGGGTAGGGGAGTAGGTTGTTAATAAGTTGAAACTTTGGGTCGGATTGTAGGTTCGAGCTGCACCACCATTTTTTAAGTCTTGGAGACTAAATTGGGTGTAACCCAAAGATACATTGACTTGATCAGTTAATTGTCCTGATAAACCAACTTCTACACCTTGTGAACGTAAGTCACTGATTGCAGAGGTACGATTAAGCGGATGGCTATCAGTTGGTCTAAGTGGGTAATTATTTTCTTCAGTTCTAAAGATAGCGAGTGTACCTGTAAGTTTGTTGTCTAACCATGCACTTTTTACTCCAATCTCATAGCTTTTGCCTTCAATTGGATCCGCTACTTTACCAGTTGTCTCATCAATTGAGGTTTGTGGACGGAAAATAGAGGTATAACTCATATAGCCTGTATACTCAGGCGTGAAGTTATAGGTAATACCAGCATATGGTGAAACTTTACTTTCATCATAATTCATTGGTGCACTATAACTTGTCCCTTCACTTTTGGCTTGAACATAGTTCGCACCTAATGTGAGTTTGAGATCTTCCGTTAAATGTAAGCGTGTTGCTGCATAAACAGATTGATTGCGTTGCGTGTAATCTGCTGCATCTGAAAAAGCACTCCATGAAACATTGTTTGGTGTCCAGCTTGCCCAGCCAGTTGTGCATTGTGCTTCATAGGTATTTGGTACCGTACCACGGGTACATGTTCCAACATTAGTATCGAGGATAGTCCCAGATTTTTGCTTATCATTTTGTTCACTTTGAGAGAATGTATAGCCTAAAATTGCTTCATGCTCACGCCCTAAAAGATCGAACTTGCCTTGTAAGTTAAAGTCAGCAGTTTGTAGCTTGTTATGTTCTTTTCCACCCCAAGCTGTAAGATCTACATTTGAACCATCTGCATTTGGATAGCCATAGTAGTAAAGTAGCTGGCTTTGGCGTTCTTTTTCATTGTAGTTGTAACTTAGGTTAGCAGACCAAGTTTCCAAGAACTTTTGCTTTAACTCGATGAATGCATTTCGAGACGTATTGTCCCAATAAGCCCAGTCTGGGTTTGGATTGTATGAACGATCATAACTAATTTGTTTACCTGAAGAATCCATCAGAGGTAAAGCACCCCAGTTATTGGCATTGGGCTTGTTTTTTTCTTGGCTGGCACCAACAGACAATAGCGTAGTATCTGTAAGATCGGCTTCCAATACGCCTGCAATACCATTTTTCTCAGAAGAGTAGCGATCTAAATGTGAGTCGCCAGTTTGTTCAAAAGTACTGAGGCGACCTCGAATATTACCATTAGGTGTTAAGCTGCCTGATACATCGGCTTCATAGCGTTGCGTATCCCATGAACCATAGCTCAATCCGGCGTTCGCTTGAAACTCTTTAGTTGGGCGCTTACGAATATAGTTAATAGTCGCACTTGGATCACCGAAAGCATTGGTCAGTGCATCTGCTCCTTTAATCACTTCAATACGATCATAAAAGAAGCTATCTGGATTGGTGTCATTATAATTCCATACACTTGAAGGGAAACCTACGCCATCAACAAGAATGTTGGAGATTTCAAATCCTCGTGCCATATACACTGAGCGTTCGGTTTCAAGTGAATTAACAGTTACGCCTGGGGTGTTGTTTAAAATATCTCTTGAGCTAGTCAGTCCGAAATCTTCAATCTGTTGACGCGTTACCACATTGACCGTTTGTGGAATTTCTTTGGCTTTAATATTGAGTTTAGTTGCACTTGAACTATTTTTAATGTTGTAAGCTTTAGTTTTTTCACTGCTGTCGTCATTTTGAGTGGCTTGAACTTTAATCGTTGGGAGTTGTTGTGTCTCATCATCGAGTGCATAACTATATGAACTAATGCTAATTAACGTTGAGATAGCTAAAAACAATCGACTACGTTTGAACAGAGGGGAAGAACTCATACCGACAACCATATAAGATAAATGAGAAATACTATTATTATCATTATTGTTAATATTTGTTAATTTTGCAATTTATTTCCTCTAAAGCTTAATGGGAATAGTCATGGTTAATTAGGGGATTAATTGATAATTTCGAAAAGCCATAAAAAAAGGCCACGGAAGTGGCCTTTTAATTTTTCTTAATCCCTCTTTGTGCAGGAGGGAAAATGAGTTAAGCAGATTTAACAGCTGCTAATAATTCATTTTGACGATCTTTAAGCGCTTGAGGTAAGCGAGCACCAAGTTTAGTGAACAGCTCAGTGTGGCTTTCAATCTCTTTGATCCATTGATCTTTGTCTTGAGAAGTTACTGTATCAAACTGTTCTTTAGAGAAGTCGATACCAGCCCAGTTCAACTGTTCATATGTAGGAACTAAACCGATTGGAGTTTCTGTCGCTTCTGCACGACCTTCACAACGATCAATAATCCACTCAAGAACACGCATGTTTTGACCAAAACCAGGCCATACGAAGTTGCCTTCTGCATCACGACGGAACCAGTTTACATTGAAGATTTTTGGTAATTTATTACCAGCAGCTTCTGCTTTAGCACCAACTTCTTGACCAAGTTGTAACCAGTGACCAAAATAATCAGCCATGTTGTAACCAGCAAATGGAAGCATTGCAAATGGGTCACGACGAACGATACCTTGTTGACCAACAGCAGCAGCAGTTGTTTCAGAACCCATCGTTGCAGCTTTATAAACGCCATCAACCCAGTCAAAAGCTTCTGATACTAAAGGTACTGTGTCTGCGCGACGACCACCGAAGATGAACGCAGAAATTGGTACACCAGCTGGATTTTCCCAGTCAGCATCGATAGAAGGGCATTGACCAGCTGAAACTGTGAAGCGTGCGTTTGGATGTGCAGCTTTTTCACCATCAACGTGAGGTTGACCTTTCCAGTTGGTTAAGTTAGTAGGAACTTCTTTAGAAAGACCTTCCCACCAAATTTCGCCATTGTCTGTAACAGCGACGTTTGTATAGATTACATCTTTATGAAGTGTCGCCATACAGTTCGGGTTAGTCTTGGTATTTGTACCAGGCGCTACACCGAAGAAACCAGCTTCTGGGTTGATTGCATATAAGCGACCATCTTCACCTGGTTTGATCCATGCAATATCGTCACCTACAGTTTCAATCTTCCAGCCTTCATAGCCTGCTGGTGGAATTAACATTGCGAAGTTTGTTTTACCACAAGCAGAAGGGAATGCTGCTGCGATGTAGTGTTTTTCGCCTTGTGGATTTGTCACGCCTAAAATAAGCATGTGCTCAGCTAACCAACCTTGTTCACGACCCATTGCTGATGCAATACGAAGTGCTAAGCATTTTTTACCAAGTAAAGCATTACCGCCGTAACCAGAACCGTAAGACCAGATTTCACGAGTTTCTGGGTAATGAACGATGTATTTTTCGCTGTTGCAAGGCCAAGCAACATCTTTCTGACCATCTTTAAGTGGAGCAGCAACTGTGTGTACACATGGGATGAATTCGCCATCTGTACCTAGCACGTCATAAACCGCTTTACCCATACGAGCCATTTTAGTCATGCTAACAGCAACGTAAGGAGAATCAGTTAACTCAATACCGATGTGTGCAATGTGGCTACCTAAAGGACCCATAGAGAATGGAACCACGTACATTGTACGACCTTCCATTGCACCATCAAATAAACCATTTAATTTTGTACGCATTTCTGCAGGAGCAACCCAGTTATTTGTTGCACCAGCGTCGTCTTGTTTTTCAGAGCAGATGTAAGTGCGGTCTTCAACACGAGCAACGTCAGAAGGGTCAGAATTTGCAAGATAAGAACCAGGATGTTTTTCTTGGTTAAGTTGTTGCATGGTGCCGTTAGCGATCATCAAGTCGATCAGACGTTGATATTCTTCTTCGCTTCCGTCACACCATTCGATTTTTGCTGGTTTGGTTAATTTTGCAATTTCTTCCACCCATGCAATAAGCTTAGGGTGACGAACGAATTCTGGTGCGTTCACTTGGGTCATGGTCATGCCTTTTTAAAGTGTGTACGACGTACAATTCTATTCATTGGTTTACAATGAAAATAGATGAAGTAAAAAAAGTGGCTGTATTAAAGCACAAAATCATAAAAAAAATAAGACTATTGGATCATATGGCAGGTTAATGAAAAGCTGTATATTTTTTCTTAAGTTATTGTTTTTAAGTTTTTTGTCAGTTTTTTTTAGGCTTATATGTTTTTTTTATGCATGTTATTTTTATTAAAAATTTTATTTAAAAACAACTGTTTATTTGATTTTATTTTTTTGAGAATTATTATTGATAAATTGAATAATCATCATCCAAAATTTACATAAACGGGCTTTTATTTGTTGATTTTATGCACAAAAATATGGAGGCACAATTTCAAAGGGTGAACTGAGTGAATCAAAATTTGCGCCCCTTATCGATTATCTACAATCAAAAATCTGGATTTCATGCTGCGCAACAAGATGAAGTCTATGAACGCTTAATGACGTTTTGGACGCAGCATGGTTTTGAAATACAGGTTTTTGAACTAAATCAAAAGGTTGATTTTGACGAGATGATGAAATCTGTGCTTTCACGTCATCAACAGGCTGATTTACGTGGTGTTGTGGTGGCTGCTGGTGGAGATGGAACATTAAATGCAGTTGCGAAAAGATTAATGCATACCAATATTCCGATGGGGGTTATTCCATTAGGAACTTTTAATTATGTTGCCCGTGTTTTAGATATTCCAATTGATGTCTTTGCGGCAGCAGACGTGATTGCAACGGGTAAATTTCGTGAAGTTCATGTTGCTACAATTAATGATCAGATTTATTTAAATAATGCTAGCCTTGGACTTTATCCTTTATTTATCAAAAAACGAGAACTATATAATCAGCACTTCGGGCGTTTCCCCTTAAATGCATACACTTCAGGACTTGATGTGTTATTGCGTGAACATAAGTCTTTGAAACTGTCTATTAATGTTGATGGGCAGAAATATCCAGTCGCGACTCCCTTGATTTTCTTTGGAAATAATCAATTGCAATTGTGTGATATGAAATTAAGAATTGCTGAATGCGCGGCCAATGGAAAACTAGCTGGTGTAGTTGTAGCCAAAAGTGATCGGTTTAGTTTATTGAAAATGTTATTAAAACTAATTCAAGGGAAAATAGAGCAAACGCCTGATGTTTATACTTTTTGTGCAGAAAATATTACTGTTGGCTGCAAAAAAGACAAAGTTACGGTTGCGATTGATGGAGAACTTATGGAGTTGGAGACACCACTAAATTTCTCAGTTCAAAAATCATCTTTAAAAGTTATGGTTCCAAATGTTATTACACCTCTCTGATTTGCATTTTGGAACTGAGCGTGATGTTTGTCTGAAAGCAATACGAAAGTTTTGTAAACAATATCGTCCAGAAGCGATTGTAGTGAGTGGTGATTTAACACAACGCGCTCGATTTAATCAGTTTTATGCATGTCAACAGTTTTTAGACTCGTTGTCGATTCCCTACTTAGTCGTGCCTGGTAATCATGACATTCCGCTTTATCATGTCTGGAATCGTTTTTTCTCACCATTTGTTCGTTATCAAGCTTTTTTTGGTCGTTTAGAAACGACTATGGAAACAGAGCATTTTTATATTGTGGGCATGAACAGCATTCGTCGTCGTTACCATACGCGTGGACATATTTCTTTAGAGCAAATTCATGAAACTTATGAAAGACTCAAACATGCTCCTGCCCATAAATTAAAACTAGTGGTATTTCATCAACCGTTTTATACATTTCCAAACGATCATGGCGATAAAGATTGTCCAGTGCTTGGAAAAATGGCTTTAGAACAGTGGGGAAAGACTCATCTTTTTGGTTTATTGCATGGGCACTTGCATAAAGTTGCTGTACACGATTTAAATCAAATTTTTCAATTAGGTTTCGAATATCCTATTTTTGATATCCATGCTGGGACGGCAACATCAAATCGATTACGTTTTGGATTTTCTAATAGTTTTAACGTGATATTGGATAATGGTGTGATTGAACATTATTGGTTTAATGAGGATAAAAACAGCTTCGAAAAGCACTGATTTCCAGCTAAATGCAATGTGATTGAAATCAGTGTTTGAAAAAGCATCAAAAAATAGATTTTTTTTCACTTTTCCCCTTGAAGCCTTTTTTTTCATCCCCAAAAAAGTGGCATATCAAAATTTTATGCGTTGCCATGAATTGGCAATGCACATTAATCAATAAGACTAAGTCTGATGGAGTTAACTATGAGCAACATCCGCCCATTACATGATCGTGTTGTGATTCGTCGCGTAGAAGAAGAAACTAAAACGGCTGGTGGTATTTTACTTCCAGGTTCTGCTGCTGAAAAACCATCTCAAGGTGAAGTAATTGCAGTAGGTAATGGCCAAATCTCTGACAACGGCGTTCGTGCTTTAGACGTTAAAGTTGGCGACAAAGTATTGTTTGGTACTTATGCGGGTACAACAGTTAAAGTAAGCGGTGAAGAACTCTTAATCATGAAAGAGTCAGACATCTTAGCTGTGCTTGAAGGCTAATCGACACATAACTCACATTTATTATCAGATTCAGTATTTAAAAAGATTCGGAGTTTAATATGTCAGCTAAAGACGTAAAATTTGGTGATTCAGCTCGCTCAAAAATGATTGCAGGCGTAAACGTACTTGCAGATGCTGTAAAAGTAACTTTAGGCCCGAAAGGTCGTAACGTTGTTATCGATCGTTCTTTCGGTGCACCACACATCACTAAAGATGGTGTAACTGTTGCGAAAGAAATTTCTTTAAAAGACAAGTTTGAAAACATGGGTGCTCAACTTGTTCGTGAAGTTTCTTCTAAAACAAATGACATCGCAGGTGACGGTACAACAACTGCAACTGTACTTGCACAAGCAATCCTAAATGAAGGGATCAAATCAGTAACTGCTGGTATGAACCCAATGGATTTGAAACGTGGTATCGACATCGCAGTAAAAACTGTTGTTGAAAATATCCGTACCAATGCAAAACCTGCTGATGATTTCAAAGCAATTGAACAAGTGGGTTCAATCTCTGCGAACTCTGACACAACTGTTGGTAAGCTTATTGCGCAAGCAATGGAAAAAGTTGGTAAAGAAGGTGTTATCACTGTAGAAGAAGGTTCTGGCTTCGAAGACGCATTAGACGTTGTAGAAGGTATGCAGTTTGACCGTGGTTATATCTCTCCATACTTCGCGAACAAGCAAGATACGTTGACTGCTGAACTTGAAAATCCATTCATCCTTCTTGTTGATAAAAAAATCAGCAATATCCGTGAATTGATTACTGTATTAGAAGCGGTTGCTAAAACAGGTAAACCACTTCTTATCATCGCTGAAGATGTGGAAGGCGAAGCGCTTGCAACACTTGTTGTGAACAACATGCGCGGTATTATCAAAGTATGTGCGGTTAAAGCACCTGGTTTTGGTGATCGTCGTAAAGCAATGCTTCAAGACATCGCGATCTTGACTGGTGCAACTGTAATTTCTGAAGAAGTGGGTATGTCTTTAGAGCAAGCTTCTCTACAAGATCTAGGTACTGCACACAAAATTACTGTATCTAAAGAAAATACTGTAATCGTTGATGGTGCTGGTAATGCTGAGCAAATCGCTGAGCGTGTACAACAAATCCGCGCTCAAATCGAAGAGTCTACTTCTGAATACGACAAAGAAAAACTTCAAGAACGTGTTGCTAAATTAGCTGGCGGTGTTGCAGTGATCAAAATCGGCGCAGCAACTGAAGTTGAAATGAAAGAGAAGAAAGATCGTGTAGATGATGCTCTTCACGCTACTCGTGCAGCAGTAGAAGAAGGTGTTGTTGCTGGTGGCGGTGTTGCATTAGTACGCGCTGTAAATGTGTTAGATGGCCTAAAAGGTGCTAACGAAGATCAAACAGCTGGTATCAACATTTTACGTCGTGCAATCGAAGCGCCACTTCGTCAAATCGTTTCAAATGCAGGTGATGAGCCTTCAGTTGTAATCAATGCAGTTAAAGCGGGTGAAGGTAACTTCGGTTATAACGCTGCAACTGGTGAATATGGCGATATGTTAGAAATGGGTATTCTTGACCCTGCTAAAGTAACGCGTTCTGCACTTGAGCACGCAGCTTCTGTTGCTGGTTTAATGTTGACAACTGAATGCATGATTACTGACATCCCAGAAGACAAACCAGCTGCACCAGATATGGGCGGTATGGGTGGTATGGGCGGCATGATGTAGACCGCTTGTATGTGGTTTAAGTTATTGTAATTTGATATAATTTAAACTATTGATATTTAACTTACTCATGGTTTTACTCACATATGAGTTTGTTACAAAAAGGTCACAAATTTTATTTGTGACCTTTTTAATTATATAAACCTTAAATCTCTTAAAAAAAGAAGTCATCTTATCAGATAAGAATTTAACTCTTGGATGAATGAAAATATTGAAAAAAAAGCCTGAGAAAAATCAGGCGTTTTTGACTTAGAGCAACATCTATTTCATTTTGACGTAAGTATGGAGTTTTCCTCATTTAGAATACAGGTAAGGACATAGCTATTAAGCCAGAAGTTTTTACGTCCATCCTTTATTGGTCTCTTCACGCGACCAGTTTTAATCCGATCATATAGTTCTTTTTCAGATATATTCATTCTTAATGCAAATTCAGCAGTCGATACGCGTCGCTCTGTATTTGTAAGGTCTATAGATTTAATCATTAGATTTTCTCCATTTGTATAGGTTGAAAAGATAAACTCTTAAAATGAAGATTATCAAATTAATAAAATAAAAGATGAGATATATGTAAAAAATCAAAAAAAATACTTATTTTATTATTATATCAGTAAATAATCTTTTGTTCGTTGTTGGTAATAACAACGTCGACTGCTTAGCTCATTTAAAATAAATGAGCTAACGTATACTACTTTTTCTTTTAATCTATGGATTTGTTATAAAAAGGATTCTTGGGGTCGGATAAAATAACATTTTTCTTGTCGTTAAATTTTCTACCTGCTTCTGAAAATTTAAATTGTTCAATTTCGGACTTTGAAAACAATTCTTTTCTAAAATAATCTTTAGTTTGATAAAGCTCTATCATTTTAAGCGTATTCTCAAGATAATTCATTTCAATATTTTGTGATTTAAAAAATGATA
>NZ_AXCD01000011.1:0-193712 GCF_000475335.1 Acinetobacter sp. COS3
TGTTTTCTCAGCACACATCAATTAAAGGGATGTCGAAAACTGATAGATGCCTGCTTTGAACGATGGTCAAAGCTCTTGGTATTACGCATTGATTTTGGATTCAAAATTCCAGATGAGATCGTAGAATCCAACTATCACTTAAATGACCTCAAGCATGAGTTTCATTCTTTAGACAAGCTTGTGTTGCTAAAAGAGTTACTGAGACAGTTATTGAACAACCGTAGACATAATTCAATCTTGAGTAAGATCAAGGCCTACATATTCAAATTTGAACACGGTATCAAGAAAGGTTTTCATGCTCATGCCATCCTAATTCTAAACGGCAATGAATGCCAAAAAGATGGCTACTACGCACATGAGATTACAGAGTACTGGAAAAAGCTCACGCACGGTAATGGCTGCACCTATAACTGCCACATGGCAAAACAGAAATATAAAAGATTAGGTATCGGTATGATTAACCACCTCGACAGTGAAAAACGTATAGTTTTAGACGAATGTCTTCAATACCTGTGTAAAGCGGATCAAGCATTTATATTCAGAACACTGGATTCATCTGAATATAGATCAATGCAAAAAAGCCAGAAGCCAAAAAAATGAGCAACGCTGGCCGACCACGCAAAACATCACAAGACGACAAGTCTTCCGTAAATAAAAAAAGCGGAGGTAAGTAATATGTTTAAGAAAAATGATGCTCCGTTACTTCATTCAGCGTATATGAGCAAAATTGCTAGAACCACTCAACCGCACCCAAGCCCAGTTGATATTGGAGAAGTTAGTAATGAGTTATCGAAAGTTCGTTTGCCCAGTCAAACTGTCTTTCCAACGTATGGTTTGGCCCGTCAAACTTTTCCTGAAACTGTAGATAAGTTAATAAAGTCAATGCAATGGGTACATCATTTACCATGGGTAAATGGCACAATGAACTTAAGGCTACACCCTCAACTATTTCTCTGTATTGAATTAGCAAAGCGACATGGGGTAGTTGATCAACAGCTTTCTTGGGGAGCTGATCCTATAAGAGGCTCTAATTTCATTCGTGAATTTCAAGATATTCTGCTAACTCATCATTTTAAAGAGTTAAAAGAAGGTTGGGATGATGCTCATAAGTTTAGTGATCAAGAGCTTAGCGATGCCCTAAAAGCAGCCCAGAAAGAATCAAACGGGTTCGCATTCCATGAATTCATATCCATAATGGATTCATCACACCTGCATTCTCCTCAATTAAATCAATTTATTGAGGATGTAAAAAATGGCTTCATCAATAATCTGGAGGATGAACAATTACTGGCGGTTCTTTTGAAAAAAGAACCATTACCTAACAGACAGATGAAATTACGATTCATCATCCTAATAAAACGTGATTTCTTGGATAGCCCTGCACACCTCACAAACTTTAGTTTTTTTGAAAAGATAAAGTTTAATGTGGAACAAACTTACGGTTGCCACATCTTTTACGACCCATCGCTGTTGAATGGCTATATGCAGAGTAATCTTTTTCACAAGAAAACTCAGTCATTCAAAGAGCAGATAAAGCAACTGAGAATTTACCTTACAGGTACTGATGCTTTATACAGGATTGGGAGCGTAGAACCGACATTTAGTGTTTTGCATACGAAAGTCAAAACTCAAAATTTAGAGGGAGTGTAAAATGGGTATTGCACATAGCTTTAAAATTGATCGTAGAATTCGAGCAAAAGAGTTTATGGCTCTTCTTTCGATTGGTAGAACCAAGTTTTATCGAATGATAAAAAATGGGGAAATTCCACAGCCAATCAGAGTTAGCGAGAAAGAAGTCTTTTGGCACGAATCAAGTGTGAAAATAGTTGTAGAAAAACATAAGTAAAATTCTGATATGATAGCCTGCTAAACGCAGGCTTTCTTTTTTAAATTAAGAGCCTTTTAAAACGGGTAACTAAACGGGTAACTCGAAAAAACTCTAGAATTTAATTATTCATTTTCAAAAGGTTGAGATGAACAAGATTGTTGTAAAAAAACATAATGGTGGCGCGATTGCTCAAAATAAAAGAGCACGTCACGATTACTTTATCGAAGAAAAATTTGAAGCAGGTATGTCATTACAGGGCTGGGAGGTTAAATCTCT
Organism: Acinetobacter sp. COS3; assembly: GCF_000475335.1. Lineage (NCBI taxonomy): Bacteria > Pseudomonadati > Pseudomonadota > Gammaproteobacteria > Moraxellales > Moraxellaceae > Acinetobacter > Acinetobacter sp. COS3. The sequence continues at coordinate 2,105 of NZ_AXCD01000011.1, forward strand.
TCGCGCTGGTCGTATGAGCTTGACTGAAAGTTATGTCATTTTCAAAAATGGCGAAGCATTTTTATTTGGTTCGCAAATTCAACCGTTGTTATCAGCTTCAACACATGTGGTTCCAGAAGCTACACGTACACGTAAATTATTACTTTCGCGTCGTGAGCTTGAACAACTCATGGGTGCAGTGAATCAAAAAGGTTATTCATGCGTGCCTTTGGCATGTTACTGGAAAGGTCATTTAGTTAAACTTGAAATTGCATTGGTAAAAGGTAAGCAAATGCACGATAAGCGAGCGACTGAAAAAGACCGTGATTGGCAACGTGATAAAGCACGTATGTTGCATAAGTAATAAAAAACCTCCAACTCATGGAGGTTTTTTTTAATCTTCTAATTAACTAAAAGAATGCTTTAATCTTAATTCAGCCAAATATTTACCAAACTTTCGAGCGGTTTCCAAATCACCTTCTGGCGGCGTAATTTCGACACTGGCATTATCAGATTGTGTCATTAGACCAAGAAAACTCGACATACGGTTAATGTCTAGTGGACTACGCCCTGTCGGCATAAACGGTAAGCCTGCCCATAACATGCCATGTTGCATCGCAAACAAATTAATTTGCTGTAATACCGCTAATTTATCACCACTTAAACCACCGCCATTGGTAAAGCCTGCAGCAATTTTTCCTTGCCATGTACGCGCTAACCAACGTTTAGAAGAGTCTTCCATAAATTGTTTCAATGCAGACGTTAGACTGCCCATATAAGTTGGGCAACCCATCACGATGACATCTGCTTGATCTATTAAATCCCACTGTGGTGCAGCGACAGAAATAAGATGCACATCTGCACCTGCTTGCTCTGCGCCTTGAGCAATATATTGTGCAACTTTTGCCGTATGCCCATAAGGACTATGATAAATCACACAAACGTTGACTTGGGGAGTAATTTGCTCAATAACAGACATGGAAAATTTAAAAACCAATGAATTAGATCAAGTTTAACATTTTTAAACCACTCAAGGCGAATCAGCAATGCAAGATATATTTATCGCATAAAAACAAATGTCGCCATTCGTCCTGTTTTAGGATCACGGCGGTAAGAAAAATAATCTTTATCTTGCTGATAAGAGCACTGATTCCCACCTAAAACAGTTTCCACACCGAAACGATTTAAAATAAATCGTGCAATCGCATATAAATCGGCTTGGTATTTACCTTCAAATTGACCAGCAATAAAAGCGCTTTCCAATTCAGGATATTTTTCGCAAAAAGCAGCTTTTACCTCAGCACCGACTTCAAAACAAGGCTGACTAATCGCCGCACCCAACCATGCCCACGTTGGTTGTGATTGCATTTCAGTCACTGTATTTTCAATAATACCATTGGCCAAACCACGCCAGCCTGCATGTAGGTTCGCAACCTCTGTCCCTTCGGAATTGCCGAGTACAACAGGAAGACAGTCCGCTGTCATCATCATTAATGCATGACCTTGGCGCTGAGTCACCAGACCATCACCTTCAAGTGCGATAAATGGAATTTGCTCATTGATCGTATGACAAATAGTGCTGTGTGTTTGCGTCATCCACGTTATTTTATCAACACCAAATTCTGATAGCTGATTTAATAAGATCATCCGATGCTGTTGCACACGCTGTGCATCATCATTGACATGTAGCGCTAAATTAAAACCAGCTAAATGATTATCGGATGTTGCAATCGTTTGTGCATTTTCAATACGTGTTTGCCCTACGAAAATACCTTTGGGTAAACCTTGTACAAATTCCATAAATATCTCCTGAGCTATATTTTCTACCGTCAACCTCTCCCTAGCCCTCTCCTAAAAGGTATGGGAATTTAAAACATTGCAAGATATTGAATTCACAAAAGTCTCCCTCCTTAAAGGAGGGAAATTTAGAGGACGGTAGAGCTTTACTTAATACGCTTCATTTTCACTACGAAGAACTTCAACCAATTGAGTGAAATCCTCTGGCCACGGTGCTTCAAACATCATTTCTTCGCCAGTGCGTGGATGTACTAGACCAAGCTTAGCGGCATGTAGTGCTTGACGTTTAAAGCTACGCAGCATATCGGTTAGTTTTTCTGAAGCGCCGGCTGGAAAACGAACGCGATTCACATAAACAGGATCACCAACTAAACCATGACCTAAATAACTAAAATGCACACGAATCTGGTGCGTACGACCAGTTTCAAGCTGCGCTTGAATACGGGTAAAGTCTCGGAAGCGTTCTTTGACATTATAGTGTGTTACCGCATCACGCCCACCGGGTAAAATCGCCATTTTAACGCGGTCAACTGGATGACGTTTGATTGGTTCATCAATCGTTCCGCCTGCAATGATATTACCGTAGGCAATCAAATCATAAACGCGATAAACCGTTTTCTTTGCCAATTGTTTACTCAATGAAAATTGAGCTTCCAGATTTTTAGCAACGACCAATAAGCCACTGGTGTCTTTATCAATACGATGAACAAGTCCAGCTCGTGATAGCTCAGCCAGTTTTGGCGCGTGATAAAGTAAGGCGTTCACTAAAGTTCCCGTTGGATTGCCCGCGCCTGGATGAACAACCATGCCCACTTCTTTATTGATCACAATAATATCGTCGTCTTCATAGACAATATTGAGCGGGATATTTTCAGGCTGACTCGATGTTTGTGCTTCAAGCTCAACATCTAGGGTTAATACTTCATTACCTTCACAACGGTACTTTGGCTTAACCGTGTTACCATTTACCAACAGATGACCGTCTTTCATCCACTGTTTAAGTTTCTCACGAGAAAACTCACTCCAGACGAGTGCTGCGACCTGATCAATACGTTGACCTAAATAGTCTTCATCAAGTTGAATTTGCAACGATAAACGTGTTGCAGTTGAGTCAGAATTATGATTATCTGCATCGACAGAATCTTCAAGTAAGAAATCTGTTTCAGAGATGTTTGAATTGGAAGATTGTGCTGAAGTCATTTGATGATCGGTACAAAAGTGGTTTAATAGCACCATTGTAGCTCATTGCCCAGAATAACAGAGGAGTTTTTATGTCGCTACCACGTTATAAAATTACGATGCTTGCGCTTTCTTTAGGTGTAGCATCTGCATTTGTGGGCTGTAGCAGCAATCCAAGCAAAAAAGAAGTGGTTGATAAAGGACCGCAATCAAGCGAACAGGTTTATTTTGATAAAGCACAAAAATCGCTTGATCGTAATCAATATACTGATGCCGTAAAATCGCTAGAAGCTTTAGATACTTACTATCCTACTGGACAATATACACAACAAGCACAGCTTGAACTTCTCTACGCTAAATTCAAACAAAAAGATTATGAAGGTGCAATTGCACTAGCTGATCGTTTCATTCGCTTAAATCCACAACATCCAAATGTTGATTATGCCTACTATGTTCGCGGCGTTGCGAACATGGAAATGAACTACGACAGTTTGATTCGTTATACCTCATTACAACAATCACATCGTGATGTCAGTTATATCAAAGTTGCCTATCAAAACTTTGTTGACCTCATTCGTCGTTTCCCAAGTAGCCAATATTCTGTTGATGCGGCACAACGCATGAAATTTATTGGTCAAGAACTTGCTGAAAATGAAATGAATGCTGCACGATTCAATATTCAGCGTAAAGCATGGTTAGCTGCTGCTGAACGTGCACAATGGGTGATTGAACATTACCCTCAAACACCACAAACACCTGAAGCATTAGCAACTTTAGCTTACAGCTATCAAAAACTTGGTGATCAAGCGACTTCTCAACAATATATCGAGATTTTAAAACTCAATTACCCACATTTGGTTAAATCAAATGGTGAAGTGAATTTACGCGCTGCACGTAAAGAAGGTAGCTGGATTAATCGCGCAACATTAGGTTTATTAGGACGCGAGTCTAAAACTGTTGATGCTAAAAATGTCGAAACGACCAGTGAAACTGAACAGCGTAGCTTAACCAATCGCCTCACTTTAGGCTTATTCGACAAACCTGAATCTGAGAAAACAGCACCAGAGCCCGTTGCAGCACCAGAAACACCGACTCAGGAAAAGAGCTGGACGAATCGTCTAAGCTTTGGATTATTAGATAAACCTGAACAACAAAATACAACTGAGGAAGATGCTGCAAACTAATTTGCAATCATCTGATACAGCAAACAGGCAAGTCTCCCTTGCCTGTTTTTTATTTTATGCAACAATGGTTCCTGACATTTTTGCACTGTAATAATGTCTTAGTCTTACTCCTGTCTGAAATGGTTTAACGCACATGGCAATTCCACAGCATACGATTGATCAAATATTAGATCGAACCGACATTGTCGATTTGATTGGTCAACGTGTGAAGTTAAAAAAGACTGGACGAACTTATTCTGGTTGTTGCCCATTTCATCAAGAGAAAACACCATCTTTTCATGTTTATCGAGATAAACAATATTTTCATTGCTTCGGCTGTCAGGCCAATGGTAATGCCATTCGTTTCTTAATGGATATTGATGGACGTAACTTCATTGATGTGATGAAAGAACTGTCGAATAAGACAGGCATCGATCTGCCGAAAGACAATCACGACAATAAAAAACTCTCGTATAAACGTAGTCCACAACCAACTCCAGCAGCACAGCTACCTGTAACACAAGATAAGACAACTGAGCTTAATCCTCCAATTCAAACGCCGATGGATGATCATTTCATCGACATGGATCGTTTTATGGATGATCCTTTTGCCCAGTTCGATCCATCATTTATGGTGGATGAAAATGTACAGGAAGGAAACCTATATGACTTACTGGAAAATGTTGCGCAATTTTATGAACGCCAACTGCCCAATAGTCAAAAAGGACAGAATTACTTCAAACAACGTGGTTTATCAGCACAAACAATTCAATTTTGGCGTTTAGGTTACGCTCCTGAAGACTGGCAACATTTAGAAAAAGCCTTTCCTCAAGATATTGAAGGGTTAAAACAAATTGGTTTGATTCGATCAAGTGATAGTGGTCGAGATTTTGATTTATTACGTGACCGCGTTATTTTCCCTATTCGTGATCATAAAGGTCGTGTAGTCGGATTTGGTGGTCGTGCACTCAATGATGAAATCAAACCCAAATATATTAACTCTCCTGATTCAGAAGTCTTCCACAAGAACCAATTACTGTATGGCTTATATGAAGGGCGTAAGCTTAAAGCCAATGATTGGCTAATGGTTGAAGGCTATATGGATGTCATCGCCTTGCAGCAGTATGGCATTAATGGCGCTGTTGCGACACTAGGAACAGCAAGTAATGCAGATCACTTAACCACACTATTTAAGCAAAACTCACGAATCACTATCGCTTTTGATGGTGATGCTGCTGGACAAAAAGCAGCACGTCGTACCTTAGAAATTGCACTGCCCTTACTCAATGATGGTCGAGAATTAAAGTTTTTTGTCCTTCCTAATGAACATGATCCTGATTCTTTAATTCGCCGTGAAGGCTTAGAAAACTTCCAAAAACTATTGCAACAAGCTCCCTTGTTATCTGATTTTGTATTTGCACATTTAACGGGACAGCATGATGTAAGCTCCCCTGAAGGCAAAAGCTTAGTTATGGGTGAATTACGAGATCTAACTGAATTACTGCCTAAACAAGGCTCATTCCGTTATCTACTCACACAATCCTTTAGAGAAAAATTAGGCTTAGGTAAACGCTTTACACCGCAAATCAGTCATGATGCTTCTTTATCTTTTAATATCCATACCAAAGATGAAGATTTTGCAATTGCGATCTTAATGCACCACCCATTTTTATATATTCATTTTGAAGAATTACGAGCCGTCATCGACCAAACTGAACTATTAGCCAAAATTTTGGCTTCATTAAATATAGTATTTGATGATTTGCCCGATGATCAGGAATTGGCAACTTATTATGTGCTGGGTGCATGTAGCAGCTATAGCCATGAAATTGCAGACATTATGCAACGAACCAATATTCAATCGCTCACGCAAGCACCAGAAGTTGCAGATAAACTGGCTAAAGAATATGCACTCGGTTTACAAGAGAAGTATTTAAGATTAAAACTTAAATCACCGATTACACTGATTGAATCAAGAAATCTGCGTCAACAACTCAATGAATTGACCAAGCAAATCAGTTTACGCTTATTGTCTTAATTGTTGCTATTGTCTTGGTTTACGTTCGTGCTCAAACACATCGTGCAAATGTTGTTGCAACCATTCAAAGTAATCTGGGTTTTCAGATTTCGCAGCTTCTCTTAAAAGAATGGAGGTTGGATGCATTAACTTTTGTGTTAAACGATGTGCGAACTCATGTAAAACCTGTTCAGCTGTATGACCATGCTGTAAAGACTCTAGGGCATGGTTAAGTTCCAATTGACTCATTTCTTCACTGTGCTGACGGTATGCTTGAATCGCACCACTCGCCTCTTTAACCTTTTGCTGTGTAAGTAACTGTGTCGCAAGCTGATTGACCATTACCTCTGCTTCAACCGCCGCTTGACGACGTTGCGCAAGATTCTCATCAATCACACTTTGTAAATCATCAACACCGTATAAATAAACGTTATCTAATGACTCAACTTTTGGATCAATATCGCGCGGCACAGCCAAGTCAACCATCAGCATTTGTTGATAGCGACGCTTTTTTAATGCAGATTTGACATCACTATATCCAATGACTTGATGCAAGCTTCCCGTACAACTAGAGACGACATCAGCACGATAAAGATTTTTTGCTAGCTCATTAAACGGAATGATTTCAACTTCGACTTGATGTCCAATTTCTTGGGCAAGAAGATCTGCACGTTCACGACTACGATTACAAATCATAATCTTAGCAACACCCATCTCAGCTAAATGCTTGGCAACAAGTGTATTCATCTCACCAGCAGCAACCATCATAACTGTCAATTTTTCAGGATGGCTAAATACCTGTGATGCCAATTGAGCAACAGCATAACCCATTGAAACAGCATGGCTTCCAACCGAAGTCTCTGAGCGTACTCTTTTTGCTGCATAAAAAGCATATTCAAAAACACTGTTGAGTTCAGCAGATACAGTTTCAGCATCTTTTGATAAAGCAAGAGCGCTTTTGACCTGCCCTAAAATTTGCGGTTCACCCAGCATCAATGAGTCTAAACCACTCGCTACTCGCATCAAGTGCGTAATAGCCTGCGCATTTTCGTAACGATAAACATGATGAATTAACTGTTTTACATCAATATTATTCACTTGGGCTAGCCAACTGAGAATGCAATCGGCATCTTCAGTCATGGCGTAAACTTCGGTGCGGTTGCATGTAGAAACGACAACCATGTCTTTTAAAGCAGGATTTTGTCGTTGTTCAAGCAATAGCTCAGCTAATCGCTCTGCATTAAAAGCGATTTTTTCTCGAAGTTCGACAGAAGCTGTTTGATGGTTGACACCCAATGCAAAGAAAGACATATCAGATCATCATTTCGCTAAATTTATGTTATTGTGCAACATCGGTGTCATAAAAAGCATTACTTTGGATCAATAAAAATTGCGTCAGCTATATCGCCGTAAACATTTTAGCGGCAAGACGATTAGACGGTATTCTACCACAATCTTGTTGTTAGGTAGCATGAGCTCTTATGCCTCTGCTCAAGCAATACACGAGATGTATGCGGATAAAAGCTTTGAAAATGCGTTGCAACAAAGTATGGTGGCTGAATTTTCTCTTGCTTATGACGATATTGCAACTGCTCTACACAATTATACTGTGCTAGCTATCCGCAGTAATTCCACAACCATTAAACAACGTGCTTTAGATATCGCATTAGAATATAACGACTTGCAAGCAGCACTAGATATCGCAACACATTGGGTTGAACAAGAGCCGACTGATGTTCCAGCCTTATTCTATTTATCTCATATTGCATTAAAAACCCATGAGTATGAACTCGCTGCAGAAACACTCGATAAAATTTTAAATATTGATCCAACTGCAGATTTAGAAGAAATTTTAGCGGGGATCGCACCAGAACAACCACAAGATCGAGATATTTTGCTTAATGCTTTACGAGCAAGTAAAGAGAAAAACAATCCGTCTATTTTGGCATTAATCGCAGGTTTGGAAGCCCAAAATGGCTTGTACGAGCAGGCATTGAACAATATCAATCGTGCACTTCGCAAACGCTCCAAATCGACCAGTTTCATTTTAATGAAAGCCAATCTATTAATTGCTTTACAAGATGATGAGGCAACTAAAGATTGGTTTGCTAAAGCAAGCCGCCGTAATAAAGATAATTTAGATATTCGCTTAGCCGAAGCGCGTTACTACATTCAGATTAATGAGCAGAAAGAAGCATTAAGTAAACTTGAAAGCATCATTAAAGACCATCCTGATGCCCAAGAAGCACTTTTTATTGCAGGCTTAACCAGTATTGATTTGAAGCAATATGAGAAAGCTGAACAATATTTAGTTGATCTACGCACATCAGCTAAATATCAAAACGAAGCTTACTACTATTTGGCGATTAATGCCCAACGTAAACAGCATTATGAAACAGCTAAGGCATATTATCGACTTGTCGATGGCAGCCTCTATATCACCTCCCGACGCAATATGATTGCGATTTTTGATAAGCAAGATCAACTTAATGATGCGCTTCGTTTTCTAACTCAAGAGCGTGTCAATTATCCGCAGCATGCCAGTTTCTTATATCAGGCCCAAGCTGATATTTTGAAAAAAATGAATAATAAAAAAGCGGCACTGGCCTTGCTTGATGAGGCGATTAAGAATCTTCCTGATGATCCGGAGTTGATTTATGCTGAAGTTTTATTACTCGATCCATTCACCGATCGAGACAAACTAGATAAAACGCTTAAACAGCTTTTAATTATTGAACCTAATAGCCCAACATATCTGAACGCTTATGCATATACCTTAGCTCTGCAAAACCGCAGGCTTAAAGAAGCTCGTAAATATGCAGAACTTGCACTGGAATATGCTCCTGAACAAGCATCAATTTTAGATACATTAGGCTATATTGCCTTTCTACAAAATGATTTTGACACCGCAGTTAAAGTGCTCGGACAAGCTTACGCATTGAGTCAAAATGTAAATATCGGCATCCGATATGCAAAAGCTTTGTATATGCAAGGTGCATTAACGCAGTTTAGCGATGTGTTACAGCAACTGAAACAAAATCATGCGAATGCCCCACAATTACAACAACTTGATAGCTTAATCTTACCTGTAACCGTAAAAAAGAGTTAAATCCATGCGTTTGTTTTCAAAATTATGCGTTGCAGTATGTAGTAGCAGCGTTCTATTCCTTTCAGGTTGTCAGCATTTCAGCCAACCCAAACAAATCCAGATTGCACCGCAATTACAAAATGAAAATAACTTTAGTCTGCAAGGCAAAATTGGTGTTCGTACACCGCAACAATCTGGCAGTGCATTTTTTACTTGGTTACAGCAGCAAGATCAGTTTGATATCGAACTCACTGGTATTTTGGGTGTTGGCAAAACTCAGATTCAAGGCAAACCAGGCGAAGTCACTCTAAACAGCGCGAAAACAGGCTTAATCACAGCGACAACCCCTGAAGAGTTACTAGAAAAAGCGACGGGCTGGCAAGCTCCAATTATGCATTTAGCTTACTGGGTTCAAGCAAAGCCAGCAACACCAAATGCTCAAGTAACAAATGATGAGCAAAACCGTCTAAAACAACTCATAGAAGATGGTTGGACGGTGGATTTTAGCTATAACGATGCTCAAACATTACCCAACAAGCTCTTGCTCAAACAATCACTTGCAGAAGGTAAAGAAAACCGTATTACAATGGTTATTCAAAACCGATAATTTAGATTCTTTTTATGATTAGAGTGCCTTCCCCTGCCAAATTGAATTTATTTCTTCACATTACCGGTCGTCGTGAAAACGGGTATCATGAATTACAAACCATCTTCCAACTTATTGATTTATATGACTGGATGAATTTTAAAGCAATTGACGGTGAAGACATTCAAATCGAAGGATTAGATGACGTTCAACTTGAACAAAATTTAATTTATCGTGCTGCGCAGTTACTTAAGCCGCATGCAAAAAAACCATGTGGATTAAATATTCATATTGAAAAAAATATCCCAATGGGAGCTGGGCTTGGTGGTGGTTCATCGAATGCAGCCACGACTCTGATTGTACTTAATCAATTGTGGCAATGTGAACTCAGTGAACAGCAACTAGCCGATTACGGTGTCAAGCTCGGTGCTGATGTTCCGATCTTTATTTTAGGTCGAAATGCATGGGCTGAAGGTATCGGTGAACATTTATCATTCATAGACTTAGCTCAAAAAAAATTCATAATTTTAAAACCTGACTGTTTTATCAGCACTCAACAGCTTTTTTCGCAAAAAACATTGACAAGAGATTCTAAGATCACTACATTTTGCGCCTATCAGTTACAACCTTCTAGTTTTGGAAATAACTTTGAACCTTTGGCTCGACAGTTATACTCAGAAGTAGATGAAGCAATGCGATATTTAGATCAGTTTGGTCTAGCTAAGCTTACAGGTACAGGTGCTTGTGTTTTTACTGAAGTAACCAATGAAATGAATGTAGAACAGATTTTGCAAAATGCGCCTTGTAAAGCTTACTTGGTTAACAGTTTAGCAGAATCACCTCTCAGACATTTTAAAGTTACACGTTAGGGGCGTCGCCAAGTGGTAAGGCACCGGGTTTTGATCTCGGCATCCGTTGGTTCGAATCCAGCCGCCCCTGCCAATTTTCACCTGTAGATGTATGTAATAATAGGGGCGTCGCCAAGTGGTAAGGCACCGGGTTTTGATCTCGGCATCCGTTGGTTCGAATCCAGCCGCCCCTGCCATTACATATCATCAAATCTAGGGGCGTCGCCAAGTGGTAAGGCAGCGGGTTTTGATCTCGCCATCCGTTGGTTCGAATCCAGCCGCCCCTGCCATATCTTTAAGACAGACTTGTTTTACATCGGTATTTGCTCAAATATATTGACATTATCTTGTAAAACTATTAAAGTTCTGCCGCATTAGGGGCGTCGCCAAGTGGTAAGGCACCGGGTTTTGATCTCGGCATCCGTTGGTTCGAATCCAGCCGCCCCTGCCATATAATAGATTGTTTCTAAATTACCCGTTGGAAAAACTTAAAGTTTTTCCCTTGCGCTCGGTCGAAGCAATGCTTCGCTTAACCCTCGCTCAGGTGCTTCATGCCCAATCTTGTCGTTTTCAGTGGAAGTGCTCATCCACAGTTCGCCCAAAAAGTCGTAAGCCATTTACATATTCCACTCGGTGCTGCTTCTGTAAGCAAGTTTTCTGATGGTGAAATTTCAGTTGAAATTACTGAAAATGTTCGTGGTAAAGACGTTTTTATCGTTCAATCTACTTGTGCGCCTACCAACGATAACCTGATGGAAATCTTGGTTATGGCTGATGCTTTGCGTCGCGCAAGTGCTGGTCGTATCACAGCAGTAATTCCGTATTTCGGTTATGCACGTCAAGATCGTCGTCCACGTTCTGCTCGTGTTCCAATTACTGCTAAAGTTGTTGCAGATATGCTAACAACTGTTGGGATCGACCGTGTGGTAATGATCGACTTACACGCAGACCAAATTCAAGGTTTCTTCGATATTCCAGTTGACAACATTTATGGTACGCCAGCGTTATTGGCTGACTTACGTCAACAACAACATGACAACTTGATGGTTGTTTCACCTGATGTAGGTGGTGTTGTTCGTGCGCGTGCTGTTGCAAAACAATTGGGTGATATCGATTTAGCTATCATCGATAAACGTCGCCAAAAAGCAAATGAATCTCAAGTGATGCATTTGATTGGTGATGTGAAAGATCGTGACTGTGTCATTGTTGATGACATGGTAGATACTGCAGGTACGCTTTGCAAAGCTGCTGATGCACTAAAACAATTTGGTGCTCGTCGCGTTATTGCTTATGCAACTCACCCTGTTTTATCAGGCAAAGCACTAGAAAACCTTCGTAACTCTGTCATTGATGAACTTGTTGTAACAGACACGATTCCTCTTTCAGATGAAGCTTCAAAACTCGGTAAAGTTCGCCAAGTTTCTGTTGCTAGCATGGTTGCTGAAACAATTCGTCGTATCAATAACGAAGAATCTATTAGCGCAATGTTCGATAGTTATCTATAATAGCCCAGCTTTTTTCTTAAACCCTAGCTCGCTAGGGTTTTTCTATCACTAAACTGGTCGCAAGTTTAGTTACTTAACTCTCTGAGGATATGCCCATGGCAAACTTCGTATTAAACGCTCAAGCACGTGAAGAAGCACAACAAGGGAAAGGTTCGAGCCGCCGCCTTCGTCATGCTTCTTTAATTCCAGCTATCATCTACGGTGGCAGCGCTGAGCCTGTAGCAATCACTTTAGAGCTTCGTGAAATCGTTAAAGCTTTAGAAAACAACGCTTTCTTCGAAGAAGTTATCGAAATCAAAATCGGTGACAAAGTTGAAAACGTTAAAATCCAAGCATTACAACGTCACCCAGCTAAAAACACTCCTATGCACGCTGACTTCAAACGCGCATAAGTGTTAAAGGCGTAAATTAGTGTCAAATATTTCGCTAATTGTTGGTTTGGGTAATCCTGGAAAGGAATATGCCCAAACCCGCCATAATGCAGGCTTTTGGTTCGTTGAACAGCTTGCAGATCGTTATGGTATTAATTTAAAAGCTGATCCGAAATTTCATGGATACAGTGGTCGTGGTCAAATTGAAGGCCATGATGTTCGATTGTTATTACCAACCACTTTTATGAACCGTTCTGGTCAAAGTGTTGCCCCTTACGCTAAATTCTATCAAATTGCACCTGAAACAATTCTTATTGCTCATGATGAACTTGATATGGATCCAGGCGTTATTCGTTTAAAAACAGGTGGTGGACACGGCGGACACAATGGTCTTCGTGATATCGTTCCCCATATTGGTGCTAATTTCCATCGTTTACGTATTGGAATTGGTCATCCAGGTTCAAAAGAACGTGTTTCTGGTCATGTGCTAGGCAAAGCTCCAAGCAGTGAACAAGATTTAATGGATGCAGCAATTGATCATGCACTCTCAAAAGTGAAAATGCTTGTTGACGGACAAGTTTCACAAGCCATGAATCAAATTAATGCTTACAAACCCGCTTAAACTTAAACTGAATTGTTGATCAATCACGCTTGCTATATTGCACTTTTAAGCGCAAAATGCGCATCAAACCGCCTACACCCTGCGGAAAACGTGACAAGTCAACCATAAGATTTCCATCTTAGGTCTTACTCAGGAGACGCTAGCCATGCTATCTCGTTTATTAAAATGTAAAATTCACCGTGCAGTTGTGACACATGCAGAGCTTCATTATGAGGGTTCTTGTGCAATTGATGGTGTGTTAATGGACTTAGCAGGGATTCGTGAATACGAAGAAATCCACGTATGGAACGTAACTAACGGCAAACGCTTCACAACTTACGCAATCCGTGGTGAAGATGATTCAGGTATTATTTCAGTTAATGGTGGCGCAGCACATCAAGCTGACGTTGGTGATTTAGTGATTATCGCAACTTTTGGTGATTTCACTGAAGTTGAAGCGAATCTTCACAAACCACGCCTCGTCTATGCAAATCCAGACAATACAGTGAATCACACAGCAAACTGTATTCCTGTACAAATTGCATAAGCAAAAGATAAAATTTAAAAAGCCAGTCACGATGAACTGGCTTTTTTATGTCTAAATAAAAGCAAACTTATAAATATTGCATGAAATTAGCTTTTATCTGTTTACGTAATCTGACTTGTAAAACAGGCATATGCTTTATTAAATAAAAAGACAATAAAGATAACTCGAAGAATATGGATATTATAACGACTCTAAGCAAAGCAACGCTTTTTGCTGAACTAGATCAATCTATTTTGTCGACATTGGCGATGCACTGTCATATTCGTCACCTACAAACAGGACAAGAACTTTATAAGGTTAATGATCAAGCTAACTACATCTACATTATTGCTTATGGCAGAGTAAAATTAGCGACACCTTCAGGTTTAGTTACCTATCTTGGGCGGAATGAAATTGTTGGTGAAATGGGCGTGATCTCAAATCAACCGCATCACGGAACTGTTAACGCATTAAGAGACACAGCTTTAGTCGTTATTCCTAAGCAACAATTCATTGAGTTTATTACCCAACATGCCAATATCTTATTTACTCTCTCTCGCTTGATTATTAGTCGCTCACAACCTGAACTACAGCATATTCATGCGATGAGTCATAGCCGCACGCTTTCAGTAATTCCTGTTTCATCTCAAATACCTGCCACACACCTAGCTGAAAAGCTGACTGAACATTTGCAACGGTGGCCACATGTTCGTCTAGTCACCGCTGCACATGTTGATGCGTTATTTGGTGAGGGCTTTAGCCAAACACCATTGGACTATAGCGTAGATGATCTTAAGCTCCGACAATGGTTAGCAAGCTTAGAGGAAAAACATTGTTATGTTCTATATGCAGCACATAACAATGAAGATGAATGGACTAAACGCTGTTTACATCAAGCAGATCGCATTCTAATCCTCGCAGAAGCCAATCAAACACCAATTCATACCAAACTGGTTGATGTACTTAATCAGCATAATTGGCAAAGTCCAATTGAATTAGTGCTATTGCGCTCTGAAGGAGATCCCTCTCCTCATACGCTTGTTTGGAAAAAGCTTTACCACGCTCGAGCACATTATTTTATTCACCCTTGGGCTCAAGCAGATATTTGTGCCGTCGCTCGACAAATTTCAAGCCAAGGCTTAGGTTTAGTGCTCGGCGGCGGCGGTGCACGAGGTTTTGCGCATATCGGTTTAATTCGCGCACTTGAACAACTGCATATTCCTATTGATATCGTTGGCGGAACCAGTATGGGCGCATTCGTTGCAGCTCTCGTTGCCTGTGGATTTGATAGTGTAGAAATGACGCATATTGCTTATGAAACCTTTGTAGCCAGAAATTATTTAAATGATTACACCATGCCGAGAGTTTCATTGATTCGAGGACAACGCTTTCATGAAAGATTGCACGCAATCTTTGGACAACGAAAAATAGAGGAGTTAAAACAAACCTTTTACTGTATCTCTACGAATCTGACGACAGGTCAAGCCATGATTCATGATCAAGGAGAGCTTGCAACGTGGGTTGGAACCAGTATGAGTGTCCCCGGTGTCGCTCCTCCTGTAGCTTGGCATGAAAATTTACTTTGTGATGGAGGCGTAATTAATAATTTACCGACGGATGTCATGCAAAATCTTGAGAGAGGAACGGTGATTGCCAGTAATGTGAGCTTACATGATGATATCCGCGTTCCCGGTATTGGTTTAGACAAACCCGATCAAAGTGCTTTATTAAATTGGAATAAAATCATTAAAGATAAACTACTACATGCACCAAGACTCGCTGAAATCCTAATGCGAACCGCAACACTTGCCAGCGACACCATGATTCAAACTGCTGCAATCGAACGTGCAAACTTACATATTCGAATGCCAATTGAAGGCATTGGTATGTTTGACTGGCATAAACTAGACGAACTCGTTGAACGTGGTTATGAACATGCCTTAGAGACCTTATTACCGATTAGAAATACTCTCCCGACCAGTTAAACTGAAGTATGAATCTGAAAGCGATGTAATAACTCATCTAAATATTGATAGGTTTCAATATCTAATTGCCTCATGTAAACGTCCAAAATTTTGTGGCACTGTTGTTGTTTAGGAATAGGCATACGTCGCATAATATCAAACGTCACCTCCCATTTTGAGCGTAACAAAGATGCATAAGCAATATGATGCAGTACGAACTCATCAATCTGCGCAATTGCAGTCGCGACAGCCTGCCTTGCTTCATCATGCATATAACTTACGATCACCAACATATCAGCCCAAAGATCACAACGATCAGCGGCCTCAACAATACTTTGAATGATCTCCACTTTTCTTAAAGCAGGTAAATTAGCGACAAAAATTTGTGCATGCGCAGATAAACATGCAACCACTGGCAGCATATCCTCCCAAAGCTGATCTTCTTGGGTGGCTTGGATAATCGCATTAATCACTACTTCCCCTTGCTGCACAGCTAAATCCCCAAGCTCCTGTTTTAGTCCATAACTGATATAACTCATCAGTGCCAAAACCTTTGGCCATATCAGCCGTTGCTCAGGGTCACCAATAATTAGTAATGCCTGTTCAATTCGCTGCTTGGGTAAGACATGAACTAAATGATCGATTTGCTCTCTCGATTCAATATAGAATGCAATTTCCAAGAGGTCACTTTCACTTTCAACAATCTGAGCAACATCTTGTAAAACCGAATCAGATAACATGCTGACAAATCGTCCCATCGTGACAAAATCACGTTGCGCCAATAATACCTTGGTAATATCAGTAATTTGATGCGTGGTTAAATAACCCAATAACTCTCTGGCTAATCGAGGATCAAGATGAACAGAAATTGCCGCTACGGTTTTCGGGGGTAAATGCTTTACAATCCGATAAGAACGCTCGGTGGATAAATACACAGCAATTTGTGCCACGATATAAGGCTGTAAAAAGTGTTTAACCATAAAAACACTAATTCCCAATGGCAGCCAATTTACCCATCCAGCCAAATGCTTAAAACGCAATTTTTGTTGATTTTGTAATCTGTCTAATATTGCAAAACGAAATTGTCTCAAGCTCTCTGGTGCAGTCTGCTGCATGAAAGCCAACTCTTGCTCTGATACATTTAAAATTCTTGCGAGCTTAATGATTTCTGCCTGTACTGCTAATCGAGTCATCGCATCTATCCATGTTATTTTTGTTTGAATAACCAACGTAAAAAGAATGGTGTCTGGTACAAACTTTGATTCATTTTCTTTTCTTCATTTTGCATTGCTTCAGATAACTTCTGATTGAGCCATGCTAAATCACGATCTGACATTTGAGAGAATGCTTTTAGGCTCATTATCGGCCGATGTAATTGTTGTGCCAAACATTCTATTTCAGTCTTATTGTTTTGATCCATGAACCATTCCTCCATGTTATTGTTGTTTTATCTAATGAGTTTATGCCCATTATTAACTGATTACTAGTTTCACAGATTAAATTAAAAAATTGATTTGGTTCGCAACATTATCGTCTTTCATAGAACGATTCATTCTACGAAAAAGTTCCCTTTCACATAATAATTATGGCTATAATCAAAGCACATCGCTTCAGGGCGGGGCGAAATTCCCCACCGGTGGTAAGTTAGGCATGACCTAATCAGCCCACGAGCCTGTATATGTTTTATATACAAGCAGATTTGGTGAGAAACCAAAGCCGACGGTATAGTCCGGATGAAAGAAGACGAAACCCCCAAAACAACGTTGTTTTGGGGTCCGCTTATTTTTACATCAGTCCTGAAATGTTCAACCGTATCCTATTTACGAGAGCGTTTCATTATGTCGAGTTTAATCCAACCCGAACTTTTCTTTTCAGCCCTTTCTCCTGCTGAACAACGTATTCAACAAGCTTTAGAAGACATCCGCCAAGGTAAACCCGTATTGGTGATGGATGACTTTGACCGTGAAAACGAAGCTGATTTAATAATTGCAGCCGAGACTGTAACCGTTGCAACCATGGCACAAATGATCCGTGATGGCTCTGGTATTGTGTGCTTATGCTTAACAGAAGAACTTGCAGATCACTTAGAACTTCCACCTATGGTTATGGATAATTCTAGCCAATTCAAAACAGCGTTTACGGTCACAATTGAAGCTGCTCAAGGTGTGACAACAGGTGTTTCTGCCAAAGATCGCGTAACAACTGTTTTAGCCGCAACTAAAGATGGTGCTATCGCAAGTGATCTCAGCCGTCCAGGTCATGTTTTTCCATTACGTGCGCGTGATGGCGGCGTATTAAGCCGTCGTGGTCATACTGAAGGAACTATTGATTTAGCACGTTTAGCAGGTCTGAAACCTTCTGGTGTTCTGTGTGAATTAACAAATCCAGATGGTTCTATGGCTTCTGGTATTCAAGTCTTAGCTTATGCTCAAACACATGGTTTGACTGTGATCAGTATTGATGAACTGGTGCAATATCGCTTAAAACATAATGTTTAATTAAACAAAAAAGCCTCGATCATTCGAGGCTTTTTCCATCTTTTATTATGAAACTTTTCGTTCTGCGTTAATCTGATCCACACATGCAATCAATTGATTAAACTGTTCAATTTGCATCACAGGTTGTGCCTGCAACAACTCTTCAGCCGTTCCATAACCATAGTCCACCGCAATCGTTTCAATTCCATTCGCACGCGCGCCAATAATGTCATATTGACGATCACCAACCATGATACATTCTTGAGCATTTAACTTTTCTTGATCAAGTATATAAGCAATTAGATCAGCTTTATTGGTACGCTCTCCAGTCAATTCGCTACCATACATTTCGGTAAAGTATTGAGCCAAGTCAAAATGAACTAAAATTTGTTTGGCGTAAATTGTTGGCTTAGCTGTTGCCAAAAATAAAGAAAAACCTTGCGCTTGCAACTGTTGCAAAGTTGCAGCAACTTTTGGATAGACTTCATTCTCAAATAAGCCTGTGACAGAAAACCGCTCACGATAAGCTGCTAATGCCTGTTCAGCGAGAACATCATCTTGTGTATTTAATAATTTTGCTAACGATGCTTTTAAAGGTGGGCCAATCGTCCAATCTAAATCAACATTATCTGCAATTGGCTGACCCAATTTTTCTAGTGCAAACCGAATTGAACGATGAATCCCTTCTTTAGGATCTGTTAATGTCCCATCTAAATCTATCAAAATATTTTTGATCGTCATTCGTTCAATCTCTTATCGCCTTACACAACAGTATCGAGAGTTTCTCGAAACTTCCTTATACTAGCGCATATTGAAGAATAAAAGGAAATTGCAGTGCGACCTACCGTACTTTGTTTTTCAGGTTTAGATCCATCAGGTGGTGCTGGCTTACAAGCTGATATTGAGGCGATTGGACAAAGTGGTGCACATGCAGCAATTGCCTGTACTGCGTTGACCGTGCAAAACTCACAACAAGTGTTTGGTTTTGAAGCAACATCTAAAGCACTCCTACTCGCCCAAGCAAATGCCGTCGTCGGCGATCTTCCGATTAAATGTGTCAAATCGGGCATGTTAGGGACAACTGACAATATTGCAGCACTCGCAACGTTCTTACGTGAGCATCCTGACTACTTGTATGTGCTTGATCCTGTACTTGTTGCTAATAGTGGTGGTTCACTCGGCGATCAAGCAACCTTAGTTAAGGCTTTTGTTGAATTAATTCCTTTAGCAACAGTCATCACACCAAATACCGTTGAACTGCGTGCACTCACTGGTTTAGATGATATCGAACAAGCGACTCAGAAATTATTTGAAATGGGTGCTCAAGCTGTCCTAGTTAAAGGTGGGCATGAAGATACACCTGATCATATTCGAAATGTACTGTATGCAAATGGAAAAATGATTGCTGAAAGTCGCTGTCCTCGCTTGGAGGGTCAATATCATGGTTCAGGTTGTTCTTTAGCAAGCTTTATTGCTGGACGTTTAGCATTGGGTGATTCATTGAAAATAGCCGTTCAGTATGCTGAAACATGGTTATTCGGTGTATTAAAGAATGCTGAAACACCTGTTCCAAATGGGCAAAAAATTCCAAAACGCTTTTAAAAATAAAAAAAGAATAGAAACCCGAGTTGTTTTTATTCTTTCCGTTCTAACTATTCAGCTCGATAAAGTTGGGGAGTTGTTCAAAACGTCTCAACCAAGCTTGAACATATGGATATTGGTCTAACTCAATCTGACCTTGATGAGCCATCTCCACATAAGGATAACAAGCAATATCTGCAAGTGTTGCTCGACGCCCTACCAACCAATCTTGTTCAGATAAATGTTGATTCATCATCTCTAATACTGCATAAGCCTGTTCAGTTGCATGCTCAATCTGTACATGTGGTTTATTTACTAAATAAAAAGCTCTTGCGGCAGCTAAACTAGAAGCAATATTTTGATTTGCAAAAAACAGCCACTCTAAAACATGTGCCATTAACATCGGTTCTAATGGAAACCATAACTGTTCCACATCATACTCACGGGCGATGTAACACAGGATTGCCTGAGAATCACGTAAATAAATACCATGATCTTCTAGCACAGGCACTTGCCCTAAAGGATTAAGCGCAAGAAACTCAACTTTCTTTTGATCCTTTGCTTTTAAATCAATGTTGATCTTTTCATAGTCTAAGCGCAAGAATGAAAGCAACAATCTAATTTTATAGCAGTTTCCTGATATGGTCGTATTATAAAGTTTCATACTATGCTTCTTTTTTAAATTATGAAAAAGGCGCTAAATGCGCCTTTTCTATTATTTTGAAATTATTGCGGAATACGCAACACCTGGCCAGGGAAAATTTCATCAGGACTTTTGAGCATTGGTTTGTTAGCTTCAAAAATTTTCGGATACTGATTTGCGTCACCATACACTTCTTTTGAAATCTTAGATAAATTATCCCCAGATTTAACCGTGTAGAACTTACTTTCAGGCTCTGGCGTTTCTACCGTCATTTGATCATCGACTTGTGCAACATGATCAATATTACCTACAGCAAGAATAATTTTTTCTTTATCGGCTTGGCTTTTCACCTGACCTTTAATTACGGCTGTATCAGTATTTCCATTATAAGTAACTGATAGGCCTTCAACACCTAAACCTAAACTTTTAATCAAACCTAATAATTTATTTGCGACTTCCTGAGCAGAAGGTTCAGCTGGAGTTGCTGGTGTAGCTTGTGGTTCTGCTGGCGCTGTATTTTTCTTACCAATACCTTTCACAAAATCAAAAAGACCCATTGTTATTTCCTCTGTAATTATTGATTAAGCATAGTCGAAACAGACTCACAATTACTTATACCGAAAAAATGAAGCATGCGAGTTTCAATTTAACGAGGTCTTGTAAACATATGTATATACGCTAAAACTTATATAAAACTAGCAAATTCACATATTTTAAAATACAAAAAAACCACCTCTCAGTGGCTTTCTCTCTTTCCAAAGCATAGTGAAATTTAAGCATTTTCTCCCACAATATTGGTCATATAATCAATTGCAGATTGAACTGTGATGATTTTTTCGGCTTCTTCATAAGGAATTTGGATACCAAACTCCCCTTCCAAAGCCATAATCAGTTCAACAACAGCCAACGAATCAGCACCTAAATCATCTGTAAAAGATGCGCTAGGCACAACCTCATCTTCATCTACACGAAGTTGCTCGATGATGATCTCTCTAATACGCTTTGCTATATCCATAAAGTTCCCTCTTGTTTTTATGATTTAATCAATTATTTTTTAAATAGCTTAAACTTTATACACTTAAATATTTTTTTTGCATATTCATAGTTTATATTTTCTTGTAAAAATATTTATATATTCATTTAAATTAAATAGTTAGAGAACAGTATTGGAGTTATATTCTATGTATTAAATGCGTTGTGCAATTTACCTATCTTCACTTACGTGAAAAACCATATAATCAATTGCATCTTGAACGGTTTTAATTTTCTCAGCATCGTCATCAGGAATTTCAAATCCAAACTCTTCTTCAAAAGCCATAATCAGCTCAACGATATCCAAGGAATCAGCCCCTAAATCATCAAGAAATGATGCGTTAGGCACAACTTCTTACTCATCTGCACCAAGTTGGTCAACAATGATTTGTTTGACTCGTATTTCGATACTCATAAAGTTACATTTTATTCTTATGATTTAGTTTGTTATTTTAAATTGAATAAATTTTATATATCCAAATAAATCCTTTTCATATTGATCGTTTATTTTTTCTTGTAACGATATTTATATATCTATCCAGTTAAAAAGTTGAACAGATAAAAAAGCCACCTTTCGGTGGCTTTTGATCATGCAATATGATTAACCAAGTTTCTTGGTTACGTAATCAATTGCAGATTGAACAGTTGTGATTTCGTTTGAATCTTCATCTGGAATCGTGATGTCAAAATCATTTTCAAAAGACATTACAAGTTCAACCAAATCTAAAGAGTCAGCACCTAAGTCATCCATGAAAGATGCTTCGTTTTTAATCTCTTCAGCACGCATACCTAATTGTTCAGCTACTGCTTGTTTGATGCGTTGTTCGATATCGCTCACAGGAATTCTCCTCATTGCTTGTGGCGTTTTAATTTGCCACTAGTTTAATTGAATATAAAAATTTTTAAAAGTTTATACATCACCACTTAAGCCATGTATAAACCACCATTTACGTGTAAAACTGTACCAGTAATGTAACTTGCCTTATCGCTAGCAAGGAAACTCACTGCATCAGCAATATCTTGAGGTTCACCTAGACGATTTAAAGCGACTTGATCAGTCATTTTTTTACGAATCTCTTCGCTTAACTGATCAGTCATTTCAGTTGCAATAAAGCCTGGTGCAACACTATTTACAGTAATCTGACGACTACCCATCTCTTTTGCTAAACTACGGCTAAACGCTTCAATACCAGCTTTGGCAGCTGAATAGTTTGCTTGACCAGGGTTAGCAAAGTGCGCAACAACAGAACTGATATTAATAATGCGCCCAAAACGAGCTTTGGTCATACCTTTCAGCACACGCTTAGATAAGCGGTAGACTGCTTTGAGATGGATATTGAGAATGTCATCCCAATCATCTTCAGACATACGCAATAATAAATTGTCTTTGGTAATACCCGCATTGTTTACGAGAACCAAAACCGAACCGTATTTTTGTTCAATATCTGAAACAAGTGCATCAATCGCCTCGCCATCACGAACATCTAATACTGCGCCTGCACCATTCTCTGCAAAGCTCTCTGTGAGTTTTTGCGCGCCTGATTCAGAAGTGGCTGTACCAACTACAAAAAAACCGTCTTGAATGAGTTGCTGTGCAATTGCTGCGCCAATTCCTCGGCTTGCTCCTGTCACTAACGCAACTTTTCGTTGTTGTGTCATGCAATTTTTCCTTCTGCCACTAACACTGCGTTTAGGGCATCTTCCATACGAGCTTTGCTATCAATCGCAAAAGCTTTTTCTATGTTCGGTAATCGCTTTGCAAGATTGCTAAGTACAGTCCCTGGCCCACACTCAACCACATACTGAATACCTTGATCTTGTAGATATTGCATCGTCTTGGTCCATTGTACTGATTCGTACAATTGAGCCGTTAAAGCTTGACGCAACTGAGCAACATCTGTCGCGATTTCCGCGTTGACATTTTGTATTACAGGAAGGTGCGGTAGCTCAATGGCAGTTTGTTCCAAAGCTTCAGCAAACTTTTCTGCTGCTGGCTTCATCAATGTGCAATGAGACGGTACTGAAACTGGTAATGCGATTGCTTTGCCTGATTGCTCTTTTGCTTCAGCCATCACTTGCTGAACCAAAGCTGCACTTCCAGCAATCACAACTTGACCTTGAGCATTGTAATTGGCTGCCTCAACTGAACCTTGTCCTGTAGCAGACGCTTTTTGACAAAGTTCAATCACTTTTTCATCTGCCAAGCCAAGAATCGCAGCCATTGCACCTTCACCTTGAGGAACAGCACTTTGCATTAACTTACCACGTAAATTAACCAACTTAACTGCATCTGCAAGCGTCATCGCTTCTGCCGCGACCAACGCACTGTATTCGCCAAGAGAATGACCAGCTAAGTATTTTGGTGCAACGCCCCCAAGCTCTAACCAAACTCGCCACAATGCAATGCTTGCTGTAAGTAATACAGGCTGAGTATTCTCAGTTTGATCTAGACCTTCTCCACTTTGCGCGATATGCCAAAGATCAAAACCAAGCGCTTCAGACGCCTCAGCAAAAGTTTCTTGAACCACACTAAATTGCTCAGCAAGTTCAGCTAACATACCTACTTTTTGTGAACCCTGACCAGGAAAAACAAATGCAGTTTTTGTTGCTTGAGCAGCCTGCTCAAGTCGTTTAGTCGACATATAAAAATCCTTCAAATGGTCTATCGCCAATTTCATCAACACTCATGATTTTACATGAGAATGACAACAGACTCTTTCCCGATGCGGCAATTTACCATTGATTAAATCGTTTTATAATTGCGAAAAACAACAAAAAAGGGAGCTTTCGCTCCCATTTTTTTTATACTTTAAGCTAACGCTTAATGCATATGACTCAATTATTCAGCATCAGCTGCTTTAGCGAATAATTGACGACCACGGTAAATACCGTCTTTAGTCACGTGGTGACGACGATGAGTTTCACCAGTAGTTTGGTCTACAGATAATGCATTCTCGGTTAAAGCGTCATGTGAACGGCGCATGTCACGGCGAGAGCGACTTTTACGGTTTTGCTGAACGGCCATGATGGCTCCTTACAAAGATCGAAAAATGGATCAGAAAAAATTCAGTTGTCTTAACTCAACATAATAACACAAATTGTGTTATGAGTTAAGTTTGCCTTTCAAACTTGCCAAAACATCAAACGGGTTATCCCGCTTTTCTTCGACAACTTCCTGAACGACAGGTTGATGTTTATGCTCACAAACATCATGTTTGGGAGATAGAGGCATCAACAATAACAATTCATCTTCTAGCAATGCGAGTAAATCAATCGAAGCAGGTGTATCAAAATCACCTTTTTTCGAAGATTCACTTTCACCTAAAACGATGAAATCAGCATCCTCATCCAAGCGCTCTATCAGTGACTCATCATCAATCAAAGCTAAACGAACATCTAAAACAAGTGGAGTCTCAACAGTATCCAAACAACGTTGGCATTCCATCGGAACTTTTGTTTCAACATGTGCATCTAACCATACAATGCGATGATAGGCATCCATTGATAGCTTACAGTCTATGTTGATCAATTGATCATTAATTGATCCAACAGCTTCACGAGCGATACGAGCAAAGCGAGACAATGGCAGTGTGCCTGACCATGTAAAGCCCTGTTCAGCCCATTTAAACGGCTCAATCTGTGCCGGAAAGGTATTTGCTGACATAATTAAGGCGGCAATTCTACAAATTCATCGGTACTCTGTCAAAGATTAAGATACAATTTTGCACTTCTTTAGACAGAACTCGGGGTAAATTAAGCAATGCACCTGTTGCAGCCGCAACTTGAAGTAACAACTTCATTACTTGTTAGCACCCATTCAACATCTGTTCCTGCATTAACGCCCGATCAAGTGCAACGTTCATCTTGGCAAAAGTTAACAACAGAAGCAGAACAAGTTGATTGGCTTATTTTACACTTTAATCACTGGTTTTCCCACCATAATGTCACGCTTGTTAAAGGTGATTTTGAACCAGAATATTTCCCAGCAACTTTAGAACATCCCGCAAGAATCCAATTTGCGCATGGTTTCTTTAATAGTGCTCTGCATGAAATCAGTCATTGGACGATTTCTGGAGCACAACGTCGACTATTACCAGACCTTGGTTATTGGTACGCACCAGATGGTCGAAGTGCAGAACAACAAGCGTTATTTGAACAGGTGGAAATTAAACCACAAGCAATTGAATGGTTATTTGCTATTGCATTTGGTCGTAAATTTCGCGTGTCTCTCGACAATCTGACAGGTGATGGCGGAAATGGACAGCATTTTAAAGACAATGTTTTTATGCAAGTTCAACGTTATTTTTCTGGTGAAGCAAAATTGCCTCTTGATGCGGCACATTTTATTCATTACATCTGTATCTGTACTCGCAATGGAAAGCCATTACAACTTGATGAATTTAAACGTGAATCGCTGAATTAAATGACAAAATTACCACAGCAAACACTTGCATCTCAGCAGCAACAAGTTTCATACTCAATTTAACGGTATATCAATCAGGGAGTTTAATCATGTTACATCTACATATTCATCCTGAGAATCCACAAGCCCGTCTGATTACTCAAGCCGTTGACCGTATTCGTGCTGGTGATGTCGTTGTCTATCCAACAGATGCAGCCTATGCGATTGGTTGCCAAATCGGAAATAAGAATGCAATGGAGCGAATTGCACAAATTCGTGGCTTAGGCCCAAAACATCAGTATGCAATTATGTGTTGTGACTTGTCTGATATTGCCACATATGCCAAAGTCGACAATGCGATGTATCGACTCCTCAAGAACAACACCCCTGCCGTAACCACTTTTATCCTGCCTGCAACAAGTGAAGTTCCTAAGCGATTGATGCACCCAAAGAAAAAAACCATAGGTTTACGTATTCCAAGTAATCCAATTGCTCAAGCGTTATTGCAAGAACTCGGGGAACCGTTATTGACCAGTACATTAATTTTACCTGATCAAAAAGATCCACTTGATGATCCTTACGATATTGAAAATCAGTTAGGCAAACGTATTGATGTGTTTATTGATGGTGGTTTTGGCACTTTATCAACTACCAGTATCGTAGATTTATCGGGTGAAAACCCAGAAATCGTTCGTCGTGGCGTCGGTGATGTCAGTGCGTTTGAATAACAATATTGAGTTTAGCAGCCTAAAACTGAAAGCGTTTTAAACTGCTAAAATAAGTTAAAAAGATTTTTTAATTATTTTTAATAGATTAAAGACTAATATGCTATGAAATACTTTGCTTTAAATTTATAAATTCAGGGCACTGTGACAAGACTTGCTTATGTTCAAGCAAAATATCACCTAAGCGGTTTTTTGCTATATATGTCATTGTTATATTATCTTCCTCAATAACATTAACGATTGCTTTAGCACGATCTTTATATTTATCATCTTGATCGGATACCTCAGAAAAATAACGACATATCAATTTTTGACTATTCTCTGCTAATTTTGACTTAATTTGAGTTTCTATATTCTTTGGTAAATCAGCAGTAAAACTCATATATAAGAAAATATTTGGATATTGATTCAAAATATCTCCTTTGATTGGCAAGCCTCTAATTTCTTCTTGCATTTTTTCATCAAATGTAAGGCTTTTAAGTTCGTTACGCTGTTGTTCCTCAAATTCATGCTGCCAATATTTTTCTGTACCAAAATATAATGCACCAATAATTACCAAACCAATTGTAATAAATTTGATATTCATACGACCCCCAATTATTTAACTTATAGTGATGAAATTTAAAATTATTTATAGCTGCATTATTAATAAATTATGTCGAAAGACAATAAAAATCATATTAAAATTTTAAAACCATTTTATATTTCCGACAGACAACAAAAAGGCTATTGTTTCGATCATAAACTTTTAAATACTGACATGAAGTCAGATAAACGCTTTTTCTGAATACCATTTGCATCAAAATTTTCTGAATTTAGCCAGTGTTGATAGGCTTGCTCTAAATCAGACCATTCTTCATCAATGATTGAAAACCATGCTGTATTCCTATTACGCCCTTTGACGATACGATCTTGTCTAAATAGTCCTTCGTATTGAAAACCAAAGCGCAAGGCCGCTGCTTTAGATGGTTGATTCGCGTCATCACATTTCCATTCAACACGTCGAAATTCTTGCTTAAAACATTGTTGTAATAATAAAAAGATAACCTCTGTTGCAGCTTTTGATTGTTTCATTTTATGTGAAAAATAAACATTACCTATTTCAATAACGCCATGCTCAAGCCTAGGATTTAACAACGCAATCCATCCATGAACTTCTCCGTTCACTTCAATCAAAAAATGCGTTGAATCTTTAAAACCAAAAAGATTGAGTAAAGACAGCTTTAACTTCTCTCGATCAGAAGGAGGTTGATATGGAAGGTAAGTCCAACACCCTTCATTTGGTTCAGTGGCTACACACTCCCAAATTTGATCTATTCCAAGCTCAGTCAGATCATTTAAAGTGTTCAACAACCCTACACTATGCCCAAACAAATTGGTTTGTAGTTGCTGGCATACAATAGGGTTATCAATGGAATAGCCGACTTCCTGACCAAGTGAATTTTGCTGTGTTTTTAAGTAATTTTTCATTGGAATTTATGGTTTAGCATCATTTCAGTATTTAATTTAACCATAAATTATATCTATGACCTATGCGATAATGCATAAACACAAAAAATACCCTAAGAAGCTTAAGGTTTTTGTAAGTGAGTAATTTATTAAATAAGCTATTTCGATTAGAATAGCGTAGCTCTTTGCGGCTTGTGTCATCTCAAGCACACAAAAAATCTCTTTCATGCTTTTGAAAATTCGCGTGGCTTATAACGGTAATGAACCAAATTCTTCCCTCTACATCGGAGTTAACTCCTTCCATTCGCGTGCTCGACGAGTGGCAAGAAGTCATACCTGAAGATTTGTACATTCCCCCTGCTGCGTTCGAAATTTTACTTGAACAATTTGAAGGTCCTTTAGACTTCTTGATTTATTTGATCCAAAAGAATGGCTTTGATTTACTACAGTTAGATATTTCTCCGATTGCGACTCAATATCTTTCATACATGGATAGTATGAAGTCACTCAATATCGAGTTGACCGCAGATTATATGGTGATGGCGGCTTTATTGGCTGATCTAAAATCTCGTCTGCTATTACCGAAACCAACAGCAATCGATCAATTTGAAAAAGACCCCAAACAAGAACTGATTGATCGCCTAGAAACCTATTTACGCATCAAACAAGCTGCTGAAAGACTCGGTCAAATGCCAATTTTTGAGCGGGATACCTTTAGTACCAATGTCAGTATCGGTCATATTGCTCCAATTTATGAAGGTTATGATGTCGGAGCTTTGCATGATGCATTATTTTGTGTTTTTAATCGTCCAGAACCTGTTACGCATGTTGTTGCACAAGAGCCAGTTTTACTTGAAGAACGAATTGCATTTATTGAAAGCCAATTGGCATCAGGCGAAGCACTCAGTTTTATTGAACTATTAAATCCCAAGCAAGGTCGTATGGGAATGGTTGTGACATTTATGGCTGTTCTTGAACTCACCCGTCAACAAAGAATCCAAATTATTCATACAGGTATTGAAGCTCCTTTAACCATTCAAGGAGTTGCTGCATGAGTTTAGAGCAGTTTGATGCCAATGAAGGAATGTCTTTAGAAGATATCCATCATGATGTATTGCTACAAATTGAAGCGATTTTATTTGCCAGTGACTCACCAGTTTCTCTTGCAAGACTAAAAGAAGCTTTTCAAAACCAATATAATAAACAGCAATTACGTACATTTTTGCAGCAACTTGCGATGTTGCAACATGGCCGTTCAATTGAACTGATTGAAACTGCACAAGGCTTTCGCTTTCAAGTCCGAGCAAAATATCGAAATATTATTGCTCAGGTGTGGCCTGAACGCCCAACGAAACTATCACCATCGTTACTCGAAACGGTTGCTGTGATTGCTTATCATCAGCCTGTAACTCGTGCAGATATTGAACAAATTCGTGGTGTATCAAATAATAGTCAAAATTTAAGAACGTTATTTGACTGGAACTGGATCAAAGAATCTGGTTTTAGAGATTTACCTGGAAGACCTGCGTTGTTAGTGACAACGCCCCAATTTTTAAATGCTTTTGGTTTAGCCTCGCTAGGTCAATTGCCTCCCCTACAGAACGCCAAGGAAGCATTCATGGCACTTGACGCGCATGCGCCGAAGTCCTGAGAAAGGTGAACTGTTGATCATTATGTCTAAGGTTGTGCTGTCATGAGTGAAAAATTACAAAAGGTGTTGGCGAGAGTCGGGCTTGGCTCGCGTCGCTATATGGAGGAAGTCATTGCTGCTGGTCGTGTCAGCATCAATGGTAAAATTGCGCAAGTCGGCGAACGTATCGAACCAACAGATGAACTTCGTATAGACGGTCGTAAAGTACAATTCCAAGTTGAAGACGAAATTCGTCGTCGCGTTTTAATTTACTATAAGCCTGAAGGTGAAATTTGCTCACGCAATGATCCTGAAAAGCGTCCAACTGTATTTGATCATTTACCCCAAATCGCCAATGATCGTTGGGTGATGGTTGGTCGTCTCGATATTAACAGTACAGGTCTTTTGCTATTCACAAATGATGGTGAGCTTGCAAATCGTTTAATGCACCCTTCAAATGAAGTTGAGCGTGAATACGCTGTACGTGTTATGGGTGAAGTTACACCGCAAATTCGCAACAACATGCTCAAAGGCGTGGAACTTGAAGATGGCCCAGCAAAATTTGAGTCATTCTCTGAAATTGGTGGTGACGGTATCAACCGTTGGTATCAAGTGGTTGTAAAAGAAGGCCGTAACCGTGAAGTACGTCGTATCTTTGAATCACAAAGCTTAAAAGTAAGCCGTCTATTACGTACCCGTTACGGTACCGTGATTCTGCCACGCGAATTGCGAACTGGTCGTTGGATGGAGCTGGATAAAACGGATATTGATAACTTAGCGAAATCAGTTGAGTTAAAACCGCGTCAAGGTACAGGTTTATTTGGTATGGCAAAACGTCGTACTGAACGTATGACTGATAAACCAATGGCAGCTCGTCGTGGTGGTTATTTACGCCAACAACGTCGTGATGATGAACAAGATCAACCACAACAACGTTCAAGCGGTAATGGCAATAATAGTAACGGTCGTAAAACGATTGGTTTCAATAAAGGTTTTAAGAAGTTTTAATCCTTTGTACTGATATAAAAAACGCTCTTATTAGAGCGTTTTTTATTGCTGTTAATGCGTTGAAGTCACCCCTTGAGGAATCGCATTGAGTAACTTCTTCGTATATTCATGCTGTGGATGTAGATATAACTCATCTGAATTGGCAATCTCAACCAATTCGCCATGATTCATTACCATCACTTGATCCGAAATATATTTCACAACGGATAAATCATGTGAAATAAAGATATAGCTCAAACCGAATTCATCCTGTAAATCTTGCAGTAAGTTCAACACCTGAGCTTGTACCGATACATCCAACGCTGAAACGGATTCATCACAAATCAGAATCTCAGGCTTTAAAGTTAAGCATCGTGCAATCGCAATACGCTGACGCTGACCACCCGAAAATTCATGTGGATAACGATCAAAAGCTTGAGCAGGTAAACTGACGCGCTCTAATAACTCTAAAGCAATTTTCTTACGTTCCGTATCGTCTTGACCAATGCCATGAATACGCATCGGCTCAAGTAGAATCTGCCCAATCGTAAAACGTGGATTAAGCGATGCATAAGGATTTTGAAAAATGATCTGTATTTTCCGTTGGTACTGAGCAAACTCTTTCTCAGACATTGCCAAAATATCTTTTCCATCGATTAAGGCTTGACCACCAGTTGCTTCATGCAAGCGCATTAACAATAGACCTATGGTGGTTTTACCTGAACCTGACTCCCCGACTAACCCTAAGGTTTTACCCTTTGCCAGTTGAAAAGATACGCCTTTAACTGCTTGAAACTCGTCACGTCCCCATAGCCCTTTACGACTATAAAAAGACTTTTTCAAATCTTTCACATCCAACACAATCGGTTCTTCACCTGTTACACCACGTGTACGCTCTTGCAAGTGAAAGGTGGATAAATTAATCGCCTCAACTAATTCACCATTTTCCTGTTTCATAAAGTCACTGGTCACAGGTAAACGATAAGGACGAGCTGATAACTGAGGACGACAATGCAATAAAGCGCGTGTATAAACGTCATTTGGTTGTTCGAGCACCTGCTTGGCTTCGCCACATTCACGAATTTCACCGTGACGCATTACAATCACTTGATCGGCAATTTCACCGACCAATGCCAAATCATGAGTGATGAACAGCATCGACATTTGACGGCGTTGGCGTAGTGACTCTAATAAATCAATAATTTGCTTTTGAATGGTCACGTCGAGTGCAGTGGTCGGTTCATCGGCAATCAACAATTTCGGTTCACAAGCAATCGCCATTGCGATCATAATCCGCTGCTGTTGACCACCTGATAGCTGGCTTGGATAAGCATCTATCTTGGTCTCAGGTGACGGAATCCCCACCTCTTTTAACAACTCAAGTACGCGCGCTCGTGCTTGTTTACGCCCCATGCCAAGATGAATTCGTAACACTTCAGCAATTTGATCGCCAACCGTAAAAACAGGATTCAAAGAAGACATCGGCTCTTGGAAAATCATGGCAATTTCTTTACCACAAATATTCCGAATTTCACGCATAGAAAGATTTAACAAGTCTTTGTCTTCAAATGTAATTCGGCTTTGCGTCGCAATTTGACTCTGACCTTTGGGTAACAAGCCCATGATTGCAAGCGAGGTTACGGATTTACCACTTCCCGATTCTCCAACCAACGCGACTGTTTTATTTTTAGGAATCGAAAATGAAATGCCTTTGACCGTTTCAATCCACTGTTTATTTTCACCCTTAAAACTGACATGAAGATTTTCGACATTTAATAGCGTTTCTTGATCATGATGATTCATCTTATTTCTCTCCGCTATTTCAGTTTAGGGTCTAATGCATCACGTAATGCATCCGTGAACATTGAAAATGCTGTCACCAATACTGCCATTGCAATCGATGCTGCTGCCAATTGCCACCATTTCCCTAAGATCAATTCACTTTGCGCTTCATTCAACATACTGCCCCACGACACCACACCAACAGGAACACCAAAACCCAAGAAACTCAAGATCACTTCTGATTTGATAAATGCGACAACTAAAATTGAAATCTGCACTAAGGCAATATGGCTAACGTTTGGAAAGATATGTATAAACATACGACGTAAATGACTCACACCAATCGCTTTGGCAGCAAGGACATATTCGCGTGACTTATGTTTCATGTATTCTGCCCTGATGAGACGAAATACGCCTGTCCAGCCTGTCAAGCCTAAGATCAGAACAATTGACAAAATTCCTTTTTGTTGAAGTACCGCAGCAATTGCAAGAACCAAGAGTAAATAAGGAATGGAGGTAAAAATGTTGTAGAACCAGTTCAAGACATCATCCACCCAACCACCAAAGTAACCCGCAATTGCCCCCAAAAATGTACCGATGACAACAGCAAGCAAAGCCGATAACAATCCTACAAGAATAGAGGTTTCTGCACCTTTAATGGTTTTCAATAGGACATCTTGTCCCCATTTATCAGCCCCAAATGGCAAGGTTTGTTTAAGTTCGACTTGTTGATCAAGTAAATGTCCATCAAGTTGCTGATCAATCGCTTGCATATCTTCTGCGAGTGGATCGACCACACCATAATAATCAACTGGTGAACCTGTTTTTTGCTCTTTAGCAATTTCAGCATTTAACTCATGAATCACATCTTTTAAAGGATCAACAGGATTCTCTGGTAAAGCTTCAATCACCTCAGTTTTTTGCTCAGACAGATTATCGCTCTTATCTGCACCGATGAAACTCGGGGGTGCGTAACTTACCGCAACCTCTTTATTCCAGTCCGAAGCAATCACACCCGTCACAGACAAAATCAACACTAAGAAATAGCACAACACCACAAATAAAGAAGCCATCGCAATACGATCTGCTTTTAAACGTCGCATAGCTAACTGCCATAATCCTGATGAAGCTGTGTCAGATGAAGTAGCTGCCTTTTTTTTCAATAATATACTCAGCATATTCCCACCTACTTCAACTGCACACGTGGATCAATCAATTTATAGACCAGATCTGCGATGAGATTAAAAATCATCGTTGCTGCGGCGACATACACGGTAATCGCTTTAATCACAGGAAAATCACTGCGCTCAACCGCAATAATCACTTCTCGCCCAATTCCCGGAATCCCGAAGAAACGTTCAATCAAGAATGCACCGATCAATAATGCTGGCAAGGTTGCCATCACATCTGTCACGATTGGAATAGATGCATTACGCAGCACATGTACACCAAATACACGGTGCTCACTCACACCTTTAGCACGCGCGGTGCGAACATAGTCCTGATTCACCTCATCTAAAACGAAGCTACGGTATAAACGTAGAGTTGGAGCAATACTCACCACTAGCATAATCAGAATAGGTAATAGTGAATATTTGAATAAATTTTCAGTAAAACTATCACTCCATCCTTGAACTGGAAACCAACTCAACTGATAAGCAAAGAAATATTGAAAAACAATGATATAAACTAAGATACTGATCGACATGCCTATCGTGCACATTATCATCACCATACGATCAGTCAAGCTGCCACGAACCGCAGAAACAGCCAGCGCAAGAATGATTGAGATCACGGTTTGAAGCACCACCAGCGGGATCAATAAGGTGAGTGATGGCCCTAAACGCGTCATAATGATTTGAGATACAGATTCACCTGTACTCCAACTCACACCATAGTCAAAGGTCAATATCTGCTTAATAAAAATCCACAGCTGAACATAGTAAGGTTGATCAATACCGAGCTGCTGTCGGATATTTTCGATCTGTTCTGGATTCGACATTTTCCCTGCCAAGATATAGGCAGGATCGCCTCCTACCCAGTTAAACAGGAAGAAAATCAGCAGTACAACCCCAAGCATGGTCGGGATCATCTGCCATATACGTCGTATGATATATGCCAGCATAAAGATGCTCCCTTATTTCACTCGTTGACCTGTAATTTCATCAAAGAAAGCTTTGTTATCAGGTTTTCGCCCAAGAAAATCTTCAACGAGTGCTTGTGCTGGTTTTTGACTACCTTGAGATAAAATCGTTTGTCGGTAGCGTTGCCCTACTTCTGGATTATTTAGGTTATTTCCAAAGGCTGACAACATATCTAAAGCCATCACTTCAGACCACATATAGCCATAGTAGCCAACTTGATAGCCGCCCATGATGTGACCAAATTGCCCTGGAAACTCTGTCGTTGGTACATAACCCAGTGCTGTTGCACTTTCCATTTTTTTCCAAACATCTAAAGGTTGTACTTTCAAAGCATCGCTGCCATGTAATGCCATATCGTACTGTGCGTAGAGTGCCTGACGTGCATAACGTAAACCACGACCATAATTGTGCACTGCATTTAACTTCGCAATTAAGGCATCATCTACACGAGGACAAGCGGGTTTACAGTAATCAGCAACTTTAGACAGTGTTTCTTTACGTCTCGCCCACTCTTCATACATCTGTGAAGGTGCTTCGACAAAATCGCGTTCCACTGAAGTGCCTGATTGAGAGGAATAGCGTGTGTTGGATAAAATGCCATGTAAGGCATGTCCAAACTCATGTACAAAGGTTTCTAACTCATCGCTATTTAACCCTTTACGATTAAAATTAGTGACTAAAGCCGAAATCGGTTTACGTTGTGTGAGTGTGCTGCCGCCATAAACGCCCCATACCGCAGCGTGTCCATACTTTCCTTCGCGTGGAAATTTATCCATGTAAAGTCCGCCCAAAAGCTTCCCTGTTTTAGCATCAGTGACGTCGTAATATTCAACTTCATCTTGCCAAGCAGCCACTTTCACGGGTTTAAATTCGATGCCATACAAATTAGATGAAATTGCAAATAACCAATCTTGTGCAGCTTGAGTTGGAAAATAATCACGTAACTGTTCTTGATCAACTTGATACTCGGCTTTGCGTAATTTTTCACTCCAATACGCTTCGCTCCATCGTTCAATTGTGGCTTGCTCAAGTGGGATATTTAAAGTTTTGGCTTTGAAAGCACGTAAAGTATCGACTTCTTTTTGTTCTAAAGGCGCAACTGTGGCGTGAACATCGGCTAGAAATTTATTAACAGCTTCAGGTGTTTTTGACATACGTTTTTGTAAAACCCACTCAGCATAGTTTGCCTTGCCAAACAGTCGCGCAAGTTCATATCGTAAATCCATCGCTTGCTTGAGTAGTGCTAAATTCTTTTCTCCACCACGACGAGTGAATGCTATTTGATAACGTTTACGCGCATCATCATTATCCGCCAATTCCATAAATGGGCGATATTCAGGATATTCAAAACCGAGTAAATAGTTACCTTTGTCATTTTTCTTTAAGCCATCAATATAGCTTTGCGGTAATCCTTTGAGTTCATCTGGAGTGAATTCAAGTTTTTCCTGATTATCACGGACATTACGGGCATATTCTTGCTCAATTTTTGTGAGTTCATCCAAGATCGCTTTTAAGCGTTTTTGCTTAGCCGCTGGTAACTGAATGCCCGTTTTTTCAAAGTCATAGAGAATGTCATCGCGGAATTTAGTATCAATTGCATCCGATGCTTTTAGCTTTTTAAATTGCTGATATAGCTTTGGGTTTTGCAAAATATCGGTTTGGAACTGGCTGATTTTAATTTCACAATCATCGGATGCTTTGCGCACGGCCTCATCTGGAGAAACATTGCTATATAAGCCAATCGGGCCATAGAAGTCTTCAAAAGATGCAAAAATACGATCCCATTCAGCAAGCACAGGTACAGCAGGAGCATCTTGCTTTAATTTTAATGTCTCCAAGTTCTTCAACTGATTTTTGACATCATTAATTTTCGCATCACATAGCGCTGGAATGTCTTTGGCTTGAAATTGAGGTAAGGTTTGACGAACGGCTGTTTCAGCAACAGCCATTTGGCTCGCTCCGATTGCACATAGACATAATGTGGTCAATTTGAATGTTTGATTTTTCATCACTACTCCAGTTTTTTAATTTCTATTTCTTCATGTCAATATCGATGTACATCCATTCAGCAGGCAGAATGGGATGCTTTTTAAATCCAATTACGCGAGGTTGCGCTAGAATATTTCGGTAACGAGCGCCAATGACCTGTACAGGCATATACACTTCTAGTACCCGTGACATCTTGCGATATAAGGCATCACGCTTAGGTCCGGGTGCCATTTTTTGTGTCTGCTCATATAAACGATCAAATTCAGGAATACTGGTACAACTGTTATTACTGGCATGAATATTTTTGCTATAGAACAGCTGCATAAAATTATCAGCATCAGGATAATCAGCGATCCAAGCAGATGTTTTAAACATGGTTTTACATTGTTTTTCTAACTTTAATGCTTCTGAAAAAGGTAAAGACTGTGTCGTCATTTGGATCTTTAGACTATCCAAAATTTTCTTCCAGAACTCAGCTTGTTGTTGACTACGTAAACTATTTCCACTCACCGTCATTTCAATGACTAAGGGCTTACCA
Organism: Acinetobacter sp. COS3; assembly: GCF_000475335.1. NCBI lineage: Bacteria > Pseudomonadati > Pseudomonadota > Gammaproteobacteria > Moraxellales > Moraxellaceae > Acinetobacter > Acinetobacter sp. COS3. The sequence continues at coordinate 39,108 of NZ_AXCD01000011.1, forward strand.
TTCGGCAAAGTTCGCCAACCATTTGCCCCCAATTTATAGTGATAGCGATCTAACAATAAATTCGCGGCTTTGACTGAATAAGGAATACTACTTCTATAATTTGGGTCATACCCCACAATTCCTTCTGGGATCAGGGCTTGTAGTTTTTTTGCATCACCTTTTTGCAAGATATTGATATAGTTATCCGCGGAAAAAGCCATCGACATCGCACGGCGAAGTGCAATTTTCTCTTTACTCATTCCACCGACAACAGGGTTTTGCATATTCCAATAGTGATAATCAATTGAAGGATCAACAATCCGAGACAGTTGCACGCCTTTTTTAACTAATTCAGGTTTAAGCTTTCCTTCCTTTATGGCTTGGGAAACAAGCTCGCCCTCTAATTGAAATAGATCGACTTCATCTTTGCTAAACGACAACCAACGAGACTGCCCCTCTTCCATCACTTGTATATCAATCACACCAATTTGTGGCATTTGCTTGCCTTGCATGGCTTTAACGATCTTTTCATCATCCGCTGAGCTTGCTTTAAAGTTCCAAACAAAACTTCTAAAGTCTGGATTGGCTTTTAAAATAATCCGTGAACCCGGCGTCCAGCTCGACAGCATATAAGGCCCTGTGCCTATAGGATGTCCCATCGCAAAGCCAGCTTTGTTTCGATATTTTTCAATCACTTCTCGTGCAACAGCACCAGCAGGCTGATGTGCTAATAACATCGGAAAGTTTTGATCGGGGCTTGTTAGGCGAATCACCAAAGTATAGCGATCAGGCATTTGCAAACCTGCAACAGGTTGATCGTAATCAAACTTCCCTGTTTTCTGCGCTTTCTTCTGTAAGGCTTCCATCCCCACGATTCGCCCATCCAGCAACCAACTATTTGGTGAACGCAATGTTGGATCAAGCAAACGTTTGAATGTGTAAGCATAATCTGCAGCTGTCAGCTCTCGTTTTTTACCTTTGAAAGCGGGATCATCGGCAAAATAAATACCCTTTTTCACCCGAATGGTATAGGTCAAACCATCTGCACTGACTTCGGGTAAAGCCACTGCCGTTCGAGGTACTAATTTTGCAGGTGAAGCCAAATAATCATAAGTAAAGAGCGTTTCAAAAATCGAACCATTGACATGCGCCGAATACAGATCATGCACACCAGCGGGGTCAAACCCTGTTTCGGCCACAGGAAATACATAGCGCAAAACCTTATTCGGATCTGCTGGGCTTTTAGCCTCAGTCCATGCTGCACTTAAGCTGATAGAGCTACCAATCAAAAGCGCTAAGGCATAGCGAGGTAAAGAAAGCTTAAACTTTTGCTTCATCATAAACTCATCACTTATTTTGACGTGGTGAAGCAATATCTAAATATTGCCAATTGGAATTCATAATTGGATGGGCTTTAAAACCTTGAACTTCGGGTTGAATCAGCCAGTTTCTAATTCGTGTATCTTGTAAAATCCAAGTCGTATCTGCTTCTATTTGTCGACTCATTTTTTCGTAAAACGGCATTCGTTTTTCAGGCGGTTGTTGCATCGCTTGTCGATATAAATTGTCATAAGCATCTGACTGATAACATGACTGATTACCGCGTCCAACATTAGGCCCATAAAGAAGTTGAGTAAAATTCTCCCCCTCAGGGTAATCAGCATGCCAAGCGCCACTCCACATCATGTATTGACATTGCGTTGCTGCTTTTAAATTATCGGCAAAGTTGCTGACTCTAAAATCAGATCGAATCCCAATCGCATCTAAACTTTTCTTCCACAACTCTGAATACATCACAGAAGCCGAGCCACTTTCAGTATTTATTTTCAAAGTCAGCGCTTTACCATCAGGCAATGTGCGATAGCCATCAGTCCCTTTTTTATAGCCAAATCGATCAAGCAGTTTATTGGCTAAAACAGGGTTGTATCCGATACTGCTACGATAATTTGGGTTATGACCATTCACTCCAGCTGGTACAAGCATTTCAGCTTTTACAGCCTGTCCTTTTCTTAAAATACGAATATATTCATTTACATCAAATGACAGTGCTATTGCTCGTCTCAGTGCAACTTTATCTAAAGATGAGCCACCGACAATCGGATCTCGCATATTCAACATAGAATAAGTAATCTCAGCCTCTTTATTGCGATAAAGCTGAACACCTTTGTTTTTCATCTCAGGTTTTAAATGATTATTTTGATCGAGGACTTTGGGAATAGCATTCGCAGTGACTTTGTCAAAATCGAGTTGTTTCGATTGAAATGCCAACCAACGAGATTGCTCTTCTTCGATAATACTAATGTTGACCTTACCAATTTGCGGCATTTGCTTACCACTCATTTCTTTAACCAGTTGATTATCCCAAGCTGTTCCAGTGGACTTAAAATTCCAAACAAAGCCGCGATAATCAGGATTTGCAACCAATTCAATTTTGCTTCGTGGTACGTATTTACTTAGCATGTAAGGTCCTGTACCTACAGGATGCATGCCTAAACGGTCTTTATAGTATTCAACTACTTCGCGAGCTGTCGCACCAAATGTGCTATATGCCAAAATATATGGAAAATTATAATCAGGCTGGGTCAAAGTAAATTGAATCGTGTATCGATCTAAAGCTTTTAGACCCTGAATAGAAGCATCATAATTAAATTTTCCTGACTTCTTCGCTTGATCGACAAGTGCATTTGCGCCAACAATTTTATGATCGATAAAAGCAAAAGATGAGGAGTGGTTTTTCGGATCTAAAATACGTTTAATTGAATAAATATAATCTTCAGCAACTAGCTCTCGCCGTTTACCTTTGAATGCGGGATCGTCTGTAAAATAAATACCTGGTTTTATTTTAAAAATATAAACTTTCCCATTGTCCTGAATGGTCGGCATACTTTCAGCCGTAGATGGAACTAGTTTCACTGGATTGGCTAAATAATCGTATTGGACAAGTCTTTCAAAAATGACATCCGCAACATTGCCACTATAAAAATTGAAGGTTTTCACCATATCAAAACCATCATCAGGCGCTTCAAAAGCGATTCGAAGAACTTTGTCAGCTTGTGCTGGGGTTTTGGTATATCCCATCGGCGCAAATGCAACAACGGTTGAAAACAACGTGACCGTAAAAAATTTAGACTTCAACTCAATGCTCACATTATCGTTTTTTAATAAATACTAGACTTTCGAATAGCATTCAACCACACAAAGACTTAACCACCTTCATTTAATTAAATGACCTTTCTTAGCAAAATCATAAATTTAATTATTTTTTACCTTTCGTAAAAATAATAAAAGTGGAAAAATCTACTTTAAGACCAGAAAACATTTGCTATTTTCATGCCACTTTTCAAATAAAATAGTTTTATCAATTAAAAAACTTTTAACACATAGTCTAAAATATTATTTTTTCTCATCTTAATGAAAAGTAACTTTATGCCAAATCATATTTTCTTATATATTTTTTTAGCTAAATAAATATCTAGAGCTAAACACCTAAAATAACTAAAATAAAATTAATTCGCACCAATTTAACGCATCATAAAAATAGCATGATTCATTTTAATGCTCATAAAAAAATTATGGTTTTTGTAAAAAAATGACAATTTGAAAAAATTTTTTAATTTCATATTTTTTAATAATTAGTAAAAATATGAAAAACTTATTTTTAAAAGTAGAACACTTTTACACTTTAAAATCGAGTTTAAATTCCTCTTAAAAATCGTATTTGGCACATGTCTTGCTAAAACGCTTTTGTTCATTCTTTTAGAGTGACCATCTATTTAGGGGTTATAAATTCAATGAAAAATACCAATTTCGTTCAATCAAGTGCTATGCCAAAAGCGAGCAAATGCATACTAAAACTCAGTACCCTGAGCCTAAGTATGTTGTGTTTAACTATGACCCATGCTGCTGAAACAGAATCATCTACCGATGAGAAACCGACGAAAGTCGTAAAAGTTGCAGTTACAGGTTCATCGATCAAGGGCGTTGCTGCACAAAGTGCATCACCAATAACCATCGTAAAAGTCGATGAAATTTTAAAACAAGGGATCACGACAACAGAGGAGGCTTTAGCAAAAATTACAGCCAACCAATCAAACTTCGTTACCGCATCAAACGTTGGTGCGAGTAGAACTGTTGGCTCATCTGCTAACTTACGCGGATTAGGTTCAAATAAAACCTTAGTACTCTTAAACGGCAGACGCCTTGCTGCCAATGCTTATGACAGTGGCGTTGCCAATCTCAATATCATCCCTCTTGCGATGCTCGATCGTATTGAAGTTCTGAAAGATGGTGCTTCCGCCGTTTATGGAACAGACGCGATTGGTGGTGTTGTGAACTTCATTACCAAAAAACAATTCAATGGCTTAAATTTCAGTGCTGGTTATCAAAAGCCTGAACAAAAAGGTGGTGAACAACAAAATTATTCTATTTTTGGTGGTTTCGGTGACTTAGATGAAGATGGTTTCAATGCATTTGGTGTAGTTGATTATCGTCGTGGCGAAGATGTTATGGCACAAGACCGTAAGGTCAGTCGTCGCGGTGGTGTTATACCTGAATTAGGTGTGAATAGAACCAGTAGTGGCTCATTTCCTGCAAACCTATACGATACAAAAACAGGTACTTTTGGCAACCCCTATGCGAGTTCAGGCTGTGGGGACAACCCATTATTTTTTAGTAATGATGGCGTAACTTGCCGTTATAACAGCCAAGCAGTGATCGGTATCGTTCCTAAAACTGAAGATGTTTCTGTCATGGGACGAGTCACAGCAAAAATCAATGATAACTTCAATGCGATTGGGGAATATTTATATGCACGCAGTGAGGTAACTACCTCTGTTGCTCCAGATGTATTTTTTGATTTACCAATGAACCCAACCAGTAAATATTATCCAGGTAATGGCATCACTCCAGCAATGGATAATGTCAGCGGTCCTTTAGAACTATATTTACGTTCGCAAGCTGGCAATCGTATTAGTAACAGTGTCAATGATTCACATCGTATTTTTGCTGGTATCGAAGGTGAAGCATACGGCTGGGATATTAATACAGGGGTAACATATGCACGAAGTAATGCTGCTGATAATATTTTAAGTGGTTATCTTAACTACGATAAAACAGCAGAAGCTTTACTCAATGGCACGCTTAACCCATTTGGCCCTCAAGCAGCAGAAGATGGTGATGTTTGGAGTACATTAGGCGCTAAAGGTAAATATTTAGATGCTAAATTAGATTCAACAATCGTTGATTTCACTGCTAGTCGCCCTATTTATACTCTTCCAGCAGGCGATGTGGGTTTTGCAGTTGGAGCAAGTTACCGCAAAGACGATTGGCAATCAAAAACTATCTCTGAAATTGCTAGTGTTGCACCGAGTACTGGCGTAGATCCAAATGAACCGATTAATGAAGGTTCTCGAAACATCAAGGCAGTATTCACAGAGCTCCATATCCCACTTCATAAAACGTTAGAAGCTCAGCTTGCCGCGCGATACGATGATTACAGCGATTTTGGTGACACATTCAACCCCAAATTCTCTCTTCGTTGGGAACCAATCAAGCAGTTGATGTTCAGAACAAGCTATACCAAAGGCTTTAGAGCACCAACGCTTTGGGAAATGTACTCACCAACTTCGATTACCAATACCGCTGCAACTTATAATGACCCTGTTCTTTGTCCGGGTGGTGTTCCTGCTACTGGTGCATTACCCGCGCGTGACTGTGGAATGCAGTTTGATCGTCAAAATGGCGGTAACAAAGACTTAGAACCTGAAAAGTCCGATTCATTCACCGCTGGTGTAGTATTCCAACCAACCAAAAATCTTGTTTTCACTCTAGATTACTTTGATATCAAAGTTAAGAATCAAATTACAACTATCTCTGAGACAGGTATTTTCGGTAATCCAGAAAAATATGCAGATAAATTTGTTCGAAATTCAGACGGTTCACTCAATTATATCAATACACTACAACAAAACTTAGGTGGTATTAAAACCTCAGGTTTTGATGCAAGCATGGCTTGGCGTTCTCCAATGACAAGTACTGGTCAGGTTGGCTTCAGCATTGATGGAACTTATGTTACTGATTACAAATATCAAGAAGATGAAGGTATGCCGTGGATTGGTGTTGCTGGTAGCTATGCAGGTCTAGACTATCAAGCCATTGTTCTACGTTGGAAACATACTGCAAATCTAGATTGGCGCTATGAAAACTGGGCACTCAACCTCCAACAAAACTTCTCTAAAGGTTATAAAGACCAAAACTCTGCTGGTCAAAACCATAAAGTTAGTGACTACACAACCTACAACCTCTCAGGAACATACAAAGGCTTCAAAAACGTAGAACTCACCTTAGGTATTAAAAATATGTTTGATGCAGAACCACCAGCATCAAATGTATTGGACAACTTCCAAATGGGTTATGACCCACGTTATGCAGATGTACTCGGTCGTACTTACTTCGTTCGTAGCACTTTCAAATTTTAATATGTTCATCACTACAACATGATTTTGATGCTGTAGTGATCCACCGTAATCACCAATTCACACAAGGAAAAATGGTCTGTATTTCCCCCATTACGAACCTTTTCCTTCTCAAGTTAAACGTGAATTGATGATTACAATTTCAGGAGCAATTATGGGCATACCCTTTTCTGAGAGTGAAAATCAATCCGCCAAACGCCTAGTCGGTATTGGTGTGGTTTTATTCTTACACCTCGTGATCGCCTATATTCTGATGACGAGTTTAGCGACTGACTTTATCAAACCTGTCGAGAAACCTGTAGAACTACAGATTATTCAAGATATAGAACCACCGCCGCCTCCACCACCAAAACCAGAGGAAAAGCCACCAGAACCACCAAAAATGGTAGAGAAAGTAGCAAAAATTCCTGATCCACCACCGAAACCAGTTGAGGCTGTGAAACCTGTTCAAAAGCCTGCACCGACTCAGACGACAAAGGCTACGGATGCAACTCCTACACCATCACCTGTTGCAGCAAGTCCAAGTCCAGTTGCAGCTCCAACCGTTGCAGCCGCACCTTCCGCTCCAGCTAAACCAGCAGGCATTTCACGTGGTGTTTCCGAAGGTGAAGCTGGCTGTAAAAAACCAGACTATCCACGTGAACAAGAAATGGCAGGTGAAGAAGGTACTGTTCGAATGCGTCTTCTAGTAGATGGTTCAGGAAAAGTGATAGATGCAAAAGTTAAGAAATCCAGTGGTGTTAGAGCCTTAGATAAAGCCGCTTCGAAAGCATTTAGTCTATGTACATTTACTCCCGCAATGAAAGATGGGGTACCTCAACAAGATTGGTATGAAGTTGAATACTCTTTCACAATTTCTTAATTAATTGAATAAATGAAACAAATTTTTGGAGAATTTAAGATGAATAAAACAGCAAAACATATCGCACGCTTCGCAGCAATCGGTCTCATTTCTACCAGTACATTATTACCATTTCACACGGTATGGGCTGATGAAACTACGCAAGCAACAGCTGTCACAACAACGAATACTGAAGCCGTTACCCAAGCCACACCAACTCCGCCACCGTTACCCGCTACAGAAGAAAAAGTACATAACCCTTATGGCTTAGAAGCATTATGGCGTGAAGGTGATCTCGTCGCAAAAACCACACTTTTTATTTTAGTTCTGATGTCAATTGGAACGTGGTACATCATTTTTTCTAAAGTATTTCAACAAAGTAAAATCAAGCGTCACGGCACTGAAGCTGAACGTAACTTCTGGGAAGCAGATACATTAAATAGTGCAAAAGAAAGTTTAGATCCTAGCAGTACCTATCGGTATATTGCTGAAAAAGGCATTCACTCAACAAAACATCATGACGGCACATTATTAGAACGTATCGATTTCAACACTTGGGTGACAATCTCAATTCAACGTGCAATTGAAAAAGTCCAAAGTCATCTTGGCAATGGTTTAGCTTTCCTCGCTACCGTCGGTTCAACTGCGCCTTTCGTTGGATTATTTGGAACAGTCTGGGGTATCTACCACGCATTAACTGCAATCGGCATTTCAGGACAAGCATCTATCGATAAAGTTGCTGGACCTGTTGGTGAAGCACTTATCATGACTGCAATTGGCCTTGCTGTCGCAGTACCAGCTGTACTTGGTTATAACTGGCTCACTCGCCGCAATAAAGCCGTGATGGACAATGTCCGCTCTTTCGGCTCAGACCTACATGCTGTACTTCTCAGTGGTGACCTAAACAGCAATCACCCAAACCGTAATTCTAAATAAGGAATACGATTATGGGCATGATGATTAATTCAGATCAAAGTGACGATGATGTAATCGGAACGATAAATACGACTCCGCTTGTGGACATTATGTTGGTATTGCTAATTATCTTTTTAATTACTGTTCCAGTCGTCACGCATACCGTTCCAGTCAAACTTCCTGAGGAAAAAAATACGCCTTATGCCACCACACCACAAAATATTCAGCTCTCAGTCAATAAAACTGGTGATATTTTCTGGAATGAACAACACGTTGCAAATAAAGAAACTTTGCTTGCACGTCTTCAAGTTGAGGCGCAAAAACGCCCTCAACCTGAGGTTCATATTCGTGGTGACCAACTTACACATTATGAGGCGATTGATCAGGTTATAAGTACAACTCAACAAGCTGGTATTGGCAAAATCGCATTTGTCACTACACCACCTAGTTCACCATAAGGTCAGATTAAGGAGTCACTCATGGGTATGAATGTCGGTCCAAAAAGTAGTGAAGATGATGTCATGCTTGATGTCAACATGACACCTTTAATTGATGTCATGTTGGTATTGTTAATCATGTTCATCATTACCATCCCGATTCCAAATAATGCCATTAATATCAACTTGCCAAACGGTACGCCTCCGCCGCCGACTGACCAAAAACCGCCAGAAGTGATCAATTTACGTGTCGATGCTCAAGGTCAGATTTTTTGGAATGATCAGGTGGTCGCGGATCGCCAAGCACTAAAAGCACTGTTTGAAAATGTGGCTCAAAAGGCAGATCAGGATCAAATTAAATTTAAACCTGATGCCCAAGCAGAATATAAAAATATTGCGATGGTGATGGCTTTAGCTCAGCAAAGCAATGTCACTAAAATAGGAATTGTCAGTAATAACTAAAAAAATAAAAACAATAAACTAAGCTTCACAACTCTAAGTTGCTCCTATGCTAACAAGCTCGCTTGTTAGCTTTTTTTATTTTATTTCATTTACCAGAATAGGGATGATAGTGCTATTCACCTTATAGCCTTTCGGTTTGTCATCACATGCATCGCCCATAACTGTCGTTTTAACAACGAACGGAGAATAAGGCATCACATTTAAATAGCCAGTATTATCAGCACCAGTACGACAATCTTCGGTTTCAAGTTTTTCATCAAAACGCCCAGCATAAGATGACTCTTGAACTTCTGTTATTAACTTTGCATTCCATTGATTGAGATAAACTAAACTTTTTGTAGATTCGACTGTACCCTGCCCTGAGCCAGCACTTTCGATTTCAACTAATTCAATCGGTTTACCTTTATACACAGTTGGATGCACTTTAAATGTATTCGATTGCCCACCGAACTCTTTTAATATCTGAGCCTGTTTGAGCTTTGGTCGAGTCAGCACATAACCTGCCCAAAAGTTACGACCTGCATTTTCAAAACTCACACCAGATAAATAAGCTTCTTCACCCGAAACTAATTTCACTTTTTCCGTGTGATCAATCTGAATGGCTTGCTGAGGATTAGCATTTGAATCTTGTAAATTAGTGATCCAACTAATAATGGTTTTATCTGTCGGGATAGCAGCATAGGATGCTGAGACTGGAATCAAAAATCCAAATAAAATGGATAGAACTAATTTATTCTTCTTGTTCATTTTAGACCTTACTTTTATACAATCAAAACTTTCACTTGAAATATGATACTCGGAAACGTCATCCACAACCTGAGCAAGTCAAAGCGATTAAAGCTTTGACTTAGCGCAAGACAAACGGAGTGCGTAGTTCATGCTCAAGCATAGCTTTCGCCTTGCGGTACGGCAAAGATTATTAATCTTTGCTATTCGTACCTCAGGTTTTGTGGATGACAATGCCTTTGCCTACTTTGAGCGAAACCAAAGTAGGGCGAACCTGAACGAAGTTGAAATATATTTCAACTGAAGTGCAAGACACAGTTATTTATCCCTAACTTTAGCTTGAACTCGGCGAGACTCCGTGAAGAGTGAATATTTTTTCTAATTAAAACTTAAGTTAATTAAACTTTTCCAACTCAATCCATTGAGCATCAGGAAAATGCTTTGCTAAATAAGTTTTTAAATAATCCGCTGTATCTTTAGAAATAAGTAGATCTTTCGATTCATCTTTTAAATTGTACACCAAAGCATGCAAACTCAAACCACGCTGCTTTAATGCTTCTAAACTCAATAAAGTATGATTAATACTACCCAAACGCCCAGAAGTCACCAAAATCACAGGAAATTGATGCTGAGCGATATAATCAATAGTCAACAATTCTGTGGTTAAAGGCACCATCAAACCGCCAGCACCTTCTAACAATACGACCTCAAACCGCTGAGCCAATTCTTTAGTCGCAGCTTCAATTTTCGCGAAATCTAAGTCTCGTCCATCTAAACGTGTGGCTAAATGCGGCGAGGCAGGATAAGTAAAAATTTCAGGCATGGTCAGCTTTTCATGGTCTTCTTGAAACCAGCCACTACCCATAATTTCACGGTGTTTTTCAATATCTTCAGAGATATCTATATTACCCGTTTGAACTAATTTTTGGGTAATAACTCGCTGCCCCTGTTCGGTCCAAAGTTTGGCGAGATAACCTGTGGCATAAGTTTTACCAATTTCAGTATCAATACCACTGACAAAATAAATTGCTGCACTCATGCTTTTCTCCGAGCAACGACATATATAGGATGATAAGTCAGAGGATAACCTTGCTCATCATGAAACTGTTGATAATCTAAATAAAACTGCTGTAAAGATTGCTTGGTCCAACGATGCGATTTTGCTGTCGCCGTTACGCCAGTCGCTTTAAGATGATGTAAAACAGATTTTGGATGATCAAAATACAAATGCTTTTGTAGTTCATGTATGAACAAAATTTCGAAACCATTTTGTTCAAGTTGCTGTTGCAAAGCGCTCAATGAACAATAGTTCAATCCTTGCCCTGTCAGCTGCTTAATCTCAGTTAAATTTTCCGTTCCAAAAGTAGAAAAACCTAAATAACCGCCTTGATTCAATGATTGATGTATTCGCTGTAACAACACAGGTAGATCAATCATCCATTGTAAAGCAGAACTTGAAATTACTGCGTCAAGTGAATGAGGGAGTTGAAGTTGCTCTATATCACCAATCAACCAGTGTATCTTTTCCCGATCAGAAAAATGTTGAGCTACATCTTCATATAGATCATTTAAATAAAGATTCTTCGTATGAAAATAAGATTGAAATAAGTGAGTTAAATTTCCCGAACCACAACCGATCTCAAGGACTGAATCCAAGTTTTTCGGACAATAAGTTTTGAGATATTCAAATAGTTCTTTACTGATCTGCTTTTGCGTCACGGCATGTTCAACATAACTTTGCCCTGCTTTAGCAAATCTTTGGGCAACCAGTGCTTTATTGACGCTCACAAACACTCCACCAATTGTTCTAACTCCTTTTTTTGCACCAAAGAAGTTAAAGATATTCTTAAACGTGAACTATTTTGCGGCACGGTTGGCGGACGGACAGGCATGGCATAAAAGCCCTGTTGCTGCACATACTTCGCCTTTTCGATTGCAGCTTGGCTCTCACCGACAATAATCGGAATAATATGACTACTGGATGGACTATAAAAACCTTTCTCAATCACGGCATGTTGTAGGTAATGACTCATTTCGGCTAAATGCTGACGTTGCTGCTGCATGCTCAACATTTTATTAAAAATAAAGTCAGACCAAGCCATCGAAATCGGCGGTAATGCAGTACTAAAAATCAAAGGTCGCATTTTATTGATCAGATAATCACGAATGATTGAATCACAAATGATATATCCCCCAACCGAAGCCATCGCTTTACCAAGTGCCCCAACCAAGAAATCGATCTGATCCAATACTGCATATTGCTCAGCACAACCTAAACCCTGCTTTCCCCTCACACCAATGCCATGTGCTTCATCCACATATAACATGGTTTTATGGAAACGCTGTTTTAACTGAACCAAGGCGGCTAAATCAGTCTCATCGCCATCCATACTAAAAATACTTTCAGTCACCACAATAACGCGTTCAATTTGCTCATCTTGATGATACTTTTGCAATAACTGTTCCAAATGCTGCAAATCATTGTGTCGATAACGCACATATTGAGCTGTAGACAATCGGATACCATCGATCATACTGGCATGCACAAGCTTGTCCGCCAAAATAATGGTTTTGCTATCAGCCAGCGCAGGCAAAATACCAATATTCATGTGGTAGCCACTATTGAAAAGTAATGCAGCACGACCAAAGGCTTTGCTTAGGCTATTTTCAAATTGTTCGTATTCTGCATAGTTACCAGTCAGTAAGCGTGAAGAAGATGAACTAAATAATGCCCGCTCGATTTTTAGTGTATCGAGGAACTCCTCTCTTAACTCTAGATCAGCAGCTAAGCCTAAATAATCATTGGATGCCAAATTCAACATGGTTCGATCTTGAATGGTAATAAATCGTCCATGCTGTTGATTTGAAGTAAATTGGCGAAAATTACCTTGTTGCTTGAGTTGATCAAGCTGTTCAGCATAATGATCAAGCAAGGACATTAGCATGTGCTCCTTGCATACTTTTCACCACTTCAGTCAAATGTGTTAATAAATAGTTCAGTTCATCATCACTAATCACATATGGCGGCATCACATAGACCAATTTTCCAAATGGTCGCACCCAAATACCACGTTCAACGAACTGCTGTTGTAAAGTTTTCATATCAACATTGATGGTTAATTCAACCACACCAATCGCACCTAGAACCCGTACATCGGCAACGTGATCAAGCTGTACTAAATCACTTAATTGCTCAACAAGGATCTTTTCAATACGTTGAATATTGCTCTGCCAATCTTGCTCAACCAATAATTGAGTGCTTCTCAAAGCAACAGCACAAGCCAGAGGATTCGCCATAAAGGTTGGACCATGCATGAACACGCCCGCTTCGCCACGGCTAATGGTTTCAGCCACATCTTTTGTCGTTAAGGTCGCAGACAATGTCATATAACCGCCTGTCAATCCCTTACCAATACACATAATGTCAGGTTCAACTTGGGCATGTTCCCAAGCAAACATTTTGCCTGTGCGCCCAAAACCAGTGGCAATTTCATCAAAGATTAACAATAAATTGTACTGCTCACACAAAGCTTTGGCTTGGCGTAAATATTCAGGATGATAAAAACGCATTCCCCCTGCACCCTGCACAATCGGCTCAATAATCAATGCTGCAAGTGTAGGATGATGAAGTTCAATTTGCTTTTTAAGTTCATCAATATCTTCTGGATTCCATTCACCATCAAAGCGGCTTTGTGGTGCGGGTACAAAAATTCGATTCGGTAAACTCGTGCCAAAAATCTGATGCATTCCCGTAACAGGATCACACACAGACATCGCATTCCAAGTATCACCATGATAGCCAGAACGTGTAGTAATAAAATTAGTTTTCTCAGGTTGACTCAACGCAGCCCAATATTGCACTGCCATTTTTAAAGCCACTTCAACTGCAACCGAACCTGAGTCTGCGTAGAAAATCTTATCTAAGTTCGGCGGCGTAATTTTTAATAATAATTTGCCCAATTCAATCGCAGGTTCATGGGTTAGGCCGCCAAACATGATATGCGCCATATTCTGCAATTGATCTGCAACCGCTTGATTCAGCTCAGGATGGTTATAACCGTGAATCGCACACCACCATGACGACATGCCATCAACTAAAGTTCGACCATCTTCTAGTTCAATCGTTGCACCATAAGCACGTTTCACTTTAAAGGTTGGTAGTGGATTTAACATCGAAGTATAGGGATGCCATATATGTTCTAAATCAAATAAATCGGTCATCCTTTATTCACTCCTCATTTTATCCTAAGCCAATTAAATGCACGAAAATATCTACAATCGCAGAGGCGGCATGGATGCCGCCCGTTGAGCTGCGGCATCAAGGATGTGCCGTCAGCTCAACAAAGGATTTTTGCTTACTTTTGATCCTTCAAAAGTAAGGTCATATATTTGCACAATACAATAACGTTGCCATAACCGACAAAGGCCAACTATCTTAAACGTGTCAAAACCTAAAATAAATTGCGAGAACTTTCAATTCAAGCAAGATTAAACCGTCTATTGAATAAAATCCTTAATTATTTGCACAGTCTGTTCAACCATGAAGCATGGAAAACCATGTGAAGCACCATCAATCGAAACAACATATAGATTCTTTGCAGCTAAATTCTGAATATTTTGCACAACTTGGTAAGGAACTAAAGCATCATGCTCCGCAATCACATGAAGCTGATCACCTTGATAGTTTTCATACATCTCAACCAAATTGATTTTTTCCAACATCAGTAAGCCTTGCTTCAATAACGCAATCGGCTGTGGACGAATCAACTTTTGCATTGCTAAAAAATCTTTTCTTGCAGTATCCGCACCTTGGCAAACAAGTAAACCAAAGCGTTTTAAAGTTGTAATCGCATCCTGCTCAAATGATTGTTTGAACTGTTGGAATGTTTCAACAGGCATTGCAGTCGACCAGTTTTCTTGCGCTACAAAACAAGGATTTGAAGCTAAAGTAATTAAAATCTTCTGTTCTGCATATTGTTTTTCTATTTGATGGACTAATAATGTTGCAAGTTGTCCACCCAGCGACCATCCAAGAATTACATCAAACGCTCTTGCATATTCAACTTGTTGTTGCAAAACTCGCTCATCTAAGGCATTGAAAATATTAATTCGATCTACACAATGTCCTTGCTGTTGCAATGCTTCGTGCAAAGGTTGTAATAATTCGGCTCCACCACCCCATCCTGTGATCAGTAAAATCTTCTTAGACAAACGCATACCTTTTGATTGAACAATCATTTTGTATAAAACATCGCATATATTCGTTATTTTTCCTAGCCACCCCACTTCAATTTGCTAAAATATGTGCGATTACACTTTGAGATCAAAATGATGAATACGATAAAATCCAAAGTTCTTATTCTTTGTAGCTCACTATTTTTGATGACTTATCCAAGTCTAACCGTAGCACAAAGTAACTTATTTTCCTCAAAAAATACCGCGCAGAAAGAATGGGTTGGACAATCCGCACCAGACTTTAAACTACAGGATCAAAGTGGTAAATGGCATACTTTGAATCAGTATAAAGGTAAATGGATCGTGCTCTATTTTTATCCTAAAGACAACACAGCAGGCTGTACACAAGAGGCCAATCAGTTCAAGTCACTCTACCCTCAATTTATAAAATCAAATGCTGTAGTTTTAGGGGTAAGTTTAGATGATGTCGCTTCACACCAAAAATTTTCAGAAAAACTTGGCTTGCCATTTCCTATTTTGGCTGATGACAAAGGTGAACTTGCAGGAAAGTTTGGGATTGTAAGAAATTTTGGGATTGCAAAAATTGCTAAAAGAGAGAGTTTTCTAATTAATCCTCAGGGTGCGATTATGTATCACTACACCAGTGTCAACACACAAACCCATGCAGATCAGGTACTTAAAGACTTGAAAGACGCTCAAACGAAAAAGTAAATGCGGAAATAAAAAACTCAGCACTAAGCTGAGTTTTTTTATTGATTTAGAATATTAGATCTGCGATTGAATATAGTTCTGTAAACCAATTAACTCAATTAAACGTAATTGTTTTTCTAACCAATAAGTATGGTCTTCTTCTGTATCAGAAAGCTGCTGACGAAGCATATCACGGCTAATATAGTCGCCTTTCTCTTCACAAAGCTTAATTCCTGTCGCCAGTTTCTCACGAACATGATATTCAAGCGCCAAATCAGCTTTTAAACAGCTCACAACATCGTTTCCAACATTAATGTCTTCACGATTCATATTCGGTTGAGCACCTAAAAACAAAACACGACGAATGATTGCATCAGCATGAGAAGCTTCTTCCTGCATCTCATGATCAATACGTTCGTAAATTTTACCTAAGCCCCAATCTTCGTACATTCTTGAATGAATTAAATATTGATCACGAGCAGCCAACTCACCGCCAATGAGCATATTTAAATAGTCGATGACTTCTGGATTGCCACGCATAATACTTACTCCTATCGAATGCCACTATTATGTGCAAGTTAAAATATAATTGCAAAGTTAAATTTGTGTAAGTTTATGATTTTTATAAAATTAAAATGAGAAACATACGCATTTACAGTTTTAATTAAGTAAAATTCTTGAAGTAAAATAAGCGCTTGCAAACGAACATCTTGATCCTAAACCCATAATTTATGAAGAAAACGTTTATTTTCATTTTTGTAACCATTCACAATGCTTCTTATTTAGCCCTTTGTTTTAATCAATAATCTTAAAAAAATGACTGGTCAGCTGTTGTTTGTTCAAGCAAAATTCGCTAAATAAGAGCAATCACAAAAATACGATGTGGAAAAGAAATGAATAAAAGCACACCAATCTTGGTCACTGGAGCAACGGGTTATATCGCTGGCTGGATTATTGAACGGCTATTAAATCAAGGATATAAGGTGAATGCGACTGTTCGTGATCCATCTAAAACTAATAAAATCCAACATCTTTATGACATCGCCGAGAAGTCATCTGGACAAATCCAATTTTTCAAAGCAGATTTACTTGATCCAAATTCTTTTGATGATGCAATGCAAGGCTGTGAGGTGGTGATTCATACCGCATCACCTTTCGTTGTGACTAATTATAAAGATGCGGTAAAAGACATTATTGAGCCTGCGGTGAAAGGTACTGAAAACGTCCTCAATAGTGTCAACCGTACTGAATCCGTTAAACGTGTGGTACTCACTTCAAGCATTGCTTCGACCTATGGTGATGCAATTGAAATTCTAGATACTTCAAATAATGAGTTTGATGAAAATGACTGGAATAACACCAGCAACGAAACGCATCAACCCTACTCATATTCAAAAGTGGCTGCTGAACGCAAAGCATGGGAGATCGCAGATCAGCAAAGTCGTTGGAGTTTAGTTTGTATTAATCCAGCACTGGTTATGGGGCCGTCACTGACCGATGCAAGCCAATCAGGTAGTATTGAAGTATTGCAACAGTTCGGCAATGGTACGACCCTATTCGGTGTGCCGCCAATGTGGAATGGCATTGTTGATGTACGAGATGTTGCTGATGCACATGTGAAAGCCGCTTTAGATCCACAAGCCAAAGGCCGCTATATCATCTGTGGTGGAACATTAAGCTTACTTGAAATGGGTAAAGCATTAACGCAAAAGTTTGGTTATAAATATCCTTTCCCGCATTTTACTGTACCAAAAACAGCATTCTCACTGATTGCACCAATGCTCGGACATTCTCGTCAGTTTGTAAAACTTAATATGGGCTATCCGATTTACTTTAATGCTGAACGCAGTGTAAATGAGTTGGGAATTCAATATCGCGATATTCGTGAGAGCGTTTGTGAGCATTTTCAGCAATTGCTAGATGATGGAATTGTGAAAAAATATATTTAATAAAAAAGCACCTCTCAATTTCATCATTGAGAGGTGCTTAACTACAATTATTTAATCTTAAATGCTTTTATGATGTATTCATCAATATCCTTATAACGATTACCATGTTGGTCTTCTAAATAGAGCAACGCTAGGTATTCTTTTCTTGTCCCATGTCGACCAGTGGATTCAAGCTTTTCATAAGGTTGATAGATGAGTTTAGCCATCTTACCTTTTTGAAATTCAACGTTCACGCTACAGATTTTTTGTGAATCATTTTCAGACTCAAGACTCTTCACCTGACCTAACCTTAAACCAGTGTATCGATATAGCTTCTGCCTTAATTCCCAACGTAACTCGAAATCAAGTTGAGATAGTGAAGCATCCTCTTGATCCATTTGATCAACTAAATATCGTTTTATTTGCTGATAAGCGAACTCAACTATATGATTTGGCTGATATATATTTGACTTTAATAACCCTTGATCATAAATAGAATCAGAAGCAACAAGATTATTCGATTTCACTTGATCAAACTGATCAACAGCTTGATCAAACAATTTCATTTCCTCTTGAATATCTAATTGAAATTCCTTCCAACATTTCTCCGCTTGTCGACCATCTTTCTGCAGACAAATAAACTTTTTTTGTATTTCTTGCTCTTTTAACATATCTAGAAATAAACTTTGTCGTAATTCAACTTTTTCTAATACAGTATTTAAAAGTTGAGTATTTAGTAACTCTCGCACATTATCCAACACTTGTGTTTGCTTGCATTTGGTCGCGCTATCATAATGATGATACGTGATCATCAATAGAATAGGGAGAATTGCTGCTAGGCAAAAACCTATGATTAATTTAGCGATTTCCTTATCTGCTTCATCAAACTTCATACTGAGCTAAAAATTCCAGAAACTCTTGTTCATTCATTACTCGAATTTCTAACTTCTGCGCCTTGTCTAGCTTACTTCCCGCTTTTTCACCCGCAACCACACATTTTGTTTTACTCGAAACACTGCCACTCACGCGAGCACCTAATGCCTGCAATTTCTGTGTTGCTTCATCACGTCCCATACTTTCTAAGGTTCCAGTCACCACCCAACTCTCGCCATTTAAAGGCTGGCGTGTTGGTGCAGTCGGCGCATCCCAATGAATTCCTGCTGCAAGCAATCGATCTAACACCTCAATGTTATGTGGAGCTTGGAAAAAGTCTGCAATCCATTCCGCAGTAATATCACCGACATCAGGAGTTTTCTTGAGTGCTTCGATATCAGCTGCTTTCAATGCTTCAAATGTCTGGAAAGTATTCGCCAACATACGCGCTGTTGTCTCACCAACCCCGCGAATGCCTAGACCATAAATGAAACGAGCCAAAGTCGTTTTCTTGCTGGCTTCAATTGCATCAATCAAGTTTTGAACAGACTTCTCACCCATTTTTTCAATGGTTAAAAGTGTGTCTCGATGCTCATGCAAATGATAAATATCAGCCACATCTTTGAGTAAGTCGAGATGTAATAGTGATTCTACCCAACGATCCCCCAAGCCCTCAATATCCATCGCTTTACGGGATACAAAGTGACGAATCGCTTCAATACGTTGCGCTGCACAGTATAAACCACCCGAACAACGTGCCAACGCCTCCCCCTCTGGCATGACTACAGGTGAATCACAGACTGGACAATTGCTAGGAAGATGCACAATTTCAGCATCGGCAGGTCGAAACTCAGCCCAAACTTTTTCCACTTTTGGAATCACATCACCCGTACGGTAGACACTCACAGTATCACCTACACGCACATCTAAGCGGTGGATTTCACCAATGTTATGCAAGGTCACATTCGATACCGTCACACCACCTACGAAAACAGGTGCTAAACGCGCAACCGGCGTTAAAGTTCCTGTTCTGCCTACTTGCCAGTCAATATTCTCAACTTTGGTTAAAGCGGCTTGTGCTGGGAATTTATATGCCGTTGCCCAACGCGGTTCACGACTCAGGAAGCCGAGTTGTTGTTGTTGCTTAAGGCTGTCCACCTTAATCACCATGCCATCAATTTCGACTTTAAGATTCGGGCGCTCTTGTTGAATTTGTTCATAACGCTGTTGCACTTCCTCAATCGAAGCACACAGGAATTGACGTTCGGCAATTTCAAAACCAAATTTGGTTAGCCAATGCAAACTATCGTGCATCGTAGCCAAACCATGATTTGGGACACACTGCGCGATGCCATACGCATAGAACGCCAATGGACGCGAAGCAGCAACATTTGGATCAAGCTGTCTTAGACTCCCTGCCGCAGCATTACGCGGATTGGCAAAGGTTTTCTCTCCTTTCGCCTCTTGGTCAGCATTGAGCTTTTCAAAACCCGATTTAGGCATTAGGACTTCACCACGAACTTCCAAGAAATCTGGAATGGCTTGATGCTGACTTGATAATACTTTAGGTAGATTCCGAATGGTTTTTACATTCTGAGTAATGTCTTCACCTGTTTCACCATCACCACGAGTTACACCACGAACCAACACACCATTTTCATACCACAGTGAAATCGCTAAACCATCGAGTTTAAGTTCAACATCGTATTGAACTTTTTGATTCGGTAGACGCTCATCAATACGTCGAGCAAAAGCAAATAAGTCTTCCTGATTAAAGACATTACCCAACGACAACATTGGGACTGCATGGGTCACGCTTTCAAATTTTGATAGTGCTTGACCACCCACCTTATTGGTTGGTGTATCAGCCTGAATACATTCTGGATATTGTTGTTCTAAGGCTTTAAGCTGATGAAATAAATGGTCATATTCACTATCTGAAATGGAAGGTTGATCCATCACATAGTAAGCATGATTATGTTTTGCAATCAGTTGAATCAACTGACGCATTTGCTCAATAACTGAGTTGTGTTCCATTTAAATTTCACCATATAAAAGGGCGGAAAAACCGCCCTATAACTTTTCACTGAATTTATTATAAAAGATTCATTAAGCTGTTGCTTGATTTGGACGATAATCAATCACATGATGACGCCAATGTTCTTTCAATTGCGGTGTAAACTCTAAATTGTTTTCGTCGTAGACCTTACCATCTACCTCACGCGCAATTAAACCTGCAATACTGGTCATCATGTCATAACCTGTAACCGCTTTGCTATTTGGTAATGCAAGGAAGAAGGCTAAGCCTTGTACCTGCTCACCCGATAAAGTTTCTAAATCGAAACCTGCTGGACCATTATCCGTCATGCGTAATACAGAGAACATCAAAGCACTTGGTTCATCAGTATTTTCATAGCGATGGAAGCATGACATTTCACCGAAACGTAAGCCATATTTCAACAGTACTTTTAAGGCTTTATCACCTGACAATGCACGGCGTGGATTCGGATATACATTCAAGGCAATAATCTGTTCAGCGGTTGCTAAAGCACTTTCATCATCATAACGTTGTTGTTCATGTAAATGTACATCCAAGATATTGCTTTCACCATCAAACTCTTCAATAGCAACAGTTTCAATATTTGGATTTAAACTAAGCTCAGCTTCTGATTTTTCTTCGTCTGACTTTTCTGACGTCTCTAAAGTTGCAACTTTATCAACCGCTTCAGCCTCAATTTCGACCTCAGCATTGATTTGTTTTTCTTCAACCTGTTCAGCTACAGGTTCAGTTGTTGTTTTTGTATCTTCTTGTTCAGCAACAACATCTACTTTTTCTTCAACAATTACGACAGGCTCAGGAGTTTCTACTTGTGCTTCTGCTGACTCCACTTTAAAACTTGGTTCTACTCGTGCAGTTGCAGCGGTGACTGCCTCAGTTTGAAGTTGATCACGAACATGGCGCGGGATCACTGGCTGCTGACTTTCTGGATTAATATGTAAATCAGCTTCTAGTGACGGCTCAACTGGTTTTGGTTTTCTTAAAATCATCACTAAACCAACGAGCATAATCACAACGGCGATAACAATGCCTATTATTGTATTCATTTCCATACTAAGACTCCGCAACTAACCCGTATTCTTTTGCCTGTTCTAAATCGACAGTCACTAATTTTGATGTGCCTGGCTCTGGCATGGTCACTCCCAGTAAATCAGTTGCCATTGTCATTGCCAATTTATTATGTGTAATGTAAATGAATTGCACTTGTTCAGAAAGCTCTTTTACCAAATTACAATACCGCTGTACGTTGGCATCATCAAGTGGTGCATCAACTTCATCCAAAACACAGAATGGCGCTGGGTTTAATCTAAAGATCGCAAAGACCAAAGCCAAAGCCGTTAAGGTCTTTTCACCACCTGAAAGCAATGCTAAAGAACTATTCCGCTTGCCGGGTGGACGTGCCATCAACTTCACGCCAGATTGCCAATCATCTTCAAGGCTTAAAGTCGCTTCACCACCACCAAACACTTTTGGAAATAGCAGTTGTAACTCTTGATTGACTTGATCAAAAGTGGTCATAAACAACTTACGCGTTTCTTGGTCAATACTCTTCATCGCACCTTTAAGCTGCTCGACGGTATTTTCCAAATCTTGCATTTGGTGACTAAGCTCATCAAAACGCTGCGAAACCTCCTCATACTCTTGTGAGGCAGCTAAATTTACAGCACCAATTTTTTCAAATTGCTGTTGAGCTTTTTCGAGTTTTTGCTGATGTTCTTTAATTTCAATCGAAACATCATTTAAAGCTTCAGTATTTAATTCTTTCAACTGCTCTAAATAGTGTTCTCGATCTGATTTTGCTGCTTGCCATGCCAAACGTTTTTGCTCAAGCAATTCACGTACTTGCTCATCTTTCTGTTGTGCCAGATGACGCTGTTCCGTTAATTGTTGTTGCTTCTCTTGTACCTGATTCAATTCGAGCTGCCATTCATTCCAATTTTTTTGCAACTTTTCAGTTTGCAGGAACTGCTCTTGGAATTGAGACTCTAAATTTGGTAACTCGAGTTGAATTGGATCTACAAATTTCTTCGCCTGTTCAATTTGTTCAATAATTTGTCGATATTGAGTTTTTAGAAATGAAATATCTTTCTCTAATAACTCAATTTGCTGATTGGCTTGAGACGTCTGACGGCGCAATGCTTCACGTTGTTGTTGCTGTTGCGTGAGTTGTTGCTGTTGCTCATCCAATTGTTCATTCAAATTTTCGACTTGAAATTGTAAGGTCTTATAATTCGGCAATACGGCTTCTAATTTCAATGCCAGAGCATGTAGATCAATCTCAAGATCATCACGCTGCATGGCATCTTCCTCAAGCTGTACATCGAGCTGTTTAAGTTGATCTGCCAATTGTTGCTGTTGTAGAACAAAAGCCTGAGCTGTGCTTTGTAATTTAGCAACCTGTACATCTAACTGTTGCAGCTCTTTTTGCTTTTGTTTTAATGTGAGCTGCTGCTGTTGCAGATTTTGTTGCTGTCGCTGTAAATCTTGCTGATATTGTGCAAATTGATTTTCTAAATCAATTAACTGCGGCTGCTTTTCTTCGAGTTGCTGTTGAATCTCCTCTAAACGGACTTGATGACTCAACATCCCCTGCGCACTTTGGCTGTCTTCGTCGTAGTGTAAACCAATCACCCAATCTGCACCGACATGATAACCATCTAGCGTTACAATCGATTGTGATTGATGGAGTTCGACTTGATGATCTAATGCTATCGCTAAATCATCTGCAACGGTTACATTTGCCCAAAGTGAAGACTGTGGTGCTTCAATGTAGTCTGATAGGTATTTTAAATCTCCCCTATCCCCTCTGGAACTCCTCCCTTTATCAAAGGGATGAGGAACGGTTGTAGTTCCGCAAGAGGGATTCTTTAACTGACGCGCCACCCCTTCCTGAAATGACTGCTCATCATCCAATACTTGCGCTTGTAACCATTTGGCCAAGAACTTTTCAATAATGGCAGCATACATTTTACCTTGCGCAGTTAAACGCAAGCTTTGCATCAGTCGAACCACATTTTGATCATGCTTGGGACTTTGCTTTGCGACCAATTGATTTAAGTTCTTTTGTTCTGCCAATAAAACCTGAATCTCTGTTTTTAGGTTCTGTACATCGGTCTTATAAATCTGTTGTTGATCTTGCTGTTTCTGAACATCCTGCTGTAACTGCTCAATTGCAGATTCTAATACAATAATTTCTTGTTGAAGTTGTTGTTGTAATTGCTCAAGCTGTTCCTGCTCATCATTTTGAACTTGCGCACGAATTTGACTCGCTTGAGTCTGCACAGTTTGCTTTTGCTGTTCAATCCGCAGCACATTTTTGCCTAACTGTTCTATTTGCGCTGCCATCTGCAACTTTTTTTGTTGTTGCTGATCGACTTGTGCTTTCAGTTGTTCAAATTGTTGTTGGGCTTGCTTTTGCTGTGCCTGAACATCACTGACATTTTGTTCAGCAGATTGAGTCTGTTGTTCCAACTCAAGTAATTGCTCATTTTGCTCATCAAATTGAGTGGTTAAGGTTTCAACTTGTAGTTCAGATAACTGTAAACGTTCTTTGGTTTGTACTTTTTGCTGTTCTAGCTGTACCAAACTACTACTATTTTGCTGAAATAAGCTTTGCTTCTGCTCCAGCGTCATTTTCAATTCAGCTAACTTTTTCTCTGCTTGTTGCCATTCTAGTTGTAAAGGTGATGACTGCTGAATTAAACGTTGAAATAAAGCACTGGTCGCCTCTAAGTCATGTTCAATCGTACTGGACTCAGAACGAACAAGCTTAAAACGCTCGCCAAGTTCCGTCATTTCCACAGTATATTCTTGTTGTAGCTTCTGACTCTGATTTGCCTGAAAAGAAAGAATCTCAACTTTTAGCGTTCTGATTTGACCTTCTAAAGTTTTGTATTGAATCGCTGCTTCCGACTGACGCTTGAGTGTTCTCAGTTGGGATTTTAGCTCTGCTGCAATATCGTCTAGCCGTGCGAGATTTTGTTCAGTGTGTTCTAAGTGTTGTAGCGTTTCACGGCGACGTGCTTGATAACGAGAAACGCCAGCCGCCTCCTCAATAAACACTCGCATTTCTTCTGGTTTAGCATCGACAAGACGGTTAATCATGCCCTGCTCAATTACTGCATAAGAACGTGGGCCTAACCCCGTCCCCAAGAAAATATCGGTAATATCACGACGACGACAACGCGTACCATTTAAGAAGTATTCTGACTTGCCTTCACGAGTCACTTGCCGGCGAACGGCAAGCTCATTATAGGCGTTATAAGCACCACCTAACTTGCCATAAGTATTATCAAAGCGAAGCTCTACACTTGCTACACCAACAGGTTTACGCTTGGCTGTCCCCGTAAAAATGACATCCTGCATACTGCCGCCACGCAGCTGGCGTGCATTAGACTCGCCCATAACCCAGCGAATCGCATCAATAACATTCGATTTACCGCAACCGTTTGGCCCAACAACCGCAGTACGGTTTGCCTTAAAATGTAATGTTGTACTATCGGCAAAAGATTTAAAGCCTGAAAGTTTTAAACTGCTTAAACGCATACTGCCCTAACTAGCGGCGTGAGCGTCTAGCCCAAGCCAATTCAATCTGTTTCATACGTGTCAGAGATTCCAACACAAGGTTACGCAAGTGTCGACAAAAATCTTCCATAAATAAAGCAGCTTGTTGTGATTTTCGGATTAAAATAGCATCAATCACAAGCTTAAACAGGGTAAATGATTCTTGAAGTTCTCGACGAGAAGTATTTAACGTTAAAAAATAGCTACGGCGTAACGATGGCAACAGTTCTTTATAGAACTTCATGAGATATGGGTTTGCCACCATTTCATGTTGTTCAGCTAAATATTTAAAAATCGCATCGTAGAACTTTTCAATATCCCCAGCTCTGACAAACTCCACCAACTGATCAAGAAGAACCTGCAATTGCTCTGCTTCGTTGACTCGCCAAGTCTCACTAATTCTCTGCACGATATGACCCAACACCATGACATTGGTATCAAATAATGCTTTGACTTGTTGCGCTGACATTTCAGAGACAATTGCACCACGACGTGGAAAAATCTCAATCAAATAAGTTCGTTCCAAAATCAACAATGCTTCTCGGACTGAGCCACGGCTTACATCTAACTCTTTAGCGATGCGTAATTCTTGAATACGCTCTCCTTCGACCAATTCTCCACTAATGATCTGTTCACTTATATATTTTGCAATCTGTTCAGAAAGACTATCAGCCTCATCGAGATTCATGATCCCCTCGCTATCTTTGTTATACGCATTGTCCAATGCTGTTTGCGCTTTTTTGTTTTAACTGATCTCGCCTCATAAATTCTATATCATTGTCTGACAATTTTATTGCTTTTTAAGCCAATCGCGATGAAAAAGCATGCTTTTTCTAAAAAAGTTGAACAGAAGCTTTATTTTTCTACGAATAAGATCAAAAAGTTAAGTCTGTAAAGTCTGATTAACCGAATATCTGAAAGATAGAACCACTCACCAAAATTTTATTGATATAAATCACATAAAATAATATTTTTATTAAAATAAACACATTTTATCTTTACTGAATTATTCAGTTCTTCAATATGAGTCTCATCATGGGTGTTCAGCAAGCTGTTAATATTGCAATTTTTGGGATGAGTCTCAGAGTATTGAACGAGTTGAAAGAACGCGTTATCAGTGCAGTTCCCAATCATATCCAAGTAAATTGGAGCAATATTGCTGAACCACAACTCGATATTCTGATGATTAACCATATCTTTGTGGATTCACCCAATATTCAAAACCTGATTAAAAATAGTAATATCAAAGTATTGAGACTCATCAATAATATAGAAAAAAGCAGTTTGATAGAAAATGATATCCTCTATTTACCCATTAATCACATTCATTCACTGCATCATTGGCTCAATGAGAAGCTCTCTGGTGCACCTATGCTTAAAGATCAACCGCAATTCGATGCTATTGAAAACGCTAAGCCTATTCAACACAAACACATCAAAGATGTATTAGACGAAATTCAGAATCCTAAGAACGGTAAAATACAGATCTTTAATAATGATGGTTTGCTTGCAATTGCTGATCCTCGCAATGAGTGGTTATGGCAAAGTCCAGATTATCAGTCCAAATCGACCGATCTAAGCCTTAACTACACCTATGCGACGCAAAATAACTTATCTTGGATCACGGATTCACAACAACAAGATTTAAAACAATGGCTATGGAATTTAATCTGGTCATCACCTGATTTTATTGAGTTGTGCCCTGCATCCACCTCAAGTTTTTATCTCGAAATTTGGCCACAACCAAAAAATAAAATTGATCGCCAAAATATTTTAAGAATGTCTGCTTGTTTCGCACAAGGCGCACAAATTACAACGGTTGCTACTCAACTCAATCTGTCAGAACAATACGTTAGACTTTTTATTGGCGCATGTTTAGCAACCAACTACGGTAAAGTCATTAAAGACCATCAAACGACTTATCAACCAAAAAAACAACATAACGAGACTGAGCAACACTTTATGAAGAAGCTATTTGGTCGCTTACGTCATCGTTTGGGTTTTTAATTTAGGACAACATTATGATTTTACATCAATATAAAATTGTCTTTGGTGGAACGATGGGTTCAGGTAAGTCCACGGCGATTAAAGCTCTATCAGAAATCGAAGTGCTCGGTACTGAAGCACTGAATACAGATATTGAATCACATGAGAAGCTACTTACCACTGTAGGAATTGATTACGGAGAAATCACTTTAGATGATGGTGTAAAAGTTGGTCTATATGGGACACCAGGACAAGATCGTTTTGATTTTATTTGGTCAGTCATTTGCAAAGGTGCGATTGGAACGATTGTAATGATTGACCATGCTGCGGAAAATCCACTCTTTGATTTAGATCAGTTTATCCAAGCATTCCAACCTTTCGGCAATAATATCGTGATTGCCATTAGCCATATAGATCGAAAGCCAGAGCGTACCCTCTCTATGTATAGAGAATGGCTGCGTGAAAAAGCATTGAATTATCCATTGTTTTTTATTGACGCTCGCCAACAGGATGATGTTCTACTATTGGTCGAAACATTAATTGCAACAATCGAAGTACACTATGGTTTGATCAATTAAAGGGCTTAAAATAACCCTTTATAAATAAAATAACTGCCCACAAAAACTAATAAACCTGCAAAACATTTTTTCAACATTGCGGGTGATAAACGATGTGCAACCTTCGCACCTAATTTGGCAGTGATAAAACTCATCGCACTAATACCTAAAAAGGCATAAACATGCACATAACCAATCGTGTTTGGCACATCGATTTTTTCTTGAGCCCCAAACCACATGAAACCAATAGCACCAGCAGCAGCAATAGGCAATCCGCACGCCGCAGAGGTTGCAACGGCTTTCTGCATCACCACGCCATGACGATTCAGATAAGGTACGGTTAAGCTCCCACCGCCAATCCCGAAAATTGCAGAAGCAACACCTATTCCTCCACCAGCGGCAAACTGCCAAGGTGCAGATGGTAAATGTCGATTGGGATCAACTACAGCATGCGCGCCTCTAAACATTTTAAATGCCATTGCTACAACGAACACACCGATCAAGAGTTGTAAGTGTTGACCTGACATTAAATCAGCCACGCCCGCACCCAGAAATGAACCTATCACTAAACCAGGTGCTAAATTACGAAAAACATGCCATAACACAGCCCCTTTTTTATGATGAGCCATCACAGAGCTAATAGACGTTACAATGATAGTTGCTAGTGATGTTCCAACTGCAATATGCATAATCACATTCGGGTCATAATTCATTTGAGAAAAAACGACATATAAAATTGGAACAATAATAAGCCCGCCACCGACACCAAATAGCCCTGCTGTAAATCCAGCAATTGCACCAATCAGCAAATATATGATTAACTCCATAAACTCATGACCACGCTACTCGTAAAAAATGATGGATGATTTCGCAACTCGCCAGTTACAGCAATTATTAAACGCAAAAAATCAATTTCCAGAAGTGGTGTTACTTAAAACCACCACCACATCGACCAATGATGATATGCGTGAAATTACACAAAAAGGCATTACGACAGGACTGGTGTGCAGTGCACAACAAACGCAAGGACGTGGTCAACACCATCGTCAATGGTCATCTCCTGAAGGGAATATTTATTTCAGCACACTGATTCAAACTAAAACAGCACTCGACGGTCGCCTTGCACTTGAAATTGCACTGAATATTTTACAGATGCCTAGCTTACACGGTTTAACGTTGCAGGTTAAATGGCCAAACGATTTATATAGCCCACAAGGGAAATGGGGCGGGATTCTCGTCGAACCACTCTCTGCTCATCAGGCAATCATCGGAGTTGGCTTAAATCTCAATACCCCACCAGTTGAAAATGCAGATCAACCGATCACCTCTCTAGAAATGTTAGGTTTACATCAAATTGATCGTTTAACATTGATTGCTGAACTTTACACGGCTATTCAACAAGCAGCACAATGGTTTCAGCACGGCAGCTATAATTTGGCAGAACGCTTTAATCATCATGCAATTTGGTTAAATCAAGAAGTCGAATTTGAACATGCCAAAGGTAAAGTTCAGGGAATTTTTCAAGGAATATCCAATGACGGTGCTGTGATTATCCACACTGATCAGGCACAGCAATTTTATCAAGGCCGTCTACGCTTGGCTTCACTATAAGGAAAGCAGTCCGTTATGAAAAGCTTATGGCTCGATATTGGAAATACACGCTTAAAATACTGGATCACTGAACAAGATCATGTAATTGAGCATGCTGCTGAGTTACATCTACAGTCTCCAGCTGACTTATTGCTTGGACTCATACAACACTTCCGACATCAAAATCTCAGTCGCGTGGGTATTTCCTCTGTTTTAGATCCTGAAAATAATCAACGTATTCAATTGATCTTGGATATTCTAAATATCCCTGTGATCTTTGCCAAAGTACATGCTGAATATGCAGGTCTGAAATGTGGCTATGATGTGCCGAGCCAATTGGGGATTGACCGCTGGTTACAAGTACTCGCGATGGCGAAAGTTGATCAAAACTTTTGTATTATCGGGTGCGGTACGGCTTTAACAATTGATTTAGTTGAAGGCTTTCAGCATTTAGGTGGTTATATTCTGCCAAATTTATACTTACAACGAGACTCCCTGATTCAGAATACTAAAGGAATTAAAATTCCAGATTCTGCCTTCGATAATTTAGATCCTGGCCATAATACGGTTGATGCCGTTCATCATGGAATTTTATTGGGTTTGATTAGTACGATTGATCAAATTATGCAGCAATCACCTAAGCATCTTATTCTCACAGGTGGTGATGCTCATTTATTTGCCAAATTCCTGAGTCATTATCAACCTCAAGTAGAGTCAGATCTATTACTTAAAGGACTGAAGCACTATGTTCAATTTAATTCAGCTTTGAGTAAGGTCTGAAGAATATCCAATAATTGAGGAAATTCAGCATAGCCATCCTCAGCACGGAAATGCCCTGCTTGAGCAACCTCAATCAACTGGGCATTTAACATATGTGAAAATTTAAAAGTTAATGGCACTGGAACAACTGGGTCATTACTCGAAAAGAATACAATACGTCGCAAGATGTTGGCTCTTAATATTCCACTCTCAAAACTAGACGCTTGAACAAATGCATCAAATTCGGGATGTTGAGGTACTCGCTCGTTAAATCCTGCTAAAAATAAGCCTGCTTTTATATTTGTCTGTTGCAACTTTTTTGCTAGAAACCGCACTGTTGCGAGACATGAAAGGCCATGTGCAATCACAATACTCTGATCATTTAAATTATTGCATTGTGCTTCAAGACAAGTCTGCCAAACCTCAGCATCAGGATGATTTGCATCTGCCAAAAAAATACGTTCTACATCAACACCTAAGCGTTTTAACTGATGATCCAACCATAGATACCAGTGCTGTTCGGGGTCAGCATTCTCAGAATGCATAATAAATACTTTACCGCTTAAATTATGTGACATACTCAACACTATTTATTAATATAAAACATATATTTAAATTTAATTTCATTCTTTTTATTCTATTTTAATGTAGATATTTTGTATTAATTTCATACAAACACACTTTATTTTTCAAATAAAAAAGGTGCTTAAAGCACCTTTTTAATGGAAGAGAGATTATTTCTTTTGGTCATTATTACCAAATAGAGGTCCCATATTTCCGCCACCAAATTGTTTTTGCATGTTACCTAATGATTTCAACATCTTGCTCATACCAGATGGATTCGCAAACTTCTTCATCATTTTCGCCATTTGTGCTTGTTGCTTGATCAGCTTATTGACTTCAGCAACATCCATACCACAACCCGCAGCAATACGCTTTTTACGACTTGGATTCATTAAATCTGGGTTACGGCGCTCTTTAACCGTCATGGATTGAATAATCGCTTCCATACGCTTAACTTGTTTTTCAGGATTTGCTTTTTCAATCGCGTCCTGAATACCCGCATTACTCATACCAGGCAACTTGTCCAAGAAGCCCATCATGCCGCCCATTTTGCTCATTTGCTCAAATTGCATCAGCATATCTTCAAAGTTGAAGGTACCGCCTTTTTGCAATTTTTTCGCCATTTTTTCGGCTTTTTCTTTGTCGATCTTACGTTCAACTTCTTCGACTAAAGAAAGGACGTCACCCATACCCAAAATACGTTGCGCTACGCGATCAGGATGGAATGGCTCTAATGCATCAAGTTTTTCACCAATACCTAAGAATTTGATTGGCTTGCCTGTGATTGCACGAACAGAAAGTGCTGCACCACCACGGGCATCACCATCAGTTTTAGTGAGAATCACACCAGTTAAAGCCAAAGCATCATTAAAAGCTTTTGCAGTATTGGCAGCATCCTGACCTGTCATCGCATCGACAACAAACAATGTTTCAGTTGGTTTAACCGCTGCATGTAACTCTTTGATTTCGTCCATCATGTCTTCATCGACATGTAAACGACCTGCTGTATCGACAATCAAGACATCAGCAAACTGAATTTTCGCTTGCTCAATGGCACGATTCACAATATCAATCGGCTTCTCAGAAGCCTCAGATGGGATAAAACCAACACCAACATCATTTGAAACTGTTTCTAACTGCTTAATTGCCGCTGGACGATACACGTCAGCAGAAACGGTCATCACTTTTTTCTTTTGACGTTCTTTTAAGAAACGCGCTAATTTTGCGGCAGTTGTCGTCTTACCAGCACCCTGTAAACCAGCAAGTAATACAACAACAGGAGGTTTTGCACTTAAATCTAAGGTCTCATTTGCCTCACCCATCATCTTGGTGAGTTCATCATAGACAATTTTTACAAATGCCTGACCAGGAGAGAGCTGAGTCATAACTTCCTGACCGAGTGCTTCTTCCTTAACCTTCGCGATAAATTCACGAGTTACAGGTAACGCCACATCGGCTTCAAGAAGTGCCATACGTACTTCACGTAAGGTATCTTTAATATTGTCTTCGGTCAGCTGCCCTGAGCCAGTAACATTTCTTAAACTCTGTGTGAGTCGTTCTGTTAAGGTATCAAACATTGCGAAATCCGCTTAAAATGGCTAGTTGCAAAAAAATCTTTCTTAAAATAGAAAATTTATGCATAGAATGCTATAGGATACTGTAGTTCGAAGCGAATTTATATCTTATATGGTGAATATTATTCATCCTCCTAAAAAAGGTTTGACATGATCAGTCTCCCCTTGGTTTACACAATTTTGGCACTGGTCTCATATACCAGTTCTTTTTGGTATCTGTTTATCCATTTAATGTCAAAACGTACTCCAAATATTTGGTGCTATGGTGTTATCGTCGTCTTGGGGCTTGCTCTTCACGGAGTAGTTCTTTACCAAGATATGGTGACCCCTATTGGCGTCAATTATGATGTGTTTAATCTAATTTCTTTCACGTCTGGCTTAATGCTTGCGTTAAGTTTAGTTCTAAGTTTGATTCGTCCGATTCTACCGTTAAATTTAATTGGTACACCTGTAGCCGCAATTGGTTTAATTTTAGGTTATGCTTTTAGCCAAGCCAACCAAGTGATTGAGCAGCATAGCATTGGTCTTGATTTTCATATTATTTTATCACTTTCTGCTTATGCCGTTTTATTAATGGCGACGATTCAAGCTGTCTTACTATGGTTTCAAGATCGTGAACTCAAGAAAAAACAAAAAAGAAGAATTTGGGTCAATTTACTCCCTCCATTTCAAGTGATGGAATCCCTGCTATTCGATCTAATTATCACAGGCTTTGGACTATTAACTGTTGCCTTGCTATTTGGCTTCTTCACCATAGATAATTTCTTCGCCCAACACCTCGCGCATAAAACTGCATTCAGTATTATTTCGTGGTTCTTATATGGTGCTCTATTGATTGGTCACTACAAATTCGGTTGGCGTGGGCGCAAGGCAATTCGCTTTACCGTAACGGGTTTTATCTTGCTCGCGATTGGATTTATCGGCAGTAAATTTGTTTTAGAAATGATATTAGGACGTTAATAGAAACGTTCTAAAATGGAATCATAATGTATTCTTACTATAAATATACAGATATAGATAAGACAATAATCCTGTATGAACTAGATCAGGAACATTACTGTTTAAGAGCAATCTGTAGCACATCATCAATAATCTTGAATACAGCTTTTATAAATGAACAATCTAATTTTTTTCTACCTGAAGGAAGCTTCGAAGAACATTTAGAAGAATTATCTCTTATTACAAAGGAAGAATTTTTAAGTTTTTGGAATAAATCTATATCGCAACATGTAGATGCATGGGGTAGCTTAAAAAGCAAACTTCACATCAATCAAAATATTGATACAGAGATTGTTTGTTTCTATCCACAAGGTGTTATTGTTAAATATGGAGAAATTTTTTTGGGTTTAGTGAACTACAAAGACTGCGAATCCATTTTAGGAACAGACAATATTTATCCTCAACAAAAAATTAAACTGTATGTGCAAAACTTTGATGATGAAAACTTATGGATTAACTTCTCAGTAAACCCTCAACATCAGCCTGTGTAGAACACCATATCATTTTATAGACATCTTACCAAAAAATGCGTATAACGCTGTTTTCGCTTATCTAGGTAAAAATCGTGAAACTTGTACTCGCCCCGATGGAAGGTCTTACTGATCCAATCATGCGTGATGTGCTCACCTATGTTGGCAGTTTTGATTGGTGCGTGACCGAGTTTATACGTATTACTGATAGCATTCAGCCAGATCACATCTACTATAGCTTTTGCCCAGAACTGAAAAATGGCGGTAAAACCGCAGCTGGCACGCCTGTACATGTACAATTTCTTGGCAACAATCCAGACATGCTTGCTGCTAATGCAGCAAAAGTCGTTGAGCTAGGTGCTCCTGCAATTGATTTAAACTTTGGATGCCCTGCTAAAACAGTGAATCGACACCGTGGTGGATCAGTTCTGCTTGATGAACCAGAAACCGTCCATTTACTCGTCAAAGCTGTACGTGATGCTGTCCCAAAACACATCCCCGTTTCTGCAAAAATGCGTTTAGGCTATTTAGATGAAGATCATACCCTAGACAATGCACATGCCATTGAAGATGCTGGTGCCAGCTGGCTTACTGTACATGCTAGAACCAAAGCAGATGGTTATACACCTCCTGCTTATTGGGAAAAAATCCAACCTATTACCGAAGCATTAAAAATTAATGTCATCGCGAATGGTGAAATTTGGAATAATGCAGACGCCAAAGCCTGTTTAGAACAGTCTACTTGTCATGACTTGATGATTGGTCGTGGTGTAGTGACCACACCAGATTTAACTTTGTGTATCCGCCAAAATAAAGACCAAGCAATTCTTTCATGGTCTGATTTAGTCGAATTACAGCAACGTTTCTTGAGTGGTCAATATAAAACAGAAATCGGAATGATTGGCCGTTATAAACAATGGTTGGGGATGATGACTAAAGCTTATCCAGAAGCACAAGAGCTATGGGGAAAAGTAAAAAAAGAGAAGCAGCTTGATCAAATTCTTGATTATTTAAAAACTTGATACGCTCCATATTATATTTATTCTTAGCAGAACATTATAATTCTTAAGTTGCAATAATAGAGTCCTCATATTCTAGGTGTTAAAGAAATATAAGGACTCATTAGCTCAATATTTATAGACCACTTACCTTCATTTTCAAATCTGTGACCGAAGCATTAGTAAAACCTATATTTCCAATCGGACTATTTTGCAAACCATTAAAGCGATAATTGCTACTGCCAACAGCAGGTATAGTCGTCATATCATTCCCAAACTTGATCTCGTTGAGACGTAAATCAACCGAATCTGACGTAATACATGTAGCTGGCGTAGTTGAACAACTATCCACATAATTCCCAAACACCAGACCATCTGATTCAATTCCAGCATGAAAATTGTCTAAGCGAAATCCTGTACTAGAATTTGATGCTTTCATTTGAAATTTAAAGTTTGCTCCCACAGGAGCGGTTGTTGGATCACTTTCAGTTGCATAACTAGATACAAGCATCATGTTACAACCTGTTCCAGTTCCACATATTGAATCTATTGCCCCCCCCAAACGCACCATATAGCTTTGTGGTGCAGCTCCAAGCTGAATGTTCATCTTTGGCTTATTGCTTGCTAAAAATTTGATGTTTAAACCATCACTCAATCTAAGCAGCTCTTTAACCCCTGTAGTTAAGGTTGCAGTACTAGCACCAAAAATTGATCTCTGAGTATAAACACCCGCTGAAGTTATACCAAAATCTGATACGGCATTTGAACCAGCTGTATAAACAGAAAATTTTGAAACATCCAACTCATCTAAATTGCCAAAAGATAATCCAATATTGGCGAAAGCACCATTTGTGCCAGTTCCCTTATCAACATCAATTACCGCATTCACATTTAAGTTTGTAACGGCACCACTAGATTTCGCGGTAATACTAGGATTAGAGAGTGTCGAATTAGGGCTTTGTGCAAGGACTAAAGCACCTCGGCTTCGATACTCAGCAGCAGCCACACTTTTAGTATCCCAACCATCAGGATCAATAACCGCTAATTGCTTAAATTCAATTTTCGGAGTACTTAAATTAATGTTTAAGCCATCTTGTCCTGTCGCAACAGATAAGCTTTGATCATCCATCGGTTGCATAGCCATAACTGCTGGACTGAGCAACAAACATAAGTAACTTATAATCTTATTTTTATTCATCACACTCTATCCTTAGTTTCTAGGAATAATACCTAATTGCCCAGTGATACGACCGCCTGTCAATACCATTTCACCTAAGCGTTGTGGCTGTGCACCTGTTGTTGGTGGGTATAGATTCAAATCCCGAACTCGTAATACTCCAGCAATTTTTTCAGCGTTAGTAGCTGCACCAGTTGCACCAACCCCTGTTGTCCCTGCGGGATTAAATGTTAAACCTGCTTTGAATGAAACCATCCCATCACAACCTGCAGCTGGGCACGCTTGTCTTGTATCTGGTGAAATAATAATTGCATTATTGAAAGCAACTTTACCATCAATATTATCAAAACCTACTGTAGAACCATCCAGAGGGTCACTTAACTGAATCGAGCTTTTTCCACCATCTTTTACAGCTTTAAGATCTAACTCACCAACAACACTTAAACGACTCCCATCTGTACTGGTATACTCACTATTTGGGATAAGAGATAAGTCTAATTTTTTACCATCTAAACGGAGCTTAGTAGAAAGTAAAACGTCATTATTATTAGAGAAATCAGCTGAAGATGCCGATGCTGCTGTAGATGTTCCTTTATATACAGCACCTGGTAAATATCCCCCTGCAATTTGTGCAGATAAGATAATTAAGATATCTTTTAAACTCGCATTGAAACTACCATTTTCAAGTCCAATCGTACCCGTTCCTTTAAGGAGCATATCTATATTACGCAGACCAATATAACGCACTGAGTTTGTATCTGCGTTGTCAAGTAATAAAATTGATGTCGTTTTTTGCTTCGTAGTATCAGTACTTCCATTCATACCTGTAGTACTCATGGCAAGTGAAAAACCTAGACGTTCTGAACCTGCCAGAACAGTGTATCGAGTTCCATTTAAATCATAATAATATGCATCTGCTGGTGCAGTAGTCCCATACATTGCTAAATTTGCATTTAAATCATAAAACGGTAAAGCTAGACCCCATGTATTACCAGCTGTATCATTAATTTTTGGAATTATTGTTCCCGTTGTTCTTGCACTATTTGTAAAGCGGCCACTCCGTGAAAAAGCTTGGAACTCTGCACCTCTGATCGCTGTAAGCATGGCATACGGATTTTGATCTGTAGTTCCATTATGAATAGTCTGAATATAATCCGCATCAGTGGTTAATGTCGTAGATGAAGAACCATTCCAATAACGGCTAGTTTGTAATGCTTTATTGGCTGGTAAAAAAACTGTTTTTGTATCTACAAGATTGAGATAAACATTACCTGTATCAAATGAACCACGATTTCTGAGATTCAACCCAGTTAGTTCCCCAAACTCAAAACCATAAGTATTAAATCCAGCACCGCCTATCTCTAAAGTTGTTGCTTTGCTATTATCCCCACCCAACATTGGATCATTTTTTTTGGTAAAGTCTGCTTTCATACGAAAAGCAATACCGGTATTACCAATAATGTTCTGCGTTCCTGCTGCCGTAACAGCATTATTTGCTTTACCTAAAATATTAGTATTGTCAGGACTACCAAATTGATTAGATGCCACATTATAAATAGGATCAGTTCGAGTAAATCCATCATTACTGTTCGTATTTGTCCCTCTAACTTGTATTGAACCATTAACCATGCGCCCACTTGCACCTAAGCGAATTAGACCCTTGGCTGTTTCTGATGTAGTTTGACCATTTATTGGCGTCTTAGTTGTGTCTACTGAATATCTATTATTTGGGTTTACATTACGATTCAACATAAATTCTAGGTTTAAACCAGAATTAGTTGCTGGCGAAGAATAAGTGTTGCCAGATATAGTTCCAGAATTAGCAGGATCTGTTACACGAGTAAAATCAACATAACCATGTGTTAAACTCGGTGTAGTACTTGCAGCTACATTTACTGAGCCATCAGCATTGTAGTTAATAACTGCATCAGAAGCACTAGCACCATTTGTTCTAACAATAAAGCCTTCTGTACCATCTACATACATCACGCCTTTCGCAAAAAAGTTAAAGTTAAAGTTTTTTAGAATTAATTGATTTAGAGTTTGACTTGGAGCTAATCCTGTCGTCTGTCCTAGATATATACTGGCATTTTTTGAAGCAAATGTTAGTTCACTCTGACCATCCTTACTAAAAAGACCATCACGTGTTTTAAAACTAATACTGGTATCTGAGTTAGTTTGTACTGCAATATCACCTACAGGAGTACCACATGATGCCGCGTCACATACTTTAAACTTATTCATGCTGATCAAGATAGGCGCAACGTTTAAATCGAAGTCTAAACCCGTTTTATTTGCTTCGCTGCCTGTATTCATTTGAAGATCTATATTAGGTCTTACACTAGGTGTTGAACTGTTAGATTGGATTTTAAAATTTTCAGCTTCTGCTCGTAAAGTTGTATCTGCAGATTTTCCAGCACTACCTCGACCCGCATTATCTTCCCAAAAGAACTTACCTACATTCAATTCTTTAAAATCTAAATTTATATGCAAGCCATCTTGTGCATTTACACTGCGCATCGATGAATCATCCAACGCCTCCAAAGCATAACAAGGATGACTAACCAACAAAACACTTGCAGCTAAAGTAGTGAGTACGAAGTACTTTTTATGTAGCTTTTGGTTATTCTTTTTCATTGCTCAATCCTTTGAAACTAATAAAATTTAACAACGAGCATGATTACTACATGCAAAAATCTGGACTTTTCCATCTATTGCAAGGTTGCCATTCATTTGTAAACCAAGGAAACCCTTTTCTCGTCCTACATCATAATTATTGGCTGTTGTACCATTAGCACCTGTACTTTGTGGAACAGCACTATAAGTTCCTGTTTTTAAGAAACCGTAATCTTGGGGATTTGTCGTTGTTCCCTCAATCAATTTTCCACTTGTATCATAATAGGATAGAACCGTACCAGTATCCTGCTCGATAGATAAAGCATTAAAACCAAAATTACGAATTTGAATTGGTTTTGTACCATCAAACGAAAACTGCATTACAGGTTTAGTGACAGTACTACCACCAGTTTTTGCAGTATATTGTAGGTCTATGGCATCTAAACCAATTTTTTGAATATTAATTGTTCCCTGTAAACCTTTAAAAACAACCCAAAGCTTACGACCTTTGTTATTTATATCGGGATCACTAGCAGCCATCGACCAAACTGGATCATTTGCACCTGCTGTGCCTTGTTGTACAAACCGCTTATTCACAGAAATCGCTAATCGACAATACTCCAAGCGAGCAGGATCACAATTAAATGTAGGAGCAACCCCTGCAAGTAAATCAGCGTCACTTAAAATATTATGATTCATAGATAGCTTAAGAGATAAATCAGCCCCACCTTGACCTTGTATCGATTGCAAGGTTTGGTTATCCAAAGCTTGTAATTCAGCATAAGATGAATTTGCAGTACAGAATAAGAGCAAAGCGATCATTTTTTTCATTACTAAGCCCCCTTTACAGACCAGTAGTCGTTATTTTCATATGTTGAATCAACAAACCAT
The DNA here is from genome assembly GCF_000475335.1 of Acinetobacter sp. COS3. Classification (NCBI taxonomy): domain Bacteria; kingdom Pseudomonadati; phylum Pseudomonadota; class Gammaproteobacteria; order Moraxellales; family Moraxellaceae; genus Acinetobacter; species Acinetobacter sp. COS3. Next base: position 78,431 of record NZ_AXCD01000011.1, read on the forward strand.
CGATTACAGCAGAACCCATATTATTATTAGGTACTATTGGAGCTGGGGCTGTATTTGTTGCTGGAATCACATAACCAGTTGTTCCATTAGATGAACCAATAAAATTATTTAGGTTTGCATTAGCAGCAGTCCGCCAACCTGCTCCATTGAGTGCCGTATCTGACCATGTACGGTTAGCAACGGTTCCATATAAAGGTGTTGTGGTTACTGCTGCACTGTTATTACATGTTGTTGAACCACCATTCGTACATAATGTTGCACTGGTTGGTGTATTGGTCCAACCATTAACTGAATTTATTAGAGATCCTGAACCATTATAATACTGCCACTGATATAAAGAACCCGTGGTATTAGTTACACCATTACAACTTCCCCATGATGTACTAGTGCATCTACTATTAGTGATCCATGTTGAAGTATTCATCTCACGTTGTGCATAACGTATTTGCGATGCTGTATTTGTAGTGATATTACTAATAAAACCATTTGGATTTTGCAAATTACCAAAAGATATCCCAACCGCATCATCCACGCCAGCAGTACCTTTATAAGCTGTGAGCGTCTTACCTCCATCTGAACTATAAACAGAACCAATACTAATACTACTATGCGTTGCTAATTTCTTATTCGAGAGAGCAGTTGTAGAATAATTGGTACGTGGAGACCCTCCTTGATAGCCACTGATCTCACTCGTACCACACTGGTAAACATTACAAGTTGAACCTAAATAAGTCGCATCTGTACCAGAATAGTCAGTGTAAATTTTCTTATAGATTTCTGGTTTGTTTGGAATACGAGCAATCTCTAAACTAAAATTCTTCCCATCAGATCCCAAAATAACAGGTTGAAATAAATTTCCTAACACAAGATTAATGTTCGGATTATAGATAAATACACCTTCATTTGCATCAAAAGTCGGTGCACCAGTACCATTTAGCGCTGGTGTACTCAAACCTGCTGTATCCGTTGTTTCTCGCGTACTTAACCTTAAGACACTATTAGTTGGAACACTCCACACTCGTTTGATTTGACGCGTATCAGTACGTGTCTGTTTTTGCACGATAAACAAACAACCTGGAGATGTACTATTAAACGCTCCTGTTCCTGCGTTACCACAATTACCAGTTGATGCTGTTTTCGACGTACCTAGTACTGAGTCTTGCCCATTGTGAATAGTTGTCCATGCAGATGGTGTGCCAACGCTACCTAATTCTGTATCCGTAAAAGTTGCTTTTAGATCTTGAGCATCACCACTGTTAAACCGTAGAACTCCAGCTATGCCTAATGTATTATTATAAAAAGCACTCATACCATTATTATTATTTGAACCACCTAATGTTTGGAAAACTTGTAAATTACTTCCATTCATACTAAAACCATTCGCTATCGCTTGTAAGCGTAAGCGGTTAGCGCGCCCAGTAGCTGTCGTGCTAAAATTTTCACCAAGATTAAATTGATCCACATCTCCTTCAGCTTTACTTTGGTCACGAACAAAAGCATCTGCCCACAACGCTAATTTTAAATTATAGGCATCTAAACCTGTTTTTGTACCAGTCTCATATAATGGCGCTTCAAAGTTTAAATATGTAATTGTACCGTTACTGCCTGCAAAATCAGGTACATTGCTTGCTGTAGCTGCTTTAAAAATCCAAGGATTATTTGCAGTTCCCCAGCTTGAAATTTTGGAGCCAAAACGATTATTTATATTATTATCATTTTTAGACAAAGCTAAACCATACAGATATAAATCTGCTTTACCAACGGAGTGATCTGCACTTGTGACTAAACCATCTTTGTTTGTATCTTGACTAAGGGATGTCAAACCACCAACTGGAATGTAATGAATATACCCTGTATCTTTACTACGATCTGCTAGAGAAATTTCGTTACCCGTTTTATCACCGCGGAGTACAAATGAAAAATCTGTAGGTAAGATTGCAACGCCTTCACCAGTCGCTTGGCTTAAAGCATCATCGGAAATTTCTTGCAACGCAAAAGCATATCTGCTTATGCACAAACTAATTAACGTTGCCAAAACAGTTCGTTTGAATGATACCGTATGAAGTGTAGTCATCTTGACCTTCCTATTACACGATGCTCCGCATCATCGTTATTTTTCTCAATCCCTCTGAGTGATTTATCCCCTTTATAAAAAAGAGTGCCTCCGAGCATCACTCGAGATAAAAGGCAAATTTCGCCTAGGTAATCTCATTTTTAATTATGCCTAAGAATTACACAAAAGCAAAATAAACCAGTCGAATGTTACATTTTTCCGATAGATGAAAATACAACAACATCGATAAAATCACTGAAAACTATAATTATCAATAACATTGAAAATTCTTTGTCTTATTTTCATAAAAATAATTGCTGTTTTATTTGTTGCAAATATTTAGCTAATTTTTGCTTTTTTTCTGTTGACAATGCATAGAGCTCTGCTGAAGTTGCCTCAGGTTTGATCACCCCAACCCCAGCACCCACAGCAAACCAACTAGCAGCACTAAACATCGACATTCCGCCCATACTATGCTCCACAAAGTCAATATCTCGCGGAGTTCGATGTTCCCAGCATTTTTTTAGCTCTTGATAACTTTGCGATTGAGGGACTGTCAACATATATTGCCAAAAAGGGGTATCTTTGCGTCCAGTGTCATAATGCATACGAATAAAATCACAGATACCTTTCCAATATTGGCTATTTTGTCGATTATAAAAATCTATATTTTGCTGGGAAATCACCCCATGATTTTCTTGAATAAATGAAATCATTAATTGTAACTGACTAAGCATTTGCCCAATTGAGGTAGCCTCCAAAGGCTCAATAAATCCAGAGGCTAAACCAATAGCCACTACATTTTTCATCCATACTTTTTCATAAAAGCCAGCCTCAAATGCAATTGGCTGAGCTGGACTAATCTTCACTCCTAACCACTGTTCTACTTCCTGCTGCGCTTGTTCATCTGTAATAAATTGATCGTGATATACATAGCCTGCTCCAATCCTTTCCTGCAACGGAATTTGCCATACCCATCCTGAACTCATAGCCGTTGCACGTGTCACTAGCTCAATTTTATCTTGATGTTGCAAATGAAAAGGTAATGCTCGATTCATAGGTAAAGTATCAGCAAATGAATGCCAACCACTTTGATACTTTTTCCCAATTAATAACCGAGAAAAACCCGAAGCATCTACCACAAAATCACACTGAATTTTTTGATCCAAGAGCTGAATAGCTGTGACATATTCTGTTTGAGGATTTAATTCAAAATCATGAACCCTTTGTTCAACATGAATAATACCTCTTGATAATGCTATTTCTTTTAGATATTGACCCACCCGAAAAGTATCAAAATGTAGAGATGCGCCAAAATTATTCTTTCCATCTAATAAAATCTGTAGAACCTCATGAAAAGGTTTACGATCTTCACTAAATTGATAAGAGGCCATATAGCGACTTATATCTATGCCATGATTAAATAATCCAGATAAATAAGGGTTAAATCCAAACTCATTCCAAGCAAAATCAGGCGTTGGCAGTGGGAAAAGATGATAATAATAGTCTTCTTGTTTGCCTGTTCTCCAACGCTCATAACGAAACCCCAATTTAAGCGTAGATCCCGTTTGTTCTATAAAATCTTTTAAATCGATATTCAAATCATGTAATACCGAAAGCAAGTTCAAAACTCCACCTTCACCAACACCAACGATTGGTATCTCTGGTGCTGAAATTACCATCACTTCAACAGATGGACTAAACAATTGTCTAAGTTGCAATGCAGCAAACCAACCTGCCGTCCCACCACCAACAACTACAACCCTATTCATTCCTCGTAGATTTATCATTCTTCTTTTCCCAATTTGAAATAATAAAAGCAGCCTCGGCTGCTTTTTTAAAATGTAAGCAAATTAACAGAATTTTAATGTTCCATAACAGTTTGATTTTGGCACTTGATTTTTTAGCTGTACATTAGATAAAGAAAGTGTGGCAGGTGTAGCATCACTTAAATCAATTATAATGGGGTCCGGAGTAGTCAATGTAATTCCAAATAAAGTACCAATAGAATCAAGAGCTGGAACATAAATGCGTTGAGATTCTTGATTCAAAAAAGCAGAAGCTTTCGTCGCAACTTGAGGATAAACAGCAGATACATCCACTGGATTTTGACCTTTTAACAAACCTAAATTTACAGGATCAGCAAATGACATCCACCACCCAGCTCTAGCAATATCACTAGCTTGAGTAAAATTAGATAAAGAGGTCTTTCCAACATCAGCTCCATCAATATAATTGCCTGGCCATAATAAATCTTGTAATTGTAAGGATAAATAGCCGCCTGTACCTGTCAAAGGTATATTATGAATCATACTTAAAGATTGCTCAAAACTAACATTTAAAGGTAGTCCTTCAATTCTTGACCCCTCTTTCAATTTAACTTTCGCCTTACATGCTATAACTAAGATACAGTCAAAATCCACTTTGAGCTGGTTATTAGGTCCTTGGTCCAACGGAATATCAACACTCGCCGTTACATTATCAATACGTGCAGCTGTTTGACGCTTACCATTAACCTGAAAGGCTGGTGTTAAAAATCCTGCCGTCACGGATGGAATCGAAATTCCCAATGTATCACTACTAGCAGGATCTGAAACCCAGTCTCGATTAAAACCTAAAGCATTTAGTTTTCCACTTATACGTTGGTCGTTAGTTTTACCAAACAATCCCGGTGTTGTTGTCACTTCCCCTGTTGTTGGACTAAATCTCATAAAGCCACTTAACGACTGAATTCCATCAGTAGTAGATGGCGATGCATTATTAGTTAAACCAGCGGTTAACAAAGCATTTATTTTTTCAGCACTAGCTCTAAAACCAACGACCTCACGGGTTGAAGCGCTATTTGGGTTTTTAATAGCAAACTCCAAGAAAGGATTACTAATTTTAGCACTTGTAGCAGCACGTCCATCCCCCGAATAGGCTGGATTACCATCTATATCATAACCACCATTCGGAACAGCATTCCCATTAATGTCATAGTTCCCACCATTTGGAAGCCCACTCAATGCTAGATTTTTAATATCAATATCACAGCCTCCAACACCATTCTGCCCGCCACAACCTAGCTGTAAATTCTTTATGTTAGCATTCAACTCTAATTCAGCTTCAAGCCCTAATTTATAGAATCCTATATTATTGGAGCCACTAATATTCCTCATTAAATTTGCACTATCTGTTGGAGATATATATGACAAACTCATCAATGCCTGTCCTGTTGTAGCAGACATCTCACTATCACTCAGACTCTGCAAACCTTCGGAGGACGCATAGGCAAAATTCAGGCATACACTACCCAACGCCAACATAGCAAAATGTAGAGACTTAAACCGTCGCATAACGACCTCCGTGTTAAAACTTCCATATGTTCTTTTATTACTTGTTTCTGTTTGATCGAATACTCACTTATATAGCAGTAGTAATTTCCGTGATCCTGTACAAAAACAAATCAAATTATAATGATTGTATCTTATTTTTTATTAATTGCTAGCTTCATTCGTCTGAACAATTCTTATGATGAATGAAGAATTTTTAAAAATCATCAAATTAAAAAACCCATCATTTACAAATGATGGGTTTTTTAATTTAGGTCTTCGGTAAAGTCACGCCTGTCTGACCTTGGTATTTGCCACCACGATCTTTATATGATGTTTCACATACTTCATCGCTTTCAAAGAAAAGCATTTGTGCGACACCCTCACCCGCATAGATACGCGCAGGTAAGTTTGTAGTATTGGAAAATTCTAAAGTAACGTGACCTTCCCACTCAGGCTCTAACGGCGTCACATTTACAATAATACCGCAACGTGCATAAGTCGACTTACCCAAACAAACAGTAAGTACATTTCGAGGAATACGGAAATATTCGATGGTACGCGCTAAGGCAAATGAGTTTGGTGGGATGATACAAACGTCTGATTCAATATCAATAAAACTTTTATCGTCAAAGTTTTTAGGATCAACAATCGCTGAATGAACATTGGTAAATACTTTGAATTCACGTGCGCATCGAACATCATAGCCATAGCTCGACACCCCATAAGAAATCAACTTTTCGCCATTTTCACCATAACGAACTTGATTCTCTGCATAAGGTTCAATCATGCCGTGTTTTTCGCTCATTTCACGAATCCAACGATCAGATTTTATTGCCATGACTTTTTTCCAAAATCTAAATTAATGATTGGCAGGTACTTTAACGTAAATCATCATTAATGAAAATAAGACTGCTATCCTGATAGGCAGAATAGCAGAGATACTTTATAAATTGATTAATGCAGAATAGCTGATCGGGATTGAAAAACTAATGAGCACGACAGATGCTGTGCGTTGTAATTTTGATTGTGAAAGCCATTTAACCTTATTGGTCGCCAACATTGCTCCAACAGATATCCAAAACAGAGCAATCGGCAAAATCAAACCAACAAAAACACTCATATGTACTAAGTAAATGTCTTGGCTCTTCCATGCAACTGCTGGAAAAATTGCAGAGGCAAACAACAAAGCTTTAGGATTTAAAAGCGTAGCAAACAATAATTCACGTGGGCGAATAGTTGGTTGATTTAATGCCACTTGTTGATTCGCTGTACGCCAAAGCTTAATCGCCAAATACAAAATATAGCCAGCGCTCATTAATTTTAAAAAGGTGGGAAGTAATGGTAAAGCTGTTGATACTTTGCCAATCAACATACCCCAAGCTGTTATAGCAACGATATAACCCAATGCTTCAGCTGGAATAAGTAAAAGTGATTTGCGTACACCAACCTGAACACCAGATGATGCCAATAATGTGTTGGTTGGGCCAGGAGTAAATAATATGGTTATAACTAAACCAATGAAAAACCATGAAATCATTGAATGACCTCACTAAAGGATTCTCTGAGATTAATTCAATTACAATTTTATAGCAAAAAAATAACTGTAAGCACTTATAACGTTAATTTCACTACAATTATTTAACTATTTATTTTATTTCATCTTTATAAATTTCAAGTAGCTCGCTACTGAACAGTCACCTAGATATCTGTGTATATTTAAAGTACGATTACCGTGAATTTTTGAATAACATTTTACTGATTAGATTAAGATTTAGCATGAAATTTAAGCTAGGCCTAAGCAAAAAGTGCTATTTTATAATCAGTTGATCACACTATTTCCATTCTTCTACTCGCCAATATTTTATGCCTAAGCAATTTTTTCATAAGTGGCTTCCTTCATCAGAGAAAGTTGCTCAACTCAAGTTTATGCGCATTTTTGGGCAAAGTACCTTAAATCCTTTACTTTGGTATGTGAATCGTCACTCGATTGCAAAAGCAATGTTCATTGGAACATTTTGGGGGATTCTTCCTGTTCCATTTCACAGTTTATTTATTATATTGACTGTTCTTTGGTTTGAGGTAAATTTACCAATCGGTCTTTGCATGGCTTGGTTAACCAATCCTTTTACAGTGGTTCCCATTCTTTATCTAGGCTTTTGGTTTGGTACTAAGATCTACCATGTCAACATGATCAATAAAGAAATGCTACTCGGTGTACTTCACCAAATCGTAAATTGGATTAAAAACTTTGGCCATGGTCATATTGATTTTAGTTTAGCGAAAATTTTAGTGTCTGGTTTAGTGATTGAAGCCATATTATTTGCAATTATTTTCTATGTCCTCACCCATGTTATTTGGCGTTTTCTTGTCATTAGAAGCTGGAAAAAAAGAACTAAATATCAAAAAGAAGAGACCGCTTAACAATCCCTCCTTATTGTTCTATTAACAATCAATTCGCTTGACTTTTCGCTTTCATATATTGTTCTACCACATCGAGAACATAATCCTGACACGCCTCTCCAGTTGCAGGGTCATATGCTCCGTTATTGGTAATGTTATTGGATAAAATACGAATACCTAGAAATGGAACATTAAATTGTTGAGCAATCTGTGCAACCGAAGCAGCTTCCATTTCCTCAACAGAAGTTCCATATCGGGTATGGAAAAAATTAATTCGATCAAGCTCATTATTCCACACATCTGCGGAGCCAATCGTACCTTCAACAACTTGACCTTTTGTGTAGCTCACTTTGGCTTTATAAGCGGCAAGCAGTAAGTCATTATCCCCTTCAAATTTTCTGATCGCAATTGGCTCAGGATCTGATTCATCATCGGGTAACACATCAAATGCTTCATTCCACGTCAGTGAGTCTGAACCTCCACCAACAGGTTGTTTAGGCGTTCTAAATGCCCCGATATTGGTTGTGTATTTGCCTAAGACAATATCGAATACATGCAATGCTGGATCATGACCACCAGACGTTCCTTGATTAATGATAGCAATTGGTTGATAGCGCTGAATTGCAATTGCGGTCGCAGCAGCCGAATTACTCATGCCCATTCGAGTTTTAGAAATAATGACTGGATAGCTCTTGTATGTTCCTTTCCAAAACTTCCAACCACCAATGGTTTCAACACTTACATTCTCTAGTTTAGCAGCCATGCTTTCAGACTCTACAGGCAATGCACCTTGTATAATGATTGGCTGTAGTTGCTGTGGTTGGGGAGATGAAGAGTTTGATGATTGATTGTTATCATCATTACATCCTCCAAGGAATAATGCACTACAAACGCTTGTGATGGCCATGATTCGCTTAAACAACATGATTTGCCTATAGACTTGTTAAAATAGCTTACAAGCAATCTGTATACCAATTTTTAGATTTATAAATTATTTTAAAACAATTAAATAAATAACTTTTTTAATCAAATAGTAAAAACCCAGCTTTATTCGCTGGGCTTTATTCGGTCATTTAAAATATGCGTTTATCATCACGTTGGCGCTTGGGTAATTTATCCATTTGCACCATAACGGCTTGCGCTATGTTCATATAACTATCTGCTGCCTCATCTTGGGCAACAACGCTTGGTTTACCGTTATCAGCATTTTCACGAATTTGAACGTTCAAAGGTAAACGTCCAAGCAATGGAATCTCGTATTGTTCAGAAAGCTGATCACCACCACCCGTACCAAAAATTTGCTCTTCGTGACCACAGTTAGAACAAATATGCGTAGACATATTCTCAATCACACCTAACACAGGAATGTTAACTTTATTAAATAGCTCAATGCCTTTTGTTGCATCCATAAGTGCAACGTTTTGTGGAGTTGTTACAATCACAGCCCCTGTCACTGGAATACGTTGCGCCAGTGTAAGTTGAATATCACCTGTACCAGGTGGCATATCAATTACAAGCACATCCAAATCAGGCCAAAGAGTTTGATTAAACAATTGCATTAATGCCCCTGTTGCTTTTGGACCACGCCAAGCGACAGGTGTGTTATGTGCACCAATTAAATGTCCAATCGACAAAACCGCCATGCCATAGGCATCAATAGGAACAAAATTTTCATTTTCGATGAGAGGTGTCCTACCTGCATTACCCAACATTGTTGGAATACTCGGCCCATAGATATCAGCATCTAAAACACCAACTTTTAAACCTAACTTTTGTAATGCAAGTGCAAGATTTACAGTTGTTGTAGATTTACCTACCCCACCTTTGCCTGATGACACCAAAATCACATTTTGGATACGAGGATGCGCCGCTACATCACGTTGCTGTGGTGCTGCTTTTTGAATCGGTGGATTGTTTGGATCAACTTCTGCTTTTGGAGATGCATCCATCACAGGTGGAAGATTGCTATTTTCAGCTTTGGGTTTAGATGAACAACTATGCCCTGCTTCACCATGAGCTGCATGTTTCTGTTGAATAATGTGTAGATTCAACTCTTGAATGCCGCATTTCTCTAACGCATCAGCGAGATCATCATGGATCTGTTGTAAATAATCTTTTTCTTCAGGATAGGTATTGATCGTTAGTTGTAACACTCGACCTTCTACATTCACTTGGCTAATGCGATCTTTTAAAGCGTTGCTAGAGTTAGGTAGAACATAATTTTGGAGAACAGTTTGAATATCATCTTCCTTTACTTCTTGCGCTGGTGAAAAAACAGATTTTAAGGAAGAAAGCCACGACATTTTGTTTACTCCAAAAACAGATCAACGTATCACTGAGTGTGGCTAGTGTAGCAGTATTAGAAAGTTGAAGCTCATATCTAAAAGATAATTGCTCATTTTTTAGAGCCTATTTCTTTTCAGAATATGAGCTTGAGAAAACATTAATAAAAATAAATTAAGGTTAGCCTTTAAATTTATTCAATGTGTCTGATGCCGCTTTTTTGAGATCATCTAGCTTATGACCTGCTTGAGCTTTGAGATCATCAAATTTCGCAGAGGCTTCATCTTTCAATTCAGCAGCTTTTGCTTTTGCATCATCAAACTTATGACCTGCTTCTTCTTTCAAATGATCAAACTTATCTTGAACATTGTGTTGTGTATCTTCAAGTTTGGCTTTGATTTCATCTACTTTACTTGAGAATGCTTGTTTGCCTTCCTCGTTTTGCTCAGATACATCTTTCTTCAAGTCATCTAAAGCTTTTTCGCCTTTCAACTTTAATTCCTCAGCTGAATGCTTTAAATCATCAACGGCTTTCTCGCCTTGCAACTGAGCTTCTTTCGCTTTGTATTTCAGATCATTACCTAATTCATTTGCTTGAGTTTTTAATTCATCAATTTTTTCGTTTGTCATGTTCATTCCTCACTATAGCTAAAAAAACATATTGTTTGGATCAGACTCATTTATAACGCGTTTAAAGGATGTTTTCGCTATTCGCTGCAAATTGAAACAAAGCAAATACAGGAAGATTCAAATACTTTTCCGATCACTACACTTCCACATTAAAGCTTTACAAAACAAGATCTAATTGTCATTTACTCAGCAAAAAATCATCTTTTTCTATTTGATAAAGTACATGCCAAGATAAAGGATGATCCACTGCCAAAGCTGGATGTTGGAAGTCTTTCACATATGTCATATTGAGCTTTTGCATGACTGATTGAGACTTGGTATTTTCGAAAGTCGTAAATGAAACTACTTTTTCTAATGTCAATTGATCAAAGGCAAATTTTAAAGCAGCCTGAGCCGCTTCCGTCGCATAGCCCTGTCCCCAATACGCATGATCTAAACGCCAACCGATTTCTACACATGGCGAAAATGAAAACTGTGTTGCTTGTTCATGTAAACCAACAAAGCCAATGAATTGATGCGTTGCTTTTAATTCTATCGCCCAAAATCCCCAACCTTGATGATCAATGATGTCGTGGAATTTATCAATCAATGCATCACTTTCAGAGCGTGACAGTAACTTCGGAAAATACTGCATCACTTTGGGATTCTTACTCATCTGAGCAAAATACGGATAATCCTCTGGCAACCATTGGCGCAAAATCAGTCTAGGTGTTTCGATCATTTTTAGAACCATCAAATATGAATTAAAAACTATTAACAATATAAGGAGATAGATCAGATATACTTTTGCTCGTATCGAAATCATAGTCCTTGTCTATAGAACTGTATATATGAACGAAAATGAACTTTTAGAAATTCAAAATGAACTGCAAGCTCAAGAAAAGCGTTTGAAGTACATCCTTTCAAGTAAAAGAAGAATCCAAAATATGATTCTTTCGTTTGAAGGAGATTTGGCTGAACAACTGATTCCAGTCATTCACCATGAAAGTAATGATTATGCTGGAATTGAAAGTAGTTTAGCGCTTTCGATTTGTTGGAAATTTTCTAAAGTTGAATTTCCAAAGACTGTTCATTGGTGCAGTGAACTCAGCATCAGCAATTTAGAAATTAAAGATGAATTTACCGCTGCAATCAAAGCGCAAGCTTGGTTAGGGACGCTGGGCAGTGATGAACTTTGGCAAACGCCTTTATTTGCTGAAATTACAGTTGATCCTAAAACCAATAGCTTAAAGAGCTATCACATTCATTTCTTATCTAAAGGGAAAATCATCTCTTTAAGAAAAAATTCAAAGCAGAGTGTGACGGTTAAGCAAATGCAGAACATGTGATCCTTCGGGGCACATGTTTTAGGCTTGAGTTTTAATACAGATTAGAATATCTCTTTCCTTTTATTATCTAGCATAAAATAACAAGCATTCGCACTCATACATCCCAAAACCATTAAAAACAAAAGTGCAAAATAAACCATCAAACCAATAAATAATACTGGGAAATCATTCTGATCAACTTGAGCTTCTAAAAAAATCATTAAAACGAATGGCATCCACACAATAAAAAGAACCAAGCCCGATTTTAAAATTTGAACAAGATCGAAAATCTTTTTCGGCAATTTCAATACCGCCAATACAATAGCGTAAGCAATAAAGCCAATTAGCCATAAAATCGGTGTCAGATAGACCATAACTTCAAATCCTCGGCTCGCTAGGCGTGTCACATGATCCTGCTGAACATATAAAAATACACAGAAAGGAATAACAAAACTTAAAACAGACACCAAACTCGCAACCAATGATGCACAGACTAAAGACCAAGATCTCATTTTTATTTTCCATTCTTTGATATTGTAATTATTCTCAATCAAACAAATGTGCTTTGATTGAAGCCAATGTGAAGATTGCATGAAGTCTTAAAACGATGAGACCACAATAGGATTAAAAGATTTCCCTGATTCATTTGTGCAAGTCTGTCCTAAGTCATGTAAAATCATCTGCCTTGCAAATACGAATGAGAGAACAATATCCGTGCGTAAAATTTTAGTCACCAATGCCCTACCTTATGCCAATGGTCCAATCCATATGGGTCACTTACTCGGTTATATCCAAGCAGATATTTGGGTTCGTGCGATGCGTGCAATGGGCCATGATGTGACTTATGTATGTGCGGATGATGCTCACGGTACTGCGATCATGTTACGTGCTGAAGCGAATGGGATTAGCCCAGAAGCGCAAATTGCCAATGTGCAGAAAGAGCATATTCGTGATTTTGATGGTTTTGGCGTGCATTTTGATCATTATGATTCAACGCATAGCGATGCAAACAAAGCACGCGCTTCTGAGATTTATATCAAAAACCGTGAAGCAGACAACATCGCAGTTCGTCCTGTAACCCAGTTATTTGATCCTGAAAAAGGCATGTTCCTATCTGACCGTTTCATCAAGGGCACTTGTCCGAAATGTAAAGCGGAAGATCAATACGGTGACTCATGTGAAGTCTGCGGTACAACCTACAATGCAACTGAGTTACTGAACCCTCGTTCAACGCTGAGTGGTGCAACACCTGTTGAAAAGTCTTCAGACCATTATTTCTTTAAGCTACCAAACTTTGCAGAATACTTACAGAAGTGGACGCGTGACGAAGGTCGCTTACCTTTATCCATTGCCAACAAACTTGATGAATGGTTTGATGCAGGCTTAGCGGACTGGGACATTTCTCGTGATGCACCTTACTTTGGTTTTGAAATTCCAGATGCACCAAATAAATATTTCTACGTTTGGGTCGATGCGCCGATTGGTTATATGTCGAGTTTTGAAAACTATATCAAAACGAAACGCCCTGATCTAAGCTTCGATGATTTCTGGAAAAAAGATTCTGAAAATGAAGTTTATCACTTCATCGGTAAAGACATCGTTTACTTCCATGCGTTGTTCTGGCCTGCAATGCTTGAGGGTGCAAACTACCGCACGCCATCAGGTTTATTCGTCAATGGTTTCTTAACTGTAAATGGTCAGAAGATGTCGAAGTCTCGCGGCACATTCATTAAAGCTGAAACGTATTTACAGCATTTGAATCCTGAATATTTACGTTATTACTTTGCCTCTAAGCTTTCAGACAAAGTTGAAGATTCGGATTTGAACTTAGATGACTTCGTTCAAAAAGTGAATTCTGACCTTGTTGGTAAAGTGGTGAATATTGCCAGCCGTTGTGCAAAATTCATTAACACCAATTTCAACAATACGCTTTCAAGCACATGTGCAGAACCTGAACTTGTGCAAAGCTTTATTGATGCGGGCGATTCAATTGCTCAAGCCTATGAAGATCGTGAATTTTCTGCGGCGATCCGTGAAATCATGGCACTTGCGGATAAAGCGAATCAATATATTGATGAGAAAAAGCCATGGGCTCTTGCTAAGCAGGAAGGTCAAGAACAACAAGTTCATGATGTATGCTCAGTCGGTATTAACTTATTCCGTCAGCTTGCAATTTACTTGGCTCCTGTTCTTCCGACACTTGCGGCTCAAGTTCAAGCATTCCTACAACTTGAAAGCTTTAACTTTGAATCTCGCAAGCAAATCTTAGTTGGACATGAAATTGCTCAATTCCAACCGCTTATGCAGCGTGTCGATCCTAAAGCAGTTGCAGCGATGGTTGATGCATCGAAAGACTCATTAGCTGCTGCGGCAGAAGCACCAAAAGTGGAAAAGAAAAAAGAGAAGAAAGCCGAGAAAAAGCCTGAACCTAAAGTGGGTGAAGCTGAAATTATTGGTATTGAAGACTTTATGAAAGTTGATCTTCGTGTAGCTGAAGTTTTAGAAGCTTCAACTGTCGAAGGTTCTGATAAATTACTTCAACTCACTTTAAATGTCGGTGAAGCTGAACCACGTAATGTGTTTAGTGGTATTCGTGAGTTCTATCAGCCCGAAGACTTAAAAGGCAAATTGGTGGTGATGGTCGCTAACCTTACACCTCGTAAAATGCGTTTTGGTATTTCTAACGGTATGGTACTTGCAGCAGGTAATGGCGAAGGGGTTTGGGTGATTTCACCTGAATCTGGCGCGAAACCAGGCGATAAAGTGTCTTAATATATAAAACTTATGTAAGGGTTTCTTCGGAAGCCCTTTTTTTATTTCTATAATTCAACCAAAATATTAAATGAACGATAAATACATTAGGTAAAACATGTTCCAGAGAATAATCACCGTCTTCTTTTTCAGCATTTTTTCTTTTCAAATCGCCTTAGCTCAGGAAACCCAATCTCAATTTAGTCCTCAAGTGCAGCAAGCCAAAGATCAAATTCAACTGACATTCAATACGTTATTCCAATCGGATGATGAAAACCCAAATATAAAAGTTGATCCCACATTAAAACAGCTACTTTCACAAAACAATGAGGAAAAGGCAAAAGAATATATCGATCAGCAACAAAACTTATTTTTAGAGCAGATGAATCGCTACATCAAACAAGGAGACCTAAGTGCATCCGTTGCACTTTTAGAATTTGCTTTATTTTCACAGGATTCAGCATTAAAAGAACAAATCGATATTAAGCCAATTCAAAAGCTTTCCAATCAAAAGGATGCTTATGCAAGTTATTTGCTGGCGCAATACTATTCAAGTACTGAACAATACATCCCCTTGCTCGAAAAAGCAGGACAACAAGGTTCTGTTGCTGCACAAATGACACTTGCAGATGAATATGGATTTCGGCTACCAGTTGAACAGCAAGATGCCAAAAAAGCTGAGTTTTGGGCAAATAAGGCCAAACAGAATTTAGGTGAGACGGCCTATACTGAGCAGAAATGTGCACTGGCAAATTGTGATCTTGAAGAGTTTGAAATGGTGGATTTTTCCAAGATACCTCAGCAGTAAAGCCATACGCTAAGACGAGAACATCCGATAAAATCCGCTTACAAAAGCGGATTTTTTTCTGCGCTCAAACACCCAATTTTATTTGAATTCATGGTAAAAAAGTTTTTCTCTAATAAATGTAATGATTCTATGAAAAAAATTGCCCTACTACTTTCCGTTCCATTCTTAAGCAGCTTCCCTTTACTGAGCCATGCTGAAACAAGCAAAACACTCCCAATCATTGAACAACAAAAACAAGTTGCTGGTTACTACCAATACCAAGTAGGTGACGTAAAAATCACTGCCCTGCTCGATGGCACTAACTTTATGTCGCCAAGCTTGTTTAAAGACATTCCACAACAACAAGTTCACGAGATTTTAAAGAAATACTATGCAGATCAAGATAAAGGCGTACAAACCTCAGTCAATGCCTTCCTCGTCAATACAGGTAAATCTCTGGTATTAGTGGATAGTGGTGCAGCCAGTTGCTTTGGCGCACATTTAGGTTCAGTTTTAAGCAATCTAAAAGCATCAGGCTATCAACCAGAGCAAGTTGATACGATTCTACTCACACATTTACACCCCGATCATGTCTGCGGCATCAGTAAAGATGGCAAAGCCAACTTTCCAAATGCAACCGTATATGTTTCTAGTGACGAAGCCGATTATTGGTTAGATCCCAAACAGGCAGCAAAACTACCGAAAGAAAAACAAGCCAATTACTTAGGTACAGTTGAGAAAATTAAACAAGCGATTGCGCCTTACCAAGCCAAACAACGCTTTAAAACCTATAAACTCGGTGATGACATTCAAGGTTTTAAAGTCATTAGCACGGCTGGACATACACCGGGGCATTTTAGCTATGAGCTAAAAACCAAAAGTGAAAGCATCGTTTTTATTGGGGATATTGTTCATTCACACACTGTTCAGTTTGATCGACCTGAAACTGCGATTGAGTATGATATTGACCCGAAAAAAGCCGTTGAAACTCGCTTAAAACAATTTGCAAATTTTGCTAAAAATGGTCAAACCATTGCTGCACCACATTTACCATTTCCGGGTATTGGGCATATCTATTCAGCTGATGGAAAAAGCTATCAATGGATGCCGATCCATTTTAAAGATTAAGCGGATTAAGCAGAATTTAACCTATAAAAAAGCGACCTTGTTGGTCGCTCTTTTTTATTACTTCATTCCAAAAATCAACTTCAAACCAAGCAGCGTCATTACCCCACCCGCTACACGGTCAAAAATCGCTTTCGATTTCAAATAGACTTTTCGTGGCCCTTCCGCAGATAGTGCAACAGCGACTAAGGAATACCATCCCGCATCAATAAAGAAGCACAGCATTGGTAAAACCACATAAAAATAGGTCGGAATTTCTTTCGGCAATAATGCCGTGAAAATACTTGCCAATACGATTGCAATTTTGGGATTACTTAACTGTGTGATCAAGCCTAATCGATAAGCTTGCGCAAAACTCATTGTTTGAACTGAGTTATCAGCTGTTTCCATCGGCTCTTTGGCATGTTTAATAATTTTATAGGCCAGCCAAAGTAAGTAGAGACCACCACACACTTTTAAAATCAAGTACGCTGATGGTACAGCCAATAAAATCGCCTGTAGCCCCATGACCGCTAAAAACCCAAATAAAGCCGCACCTGTACCCGTGCCAAGTGCTGTAAATAACCCGTGTTTACGTGAAATCGCAATTGAGTTTTTTGCCACATAAATAAATGTAGGACCGGGGCTAATTGCACCAAGCATAAGTGCCAACGCAATCGAACCTAAAATCAATAAAGATTCCAAGATAAACCTCAAGATTAGAAGAATTTTCCAGTGAATATTTTACTTTAAAACTACTTTTTAGAGATAGAAAAATTTTTAGCGAAGATCATTAATTTTTCTGAAAACGTTTACTGATAGATTATTAATATTTTTAAAGTCTTAAATTTAGAGCAAAAACTCAATTATTTTTTATGTTTGAATGGTTAGAACATAACACAGTCTAATACTGAGTTTATAAAATATCCGTTTTTTCCATAAAACTAATTTTACGATCAAAATTTATAATATTTTTAATTGTAAATTTCATTTATTTTCCATCACATAAAACCCATAATAAAAATATGGTTTTATCCATTTTATCAAAAAAACAATGAGGCACATCAGATGCAAAGTAAAAAACACAACGCATTAAATACTTCAAAATCACATATCTGGATTGTTGGCGGCGGTATTGCAGGTATGGCTGCTGCTGCATTTGCAATTCGAGATGCAAAAGTGCCAGCACAAAATATTCATATTTTAGAAGAGCTAGACGTTTCTGGTGGCTCAATGGATGGCGGTCATAATCCGCTCAATCCTAATCATGCATGGGTAACTCGTGGCGGACGCATGCTCACAGATGAAACCTATTTATGTACTTGGGACTTATTTTCGACGATTCCGTCTTTAGAAGATCCAAATACCTCAGTTAGAGAAGAATGCACGCAGTTTAATGAACAAATCAAAACCCATGCTCAAGCCCGTTTGATTGACTCAAAACACACGATTTTAGATGCTGAGAAATTGGGGCTGTCGACCATGCATCGTGCTCAAATGCTCAGACTGCTTGCCCTAAAAGAAAATCGTATCGGTAGTCGTCGTATTGATGAGTTTTTTGATGACGCATTTTTTCAAACCAATTTCTGGCGGATGTGGCGCACCACATTTGCATTCCAGAAGTGGCATAGTGCAGTGGAACTACGTCGTTATTTCCTAAGATTTATCCAAGAACTGCCAAGAATCCACACTTTAGCAGGAGTTAAACGGACTAAATACAATCAATATGATTCTATGATTTTACCACTGCAACGCTGGTTAGTTGAACAAGGTGTTGATGTTCGTTTTGGCAGCTATGTCACCGATGCAGATTTTAGTGAAGATGCACAAACAGGTGAACGTAAAGCAACTAAACTTTATTTAAAAGTTCCAGAAGGTACAGAACAGATTGAACTTAACGCTGAAGATGTCGCACTGTTTACGCTTGGTTCTATTACGGCAGACTCACGTTACGGCGATAAACATGATGTCCCTGACCTAATTCGAGATCGGCAAGATCATGGATGGCGTTTATGGGAGACATTAGCGCAAAAAGCACCTGACTTCGGTCGACCTATGACGTTTTATGGCAATGTCGATGAACATAAATGGAAGTCATTTACGCTGACAATGCATGATGATGTGCTGCTGAAACGTATTATTGCTTATACAGGCAATGAACCCGGAACTGGCGCATTAATGACATGGTTTGAGTCTGGTTGGCATCTTTCTGTGGTCGTCCCTGCTCAACCCCATTTTGCAGACTTACCTGAAGGCAAATTTACGCTATGGGGTTATGGTTTTGAAATCGATCATATCGGTGACTACATTAAAAAACCAATGAGTGAAGCGACAGGTCAGGAAATCTTAATTGAATTGATCCTTCAACTTGGTTTTGACGATATTTTAGATCATGTACTTGCACACACGGATATCACAACCGTCATGATGCCTTATGCTTCAGCGCTTTTCGCATGTCGTAAAGAAGGCGATCGTCCACTTTTAATTCCTGAAAATGCAGCAAATTTTGCATTCTTAGGTCAGTTCGTTGAACTTGAAGATGATGTAGTGTTCACAGTCGAATATTCAATTCGTGGAGCGATGCTCGCCATCTATGAATTATTTGGTGTCGATCGAGAAGTACCTGATATTTATAATGGATTGCTTGATCCAAAAGTTGGGTTAAAAGCTTTAGAAGCGGTCTTCCACTAATCAAATGATAAGGAATAGGTCAGCTCTGACTTATTCCTTAGTTTCTATTTAGACAAAACTAGATAAACAACGTCACTGGTAAATGAACCATCCGACTGAACTTGATAATATTGTTGGGCTTGATCAGATGCTTTGCTTTGTAAATATCGAATGGTCTGCACAGCATGAGCTGGCGTTTGCATGCGCTCCGTCCAACTTTGAAACTCTAAATTCAAGGATTGTTTTTCAATCGTTTCAACTTTAAATCCTGCATATTCTGCAAAACGCATCCATTCTTGCAAACTATAATTTCGAACATGACTCGGATCACGAATCGTTTCTATCGTCTGAAAAAATGTATCAATAACTGGATGTGAATTGCCTAAAATATCAATAATAATGGCTTTACCTGATGCTGTTAATACACGGTGCACCTCACTCATGGCCTGCGCGACATTTTGCCAATGATGCGCTGAATAACGGCTAATAACACAATCAAAACTGCCATCGGCAAAAGCTAAAGATTCTGCTGCACCTTGCTGCCCTACAACATTTTGCAATCCTTTTTGCTGTGCTTGAGACACAACCAATTCAACCATCGACGGTGTTAAATCATAGGCTTTTACTTGTTCTACATGTGGTGCAACTTGATAGCTAACATGACCACCACCACAGCCTAAATCTAAAACTCGTTTTAATTGATGTGCTTGAATACACTGCTGCATTTTCTCAAACTCGATGCCCTGTGCATGCACTGAACTATTTAAATAAGCTTGAGATTTGTCTTGATATTGCTGCTGATTAACATGATGTTGGGTGTTCATTATTATTCCAGAAACAATCGTGGTGTTTTTAAAATAGCCAACTCATTACAAAAATAAAAATGATGAATTTTAATAAAATTAATAAAAATAAGTTATCAATCAAAACCCGATCAGACTTGCTGCAACATTGATTGCGACCGCCAAAATCACCGTATTAAAAATAAAAGCCAGCACACAATGAAAAATATTAAGATGCCTGACTTGAGAACTGGTAATCGAAACATCAGCTGTCTGCGCCGAGGTACCAATAATATAACTAAAATAAATGAAATCGAGATAATCAGGTTGTTCTGTTTTAGGAAACTCCAAGCCAGTCTCATCTGAATGACTTTTTGCAAGGTAATAATCATGCGCATAATGAATAGCAAATAAGGTATGTAATAACAACCATGTAGAAAAGATTGTCCCGATTGTTAGTAAAATTAGAATACCTTTCAAGACGGCATTATCTTTGGGAACATGACTCAACTGCACCACAATTGAAATAAAACACACGACAATCGCGATTAATACAGCGACCAAGATCATCCATTTGCCTTCATCTTGCTGTTTCGCTCGCTCAAGAATATGTGCCGCGTCTAAATGCCACATCATTTTCAGCGTCAAAAATAAATACAGCCAAATCGCAATATTCCATCCCAGTTGCAAGCATGTTGCCCAATGCCACTGAGTAAAAAAATGCAAAACTGCATAAATCAACAAACCCAATGAAAAAGTTGCTGATAAATATGGGCGGTGCTTCACCCCTCTGGCGAAACGAGATGCAAATGCTCGCATGATCGACCTATCTATTATGTTTTTACTAAAATTATTTCTTCTATTTTTAGCACTGAATCTCGCTGAATAATTGAGTTAAAAGCTTTCTTTTACTGAAACTAAACAAAATAAAGAAATGCTCCATATTTACATCGGACAAAAATGTCCGTTAAATATTCGTTAAGTTTCTAATCGAATTTCTCTCATGGTCAAACGTCAACAATTGGCAGCTCACAATCGTGATGAATTACTGAATGCTGCTGAAGAAGTCTTCAGAGTACAAGGCGTTCATGTGCCATTACAGGTGATTATTGATCATGCAGGTGTTGGCCGAGCAACCTTTTATCGAAACTTTGCCGATCGTAAGGCACTGATAGCAGCATTATTAGAACGTGCAATTACACGTTTAGAGCAAAGAGCACAGGCTTTGATGCCCTATGACGATGGTTTCATTCGTTTGATTGAAAGTAATTTGGAACAACTTCCTCAGCTCGTTGTACTGATTGATTACTGGCGCATTATTGATCGCCAAGACCCAATCATGCTAAATATTTATGAACGGCGAGATAAAGCATTACAACCACTCATTGATCAAGCTATACAACATCATTTATGCCGCCCTGATTTAACCTCGCAGGATTTTGCGATGATCACGGCGATTTTAGGTTCTTCATTTCAAGGACATACTGCTGCCGATCAAGTTAGGCTCGCTAGACGTGCAATAGAATTATTATTAAACGGCATTAAAATTTAGTTCGAGGATAATATGGATAAAACACCTCGCTATCTTGAAACCCCTCCAAACTGGTCTGTGGATGAGCGTCCAACTTTGCCCGGATCACCTGCGGCTATTGCCCATGCAACACCGAAGCGCTTGGCCTATTTTGTTATTGGTTTATTTATCGCGATTGCAGCTAGTCTAAGTAACGGCTTTATTGTTGCAAACTTACCCATTTTTCAGGGTGAATATGGCTTAACACCATCACAGGCAGCATGGTTACCTGCTGTGTATGTGATGGCGAATGTCAGTTCCAACTTGATTCTATTTAAAGCCCGTCAGCAGTATGGTTTACGCTTATTTTCAGAAATTGGTTTGCTGGTTTTTATCGGCGTTTTGATTCTGCATATCTTTGTTAAGACCTATGAAATGGCACTTTTCGTGCGTTTCATCGCAGGTTTAGCTGCTGCCCCACTTAGTTCCTTAGGCATGTATTACACCATGCAAGCCTTTAGCCGTGCAGATATGCCGAAAGGGATTTATTTGGCTTTCGGTTTCCAACAACTTGGGCTGCCATTGGCTTGGATTATTTCGCCTTTTCTTTTGAGTGCGAATCAGTGGGATGTGATTTACACCTTTGAATTAGGCTTAGCAATTTGCTGTTTTGCAATGGTCGTGTCGCTCAAACTACCACGAAGCTTACGTTTAGATGTTTTCGAGAAACAAGATTTCTTTACCTTTGCTTTACTCGCACCTGGTTTTGCTTGTTTATGTATTGTTTTAACTCAAGGCCCTATTCTTTGGTGGTTCAATAGTCCATGGCTGGCCTATACCTTGATCGTGGGTTTTTGCCTCATCGTACTTGGCCTAACCTACGAACACTATCGTAGTAACCCACTGATCATGACTCGATGGCTTGCAGCAGGAGAGTTATTAAGCTTTATCGTGAGTGCCTTTGCTCTACGCTTGTTAATGTCGGAACAAAGCTATGCCGCAGTAAACTTTTTAAAAACTATGGGAATGGGACCTGACCAATTTGTGCCACTTTATGTTGTGATCTTCTGTGGAACGATTGCTGGTTCAGTTTTCAGTGCGATTACCTTTCATCGCGAGCGTTTGATTTTAAATTTATTCCTCGCCGAAATTTTAATTTTAATAGCTTGTGCATTGGACTATCACCTAACCAGTGATGTCCGTCCAGCAAACTTTTATCGTAGTCAATTCTTAGTGAGTTTTGCAGGCGGTGTATTCATTGGTCCACTGCTACTAATGGGTTTCATGCGGACATTACAACGTGGTCCACAATATGTCGTGACCTTTATCGTGTTGTTCTCGGCAACACAGAACTTTGGTGGTTTGGTTGGCTCATCATTTTTTAATACCTACCAACAACACCAAACCAATAATTATAAAGTTGAGATCAACAGCAACTTGGATCCAACAAACCCACTTGTCGCACAACGTTTACAGACTTATCAGCATAGTGCCATGGTTACAACCAATGATCCTGTTTTGCAAAGTAATCAAGCGGCTCAGAACTTAAATAAAGTCGTCACTCGTGAAGCACAAGTTCGTGCCTATAACGATGTGATCGTACTGAATGGCATTTTTGCCGTCATTTTACTGCTATGGGGCTTGTTTAAGTATGTACGCAATAAGTACATCACCCGAAGAAATCTGCAAGCAGCAAATTAACCCTTATAGTATTTGATTGAGAAAAAATTATGTCAGACGAAAATCAAGAGAAACCCGAAAATCAGGCAACCCAAGTGGAGCAAGCCAAAGCGGAGACGGAGACAGCGAAAGCATCTGAAACACCAAATCAATTGCCTCCTCCGCCACCTCCTCCAACGAGTAAACTGATTAAAACCAAACGCTCAACCTTGTGGTGGATGTTATTGGTATTGCTGGTCGGGATTACCATTATTTTATGGGCTTGGAGAATTGGGCCATTCCATACAGCTGTTGAACAAACAGATAACAGCTATGTAAAAGGAAAAACAACGATTCTCTCGTCGCAAATCAATGGTTATATCAAAGATGTGTTAGTCAAAGATTTTGATCACGTTAAGCAAGGTCAAGTACTAATGCATATCGATGCAACAACCTATGACCAAAAAGTGACTCAGGCTGTTTCTGGCGTAGAACAAGCACAAAATAGCCTTGCTAATCAAACTCAAGCGATTGCACAACGCCAAGCAGATGTGGTTTCGGCACAAGCAAAACTGGATCAAGTGAAAGCACAATACGATTTGTCTGTTGCACAGCTTAAACGCTATCAACAACTTGGAAATAGTGGTGCTGCTTCAAAATCTGAACAGGATAAAGCTGCGGCAGATGCACAAAATAATTTGGCTTTACTAAAACAAGCTCAGGCCAATATTTTAGTTGCTCAAGAAGCGTTAAAAACGGCTCAAGTTGCCGAGAGCGGATTAAAAGCGCAGGTCAATAGTGCTCAAGCTCAATTAGATCAAGCCAATACCACCAAGGATTACAGCACAATTACTGCGCCGCTTGATGGTCAACTAGGTGAAGTCAATCCTCGAGTTGGACAATATGTGGCTGCTGGAACACAACTACTGTATTTGATTCCTAAACAAACTTGGGTGATTGCCAACTTTAAAGAAACCCAAATTGCCAATATGAAAATTGGACAAAAAGCCTATTTCACAGTAGATGCACTCAATCATCAAAAGTTTACAGGACACGTTGAGCAAATTTCTCCTGCTGCGGGTTCAGAGTTTAGTGTGCTTAAACCAGATAATGCGACGGGTAATTTTACCAAAGTCGTTCAACGTATCTCAGTACGTATCACGATTGATCCAAATCAAAAAGGTATCGAAAACTTACGTCCAGGGATGTCTGTGATTACCTCAGTCAATACAGATTCCTAAAGCCTACTGACAGTCTCAATCAAATACATTTACAATGTGATCAAACCGATTTCTGATGTTGAAACATGTTTGATCACATTGCTTTTCCTACCCCTTATCAAACATTAGATACCCCATATCCTGTTCAGATTACGGTGAAGCGCCTTGACCTCATTCATCCTCAAATCTCAGGAAATAAGTTTTTTAAACTCAAATACAATCTACTCGAAGCAAAGCAACTAGGTTTTAAGCAAATCCTTACCTTTGGCGGTGCTTATTCAAATCATATTGCAGCAACGGCGTATGCGGCACAGTTATTCGGTTTTCAAAGCATCGGCATTATTCGTGGTGATGAGCTACACACACAATCACTCAACCCCACCCTGCAAAGCGCAAATGATTTTGGTATGCAACTTCGTTTTGTCAGTCGAGCTGAATATCGACTACGGCATGACACGGATTATCAGCTACAACTAAAACAACACTATCCTGATGCGTATATCATTCCTGAGGGTGGAACAAATACATTTGCACTCAAAGGGACACAAGAGATTTTATCACCCGAAGATCAAACAAATTATGATGTCATTTGCTGTCCAGTAGGTACTGGCGGAACGATTGCAGGAATCATTGAAAGTAGTTCAGATCGGCAACAAGTTTTGGGATTTTCTGCATTAAAGGGTGAGTTTCTACGGCACGATATTCAACAATGGACTGATAAACTTAACTGGTCACTCACCGATCAATATTGCGGTGGTGGCTATGCAAAGACCTCTCCTGAGCTGCTGCAATTTATGCTGCAATTTGAACAGCAATATGCCATTCCTTTGGAGCAAGTCTATACCGCTAAAATGATGATGGGCTTATTTGATTTAATTGGAAAAAATCATTTTCCTACTCACAGTAGAATTTTAGTGATTCATACAGGCGGGTTACAGGGACGCGTCAAATGAAAAAGCCGCCCGCAGGCAGCTCTGATTTTTTAAAATGAAACTTAAAACCAACCATCTCCAATCGGTTTGTTATCCATAAACACGACCAAGCCTTTGACAATTCGATAAATAAACCAAATCGAGGCTGCAAGTAAAACAGGTATGCCAATCAAAACAAATGTCAGGACAAAGCCAATCAGTCCAGCGATTAAAGTAATCCAAAATGTTTTTATCTGCCATTCAAAATGACTCTCAAGCCATGTGCCTTTAACCTCATCACGCTTGATATAATTCATAATCACAGCCGCAATACTGGTCAAACCGACAAAAATACTGGCAGCGTATAATCCATAGGCAATCAGTGTGTATTGTCTCAATTGATCTTGTTTATTTGGCGAAGTATCTTCTAAAAATGTCTTGTCATTCATTATTCTAATCCCCTCTATCGAGACCAACTTTATAACATGCTTTAATTTTAAAAGTATATTTTTTAACCCAACAATCAACATACTCAAAATGCTTTAAATCTTTTATAATTGCCCGCTTTTCATATTCGATTGAGTATTGCTCATGGTTCATCAAGTGGATGTTGTCGTTTTAGGTGCTGGTGCATCGGGCTTGATGCTGGCTGCTGAAGCAGCCAAACGTGGGCGCTCCGTGGTGGTACTCGAAAAAGCCAATAAAGTAGGCAAAAAGATTTTGATGTCTGGTGGTGGTAAATGTAACTTTACCAATCTTGATGTCGAACCATCCAACTATCTTTCAGAAAATCCACATTTCGTAATTTCCGCATTGACTCGCTACACCAATTGGGACTTCATTGGAATGGTCTGCGAGTATGGCATCGAATATGAAGAACGTAAGCATGGTCAGCTTTTTACGTTAAAAGGCGCAAAAGAAATCCTAGAAATGCTGCTCATAGAATGTGAAAAAGCGAAGTACGTGAATATTCAAACGCATTGTGAAGTTCAGGATGTTCAACCCAAAGCTGATTCAGGTTTTATGATTGATACCAATCAGGGAACTTATCAATGTGAATCTCTCGTTGTCGCAACTGGCGGTTTATCTATTCCGACTTTGGGTGGTTCTGGATTCGGCTATGAGCTTGCACAACAGTTTGGACACCATGTTTATCCAACCCGTGCGGGATTAGTTCCATTTACCTTTTCAGATCAGTTTAAAGAAGTAACAACTCGCTTGAGTGGTAATGCTTTAGATGCAACGCTGATCAATGACCGTCATCAATTCACCGAAGCCCTACTCTTTACACATCGTGGTTTAAGTGGACCAAGTTCATTGCAACTGTCTAACTATTGGCATGTCGGTGAAAATTTTAAAATTGACTTCTTCCCAAGCCAAGATTTAACTGAATTTTTTAAAGAAAAGAAAAAAGCGCAACCTAAAGTTCTACTCAGGACTTTATTGAATGAATTCACTGCGAAAAGTATTGTCTTAGAATTACAGCAACTGATTTGGGCAGAACAAAGCGAAACCGCGATCAGCAATATTAGCGATGCTCAGCTTGAACACATTGCAACACAACTTCATGCATTTTCAGTAAAACCATCTGGTACTGAAGGCTATCGAACAGCCGAAGTCACACTAGGTGGTGTCGATACCAGCGAAGTGTCATCTAAAACGATGGAAAGCAAAAAACAGAAAGGCTTATATTTTGTCGGCGAAGTACTGGATGTGACAGGTCATTTAGGCGGATATAACTTCCAATGGGCATGGTCATCCGCACAAGCTGCTGCTCAATTCGTTTAATTCCAGTGTCGATTCGGCAGATTATGATGGATTTAACTGTGGTGGTCTGAGGAATTGGCTGCCTCTGAAGAAGGTGCTTGCTGTGCATTCGAAACCGTCTTCTCTTTGCTTGGACTGGATTTAGCAACCACAAATTTATAAGCACTAGCTAAAAAGCCAACAGTGATTCCAGCAATAATAATTGGCGCAAATACGCGGTTAGGCTTCTTCATTTAATTCTCCTATAGACTTTTTATTTAGAGACTATTGATACTTTATCTATAAATGAATTGCATTTTAGGTCAAGTTTTTCTTTCTAGACATTTTAACACTCAAAAAAATTGCTTTATATCTGAATAAAATGTCACTTAACTGCCTTGTCGCAATACCCAATAGTGACCAATAGCGCGAATACAAACAAAACGACCACCCTGCTTAGAGTGGTCGAATTGATTAAAAAAATCAAAGATTATTTTTACTATTCATCAGAATATGGCGACGATGGCGGTGTAGATGTCGGGTTTACACTCGATGTCATTTCATTCTGTTTCAGCGGATTAGGCTGTTTTCCTTCAGCTTTCGCTTTGTCCAACAAATCACCTAACAAACGCTCAGCAGGCTGACGACCACCTAGACCGAATGCCAGTGCGAACGCGACTGCAACTGAACCCAACGTTAAACCAAATGCTAAATTGACGATAGAGTCTGCAATGCCCATGGCTTTTAAACCCATCGCAATCACTAAGCCCATGATCAAGATACGAACTAGATTTCCCAACCAACGAGAACTATTGTATTCACCACGCTGAACCACGTTTGCAACAATGTTTGCTAACCAGAAACCAATCACTAAAATCACAGCACCAAGCAAGATATTTGCACCGAAATGGATGAACATTGCAATGAGTACACTCACCTGCTCAAGTCCAAGACGATTTGCAGCTTCTGAAACAGCAAATAGCATTGTGAAGAAAACAATCAAATAGCCAACAATATCCGAAACGCGTGTTTGACCAAGGAAACGTTGTAAATCCAATTTCATTGGAATTTCATCAACGCCTGCACCCGAAATTAACTCAGCCACTAAGCGTCCAACAAAACGGGAGACCACATACGCTACGATTAAAATCAAACCAGCAGCAATAATTTGTGGTATCGCATGCATGATCTCATTCAACATTGCAGTTGCTGGTTGAGAAATAGCTTCTATACCCAATGCTTCAAATGCAACGATTAACGTCGTGATAATAATGATCGCGAAAACAAAAGAACCTAAGAACTTAGATACGCTTGAGCTTTTAAATAATCCAATTTTTTCAGCTTGTGCTTGCAAACCCAAACTATTGGTTAAGCCCTCAACAATACCGCGTACAATTTTTGCAAGAATATATCCGACAAAAATAATTACGCCTGTGATGAATAAGTTCGGAACAAAAGCAATTGCCTCATTGACCATGTTTTGAACAGGGATCAATAAACCTGTTAAACCGAGAATAGAAAGCACAATTGGCAAGAATAATAGCAACACTAACCAATAGAAAATCTCGCCAATATTACTACTCAGCGAACTGACACCAACTTCACTACTTAGTTTTTCATCCAAGTCCGTTTTAGCCAATACATTGGTCAATCCAACTCTCACGAGACGAGCAATAATCCAACCAATAAAACCAACAGCAACAGCAGCCAATAGATTTGGTATATAGGCAAGCACTCGCCCGACCATATTACTGAATGGGTCACTTACACCACTAATATTTAATACGTTTAATGCTCCAACGACAGCGAGAATCATAACGAACCAAAACACCAGTTTTGAGATTAGATTTTCAATGTTTGAAGGATGGCCTGTAGCCGACGACAATTTATGATTGGTATCAAGTTTTTGTAATAACTTCTTCACGCCAGCGGCGACAACTAAAGCAATAATCCAACCTAATAGTAAGATTACAACTGCCGCTAAAATCGGATGAAATTGATCCCAATAATACATTGCATCAAATCCCCCTCTCTGAGATGGACCACCAAAAAAATCATTCATATGTTTTTATCCTTATGTCGTGTTTTAAAGTAAAACCCAGCTACCCACGATTATTCTTTGAACGAATAACAAGAATTATGGATGCCTAAACCTTAGTTTTTGTCTATTTATCAATCAATAAATGGCAGCACTAATACAACAAAAAGCACTCAAAAATAAGCAAAAAAGCCCACCAGTTCACACCAATGAGCTTTCAAATCAATTTAAATGGTCTGAAAGTATGATTGGCTAAGCATTCAATAATGCCGACTGCAAATGTGACATCATCACTTGTGCAGTTGGATTTGCAGAATGGTCAGCAACCATATAAACAAGTAAAGCGATCAGAAATATTCCAACAATGATTAACATATACACTGGCAATTTCCGTTTTTTCGCAATTTCCTCTTTGCTCGCCACATGAGGATGTGGCTTACTAAAATCATGCATGATAGCAACCCCTCATCTTTTATTTCTCACGTAATCATCTTAGCAATAGGCTTTGTTGCATTGTGTGAAAAATCTTCGGACTATCGTTGTTTCAGTTGCAGAACTCTACTTTTTCTCTTTTACATTATTGTATAAAATATAGGCGCTTTTAGAATGCAGTAAAAATAAGCTATAATGTTCGATTGCCGTTTCTTTAATGTTTTGCTCTATGTCCTACAGCCGAGAAAGTGTTTCTCTTGATTTAGACACTGATGTTACACATCAATGTTTTTTGCATCACACCCGTGATGAACATTTGATTGGGATTATCGAGTTTAATAAACCGAGCTATATATTAAAGTGGGGAGATCTAGAATATTTCCGTCGTCGTACAGAAGAGTTTTCTGTGATGCCACTACCTGATTGTATCAACGCGATGATCGTTGATATTCGCAATGTACAGCCATTTTTAGACAATGAAGTGCCGATTCTTCCTTGGCGTTTACTTGAAGAAGACTGTCCTGTGCGTTTGGTTGTTCCACAAGAACGGTTAGAACATTATATTGGTTTATTTGAACCGACTTGGCTCACGACTGACGTTGATACCGCCATTCAAGAAATCCGTGAATTTATGGATATGTTTGTTCATTAAACATATCCATCATCCCTAACCTATAGCAGCCTTAGCGCTAGTTCATTACCAATAATTCTCTACTGCGATATTTCCTTCACCACGACGATTCATGGTTAAACCGCGTTGTTTAAGCGCCTCTTTGGTATCCTCCACCATTTGAGGATTACCACAGAGCATCACATGACTAGTTTCAGGATCGAGTGCTAAGCCTACAGACTTTTCTAGTTCACCATTTGCAATCAGAATCGGTAAGCGATCATGTAGTGCTGCATTTGGATCACGCGTAATGATCGGAATAAATTTGAATCCTGAATGTCCTTCACCAAACATTTCAGCAATTTCCTGAATCCGCTCAACGTAAGCCAACTCTGAGGCTGTACGCACGCTATAGACTAAATTGATATGCTGATATTTAGTCCACGTCTCAAAATCTTGCAACATAGATAGAAATGGCGCTAAACCCGTCCCTGTGGCCAGTAACCATAAATCTTGCGGTAACGGTTGCTGATAACGCGCCAATGTTAAATAGCCATAAGATATTTTTTCAAGATAAAGTTCATCGCCAACACTGAGGTGTTGCAAATTCGAAGTGAAAGCACCATCAGGAACAACGATTGAGAAGAACTCTAAGGTTTCATCAAAGGGCGAAGAAACAACAGAATAAGCTCTCACCACTAGTTCGCCCTCGACCATCAAGCCAATACGGGCAAACTGCCCCGCAGTAAACTTAAAATGTGCTGGGCGGGTCATCCTGAAGCTAAAAAGATTGTGAGTCCAACGGTGTACAGATAAAACTTTTTCTACGCTAAATTTTTCAATTGACATGATTTGAACGTGGCACGAAACAGTAAGCTCATGTTAGCATGATCGAATAATTGATGGATACTCAAAACATTAAGGCTATTTAACATGCGCATGACCTTACGCCAATTGGCTGTTTTTGTGGCGGTCGCTCAGGAAGGAACCGTAACCAAAGCTAGTGATGCTGTCCGACTCACCCAAAGTGCGGCAAGTATGGCCTTAGCTGATTTAGAAGATGGTCTTGGTGCACCTTTGTTTGATCGCTTAGGCAAACGATTACAACTCAATGATTTGGGACGTTTCTTACTCCCGCAAGCTTTAGAAATTTTAGGTCGTTGTGAATCATTCGAGCAAGCAGCTAAGGGTGAATTGCAAAGCATTGATTTACGTCTTGGTGCGACACTCACCATCAGTGATTATTTAATGCCTGATCTGATGGCTGATTTCTTACAGCGCCATCCACAAGCACATCTACAGTTACAAGTCGGGAATACCCGCCAAATGATTGAAGCGGTTAATCAATTCCAACTTGATTTAGCATTGATCGAAGGTTCATGCCATTTACCACAATTACAGTGCATTCATTGGCGAGATGACGAGTTGGCTGTGTGTTGTGCACCTGAACATCCATTAGCACAATTAAATCGCCCAATCACACCCACTGATTTCCATGATGTTGAATGGATTTTACGTGAAGAAGGTTCAGGTACTCGAGAAGTATTTGATAACGCGATTTTGCAAGACCTACCTGATGCAAATATCCGTTTAACACTTGGTCATAACGAAGCTATTTTAAAAATCGTTGCAGGTGGCTTAGGCATGTCATGTGTATCAAGACTCGCTATTGAACCTTTAGCTGAAAAAGGACAACTTGTTATTTTAGATACACCATTTTGGCAGCTTACTCGCCCACTCTTTATGCTGGTACATCGTCAAAAATATCAAGGTCCTGGCCTAAAAGCATTTCTACAATTCTGTGAAGATCAGGTTTAAACCTGATCTTTTTTATCTCCAACGAGAATCATTTTCACACGGTTCTCCGTCATTATCACCATCCATTTTAGTATTCGGACAGTTTCTAACAAACCATCGAGCTTCCTCAAGCGACCTCATTTGTGAACAGTGCTGTCGTCCATCACAACTAAATTTTTGAGTTGCAGTTACAGGAGATGCATTAAACGTTTGTACTGACGGTGTTGGTGGGGCTTTCAAAGCGTGTTCAGTCTTTTCAGAAAGTTTCACTTCAGGTAATTCACCCACTGCTTCTCGTTGTTGCTCAACTATTCTTTTTTGCTCTTCAATTAATTGAGCCGTTTTCAATGCTTTGGCTTGTTGAAAAGTTTGATACTTTTGGAAAACGAGCCCTATTAAAATCGCAATGATAATAAGACCAACGATGGTAAATGTCAGCCCCTTTTTACTACTCTGAGTAGGTTTTAACATCAGCTTTGGATCACTTGCCCCATTATCAGAATGATTTGGATAGTTTGTACTGACTGTCTTCAAATCCAAGCGTACAATATTCGCCGCTTTAAATTTTCCATTATCCTCAACAATCAGAAACTTTAGCTTTTCACCAATCTTAGGTTCGCCTGCTGTTTTAGGAAAATCTTTAATATGGAAGAAAACATCAGCGTGATCACCATCAACGTCAATAAAGCCAAAACCTCTTTCTGAATTGTATTTTTTAATTTTTCCCTCAATAAACATCTTTCACACTCTATTTTTATATTGACACTATTCTAATAAAAAAGAGGCTAAAAAGCCTCTTTTTCCATGATATTTCAATGAAAATCAACGTCTAAAATTTGATAATAATTCCGAAGTAATCGCTTTATTATGATTTGAGATCTGAGTTTTCTTGGTTTTTGCTGGATTTGGATCAACACGCTCAATCTGAATCGCTTTAAACTTACCTTGATTTTCTACTACAGCAAATTTCACTTTTTCATTGCGCTTAGGCTCACCTTCTTCCGTAGGGAAATCTGAAATATGAAAAAAGACATCACCCTCTGTTGTACCGATAAAACCAAAGCCCTTATCAGGATTATATTGTTTTACTTTGCCTTGATAAAAATCTTGTTTCATGACGTTTACCCTACTTTTAAAAACCGATATTCATAGTATATAGAAAATAAAAAAGAGACTTTAGATCTCTCATAAAATTTATGACAGGATCACGTCTCTTTTATTTATTTTTAAAAATTAATCTTTTTGGACGCTACCAAAAATCTTATCGCCAGCATCACCTAAACCAGGCACGATATAGCCATCTTCATTTAAGCCTTGATCGATTGAAGCTGTATAAATGCGTACGTCAGGATGTGCGGCTTCTACTTTTGCAATTCCTTCAGGTGCAGCAACAAGAACCATCACACGAATATCCTTACAACCGCTTGCTTTTAAAACATCAATCGCCGCGATTAGAGAGTTACCAGTCGCCAACATTGGATCAATAATCATGGCAATACGATTCGCAACATCAGGGACTAATTTTTTATAGTAGGTACGAACTTCTAAAGTTTCTTCGTCACGCTCTAAGCCCAAAACACTAACTTTAGCACTTGGGATCAAGTTCAGCACCCCTTCTAGCATGCCAATACCAGCACGAAGAATCGGTACAATGGTGATTTTTTTTCCTGCGATACGTTGAGTTGAAACTTTCCCTGCCCATCCATCAATTTCATGATCAACAACAGGAAGATCCTTTGTTGCTTCATAGGTCAATAACATCGTGACTTCTTGCGCTAACTCACGAAAGTTCTTGGTACTAATGTCTGAACGACGTAATAGACCAAGTTTATGGCGAATAAGCGGATGGCGAATTTCTTGGATAGACACGAGTGGGTACCTAGGTAATATTAATCTTTGGCTATTATAAAGTGTTTTTTTACTCTTCAATAAAAAAGCCCCCAATTTTTGGAGGCTTTTTTGTACAAATCAGATAATTACTGTTGTTGTGACAATATAAAATGCAATGGAGAAAGAATATCTGCCTTCAATGCTAAGTTAATCATTGGATCAGGATAGATACCTAGGAATAACACAAGCAACGCAGCACCTAATACCATGATACCGCCTACTTTAGTACCCCAATGCGCATCTGCATCAATACGCGGTACGTCTGGTGGTGTCATGTACATCACAACCATTACACGTAAATAGTAGTATAAACCGATACCACTACCCACTACGATCATTGCAGCTAAGAACCAGTGTTGTGTTGTCACCGCAGCCATAACGACGAGGAACTTACCAATGAAGCCTGCTGTTAGTGGAATACCCGCTAAAGACAACATCATCACAGTCAGCGTTGCAGTTAAAATCGGACGGCGCCAGAACAAACCACGGTAGTCTGCAAGGCTTTCAGCCTCATCAACATTGTTGTATGGACTCGACATTAAAGCAACTGCACCGAATGCACCAATTGTCGTTAATACATAAGTGATCACATAAACAGTTACACTACCTAAACTTGCATAAGTCATGCTGAGTAATGCAATCAGTAAATAACCAAAGTGTGCAATTGATGAATAACCTAAAATACGTTTTAAGTTTACTTGACGCACAGCAAGTAAGTTACCCACCAAGATCGATAACACTGCAATCACGGTTAACACAGTAACTAGCGATTCAACTAAGATCGCACCTGAAGTTAATAAGTAACGTACAAACAGACCAATCGTTGCAACTTTTGCAGCCGTTGCCAAGAATGTCGCCATTGGCGCTGGTGCACCTGCATATACATCTGGCGTCCATTTATGGAACGGTGCAAGTGAAAGTTTAAATGCAACTGCAAAGATGATTAAGCCTAAGCCTAATAACACCATTGGCTGTTTAATCGCAGTCATCAACGCTTGAACAGAATCATAGAATGACAATGAACCTGTGTACGCATAGATATATGCCATACCCATGAGCAACATTGCAGAGGCCGTTGCTGAAAGTACAAGGTATTTAATCCCTGCTTCCAAAGACTGACTACGTTGATACGTGTACGCCAACATGCCGTATACAGGAATCGACATCAACTCTAAGCTGATGAAGAAAGCTGCATAGTGAGAGCTTGCAACCAATAACATTGCACCTACAACTGAAGACAGTAGTAAAATGTAAAGTTCTTCGCGGTTTTCTTTATAGGTCTCAATATAAGCGTGTGACAAAGTACAGCACGCTAATGCAGCAATCAAAATCAAGAATTGATAGAGCATGGTAAATGGATCAACCATAAACATGCCCATAACATTTACAGGTGCGAAATGTCCTGTATATGCAGTGTATGCGATATAAATTGCAGCGAGGTTTAAACCTACGACTGAAGTTGTCGCGATAAGATTGTGATTACGTTTGATTGCAGTCAACAACATCACAACAATTGCAGTCAATGCCACAATCATTACTGGAGCAAGAGGCATTAGCTCAGAAAAAGAAATTGTGAAGTTCATGATTTATTGCATCTCCACATGTTCAAGTTGAGTTGCAGCCTGTTGAACAGTTTCAACAACTTCTTGTACTGGCATATAACTATTTACTAACCATTGCATGCTTGAATGAGACATATCCAAGAATGTTTGTGGGTAAATACCTAACCAAACTAGACCGATCACACAGATCATCAAAATACCAACTTCACGCGCTGATAGATCTTTCAATGGACTTGTATAGTGCTGCTTTTGTTCTGGATTCGGCTCACCAAACAATGCTTTGTGAATCAGAATCAGACCATAAAGACCCGCAAATACCAAGCTCACTGCTGCAATGATAGTGAAAGCTGGGTAAGCTTTGAATGAACCCATAAGAATCAGGAATTCACCGATAAAGTTACCTAGACCTGGTACACCAACAAGTGCTGCAACAAAGAACATCAAGAAGAATGGTAAGTATTGAAGCTGACCACGTAAACCGCCCATCAAGCGTAAATCACGTGTATGTAAACGCTCATAAACTTGACCCGACATAATGAACAGTGCCGCAGATGACAAGCCATGTGCCAACATCATGATCATTAAACCTTGGAAAGTCAGGATATTACCTGCATAGATTGCAAGTAAAATGAAACCCATGTGCGAAATAGACGTGTACGCAAGTAAGCGTTTCATATCTGTTTGTTGGTACGCTAAGAATGCACCGTAGAAAATACCAATCAAGCCCAGAATAATTGCGATATCAGCAAATTGTGCTGATGTTGCTGGGAAGAATGGAATAACGAAACGAAGCAAACCATACGCAGCCGTTTTAATCAAAATACCTGCTAAATCCACAGAACCCGCTGTTGGTGCTTGCGCGTGCGCATCAGGCAACCAACCGTGTAATGGGAATACTGGTAATTTCACCGCAAAACCAATGAAGAAACACAGCATGAATGCATAAGCCAATGCTGGAGTATTTTGCTCCAAATGGTTTGCAACACTAATCAAGTAATAATAGTTAAAACTGATTTCACCTAATTGAGAGTATCCATAAATCACAAGACCTAGGATACCAATCAACATGATCAAACCAGCAATTTGAGTATATAAGAAGAATTTGGTTGCAGCATAAACACGTGAACGACCATTCGAACCCTTATGACCCCATAACGCAATCAAGAAGTAGATTGGTACAAGCATCATCTCCCAGAAGAAGAAGAACAAGAATAAGTCAATCGCCAAGAATACACCGATTACCCCACCTAAACTCCAAAGGAGGTTTAAGTGGAAGAATCCAACATTCTTTTGAATCTCACCCCATGAACAGCCAACCGCCAAAATACCTAATAGCGCAGTCAACAAGACCATAAGAAGCGATAAACCATCAATAGCTAATGTGATATGAATCCCTAAAGTTTTGATCCATGGCACATCAAATACAGCGGCAAATTTAGGAAAGTTTCCACCTAACTCATAGGTATAGTTACCGCTTTGCCAAAGTGCAATACCCAAACCAAAGGTAATGAGCATACCGATTAAGGCAATCCAACGTGGTAGTTGTTGGTCGAATTTATCAACCAACCAACAAATAAAACCAGCAATGAAAGGAACTAAAATCAGTGCGGGTAAAATTAAATTGTTTTCCATTTTATTTCCCCACAACCTGAATAACGATCAAGATCATCAATAACACCACTACACCGAGTGACATGCTTGATGCGTATTCACGTAATGAACCTGTCTGACGTGAACTTGTAAAGCTATTTCCACCTTTCACGATTGCAGGAAGCACCAGCCATAAACCATCAACTGGATCACGACCTAAGATTTTAGCAATCAATAAATAAGGTTTTACAAATACGATGTCATACAAAGCATCAAAACCAAATGCTGTACGGCAGATATGTGCTAAACCAGAACCCAATGACGTTTGAGCAAAAGATTTAACTGCACCATAAGCAAAGGCAAATAAGAAAATACCAACCGCTAAACCAGCAAGTGCAATACCACTTGCTAAATGCTCAGCATGTGCAACAGCAGCTTCTAATGTTTCAGGAACAACAAAACTTGGAATACTTGCAGTCGTCAATAATTTTGCAACTGGCGCTTGAAGGAAATAGCCAATTCCTGTTGATAACACAGCAAGAATCGCAAGCGGTGCCCAGTAAGTCACGCCATGAATGGCATGTGCATGGGTTTTTTCTTCGCCAAAGAATACCACCCAAATTAGACGGAAGGTATAGATAGACGTTAAGAATGCACCAGCAACCCCCACCCAATACAACGTATTATAAAGTGGAAGGTTTGCAATCGTAGACTGTGCATATACAGCACCTAAAATCGCATCTTTAGAGAAGAAGCCAACTGTTACGATTGGAAGTGCAGCTAATGCACCACCACCGATTACGAAACACCAGAATACAAATGGAATCTTTTTACGTAATCCACCCATTTTGAAAATGTTTTGTTCGTGATGACATGCAAGAATCACTGCACCTGAAGAAAGGAACAATAACGCTTTGAAGAATGCGTGAGCAAGCATGTGGAATAAACCAGCTTGATACGCCTCAGCACCCACAGCCATAAACATATAACCGAGCTGACTCATAGTTGAGTATGCCAAGATACGTTTGATATCGGTTTGCACCAATGCCGCAAAACCAGCAACCAGTAAAGTCACAGCACCTGTAATCGAGATGAACTGCATTACTTCTGGCGCCATTTCCATCACAGAGAACATACGGCAGCATAAGTACACACCCGCTGTAACCATTGTTGCAGCATGGATCAATGCAGATACTGGTGTAGGACCAGCCATCGCATCAGCTAACCAAGTTTGTAATGGAATTTGCGCTGATTTACCCGCCGCACCTAAGAACAACATCAATGCTGTCCAGATCGACAATGATGAGCTTTGCGTCATTACAGTTGCTGCATTTTCAACGATGTACTGTGTATTCAACGTACCAAATTGTTGATAGAGCAAGAACAATGCGATGAGTAAAAATACGTCACCCACACGTGTTACTGTAAATGCTTTGATTGCTGCCCAACCATTTGCAGGGTTAGAGTAGTAGAAACCAATCAACAGATATGAGCACAGACCAACACCTTCCCAACCTAAGAACAATAACGCTAAGTTATCACCCAATACCAACAACAACATGCTGGCAACGAATAGGTTGAAATAAGAGAAGAAACGCGCATAACCTTCTTCACCACGCATATACCATGATGCGAAAATATGAATCAGGAAACCCACACCTGTGATCATGCCTGTCATGAGTAATGACAAACCATCCAAATGTAAACTGATACCTGGCTCAAAACCGCCAACACTGAACCAAGTCCAAAGGTGTTGAACAAACACTGCTTCGCCACTGTTGGTAAATGCAATACCCGCAATTAAAGCAAATAGAGCAGATAAACCAACTGAACCCACACCAATAATAGCGGCTACATTTTCAGAAAGTTTGTCACGCCCTGCCGCTAACAGGATAAAACCAATGAGCGGAAATAAAACGGTTAAATATAATGTACTCATCCGCGCATCTCACTAGCAGCATCCACATCCAAGTGATGGAAGCGATGATAAAACTGAAGGACGATCGCAAGACCGATACACGCCTCTGCAGCTGCAAGCGTCAGAATCAAGATGAACATGATTTGTCCATCTGGCTGCGCCCAAACGCTACCCGCTAAAACAAATGCTAACGCAGCAGCATTCATCATCACTTCGAGGCTCATAAGCATAAATAAAAAGTTACGTCGTACCATTACACCGTAAAAACCCAGTGCAAAAAGGATGGTCGCAACGATCAAACCATGTTCTAAAGGGATGTGTCCCATTATTCTTTATCCTCTTCTGCACCTGGTTCACGTTTGCCTAAGTGGAATGCTGCAACAAGTGCTGCAAGCAATAACATCGCGGCAACTTCTACCAATAATAGATAGTGAGTAAATAGTGCTTGGCCGACTGCTTTAGGCCCAACAATTTCTGTACCCATAGGTGCAGAAATTGTGGTGTATTCACCGCCTAGCATCCATACCAAAATCAAGCCTAAAATAAAGCTCAACATTGCTGGATAAGCCCAAGCATCCGAAGACAACCATTTGCTTTCTTGTTCAATCGTATCTTGTCCAAGATTCAACATCATGACAACGAAGACGAACAAAACCATGATCGCACCAGCATAAACAATGATCTCAAGCGCAGCCGCAAACGGCGCGCCCACGATCATGAAAATACCAGCAACAGCAAGAAGTGAAACGATCAAACTTAAAAGTGCATGCACAGGATTCGTATTGGTTACAACACGAACTGTTGAAACGATGGCCACGAGCGCCATCAAATAAAATGGCCACATCATGGTAATAAGCTCCGTACATCAACTGGTGCACTTTCTTTCTGTGCTTGACCTTTCTCTTTACCGCTAACCGCCATACCTGTTACACGGTAGAAGTTGTAGTCAGGATATTTACCCGGTCCAGAGATAAGTAAGTTTTCTTTCTCATAAACTAAGTCTTGACGTACATATTCACCAAGTTCGAAATCTGGTGTGAGCTGAATTGCAGTTGTTGGACATGCTTCTTCACACATACCGCAGAAAATGCAGCGTGAGAAGTTAATGCGGAAAAACTCTGGATACCAACGTCCATCTTCTTTTTCCGCTTTTTGCAATGAAATACAGCCAACTGGGCAAGCAACCGCACAAAGATTACATGCCACGCAACGCTCTTCACCATCAGGATCACGCGTTAAGATAATGCGACCACGATAGCGTGGTGGAACAATTTGTTCAGCTGGTACTTCTGGATATAAAATCGTGTCACGTTTACGCGTTACATGGCTAAACACCATCCATAACGAACGAACAATCGATCCGAATCCAGCTAGAATTTTATACATTTTGTACTCCCTGCTGTCCTAGGCCTGATTCATCAGAATCACAGCACCAGTCACCAACAAGTTGACCAACGCCAATGGCAAACACACTTTCCAACCAAAGTTCATGACTTGATCATAACGAGGACGCATTAACGAACCACGCGCCAAGACAAACATCATTACAAAGAATGCTGTTTTAATCACGAACCAGAATACTGGTGGAACAAATGGAATTTCTAAGTTAAATGGTGCAAGCCATCCGCCAAAGAATAAAGTCACGATCAAAGCTGAGATCAAAACAACGTTGACGTATTCCGCAACGAAGAACATCCCCCACTTCATACCACCATATTCAACATGGTAACCTTCGGCCAACTCTTGCTCAGCTTCTGGTTGGTCAAATGGATGACGGTGAGTCACAGCAACACCAGCAACCACGAAAATTAAGAAACCTAAGAATTGCGGAATGATGAACCACATATCACGTTGTGCTTCAACGATTTCACGAAGGTTAAATGAACCTGCGATTGCAACCACACCCATCAACGAGATACCCAAGAACACTTCATAAGAAATGGTTTGAGCAGCCGAACGAAGACCACCGAGTAATGAGTATTTGTTGTTTGAAGACCAACCACCAAATAACACCGCATAGACTGCGATACCCGCCATTGCCATAAAGAACAATAGGCCGATACTCATATCAGCTACACCTAGTGTAGGACTCACTGGGATGACCATGAATGAGAGTACCGCAGTTGCCATCGCAACTGCTGGTGCTAAACGGAAAGTGAGCTTGTCAGCAAACTTTGGTGTCCAGTCTTCTTTAAACATGATCTTGAGCATGTCGGCAACGATCTGGAACATACCACCTGGACCAACACGGTTCGGACCGTAACGGTCTTGCCATAATGCTAACAGACGACGCTCAATGAATGACATCAAAGCAGCAACCAAAACTACCACAAGCAAGATCACAATGGCTTGAATCACTGAATAAGCAATTGGCCAATTTTCAGCCCAAAGTGGCGTTTGACGTATAATTTCTTGATTCATGAATTACACTCCTACCGCCACAGACACTGGCTCTGCCAATGAAACTGTTGGTGCTAAACCAATTGGATAACCAATATAGCCTGTTGGTAAATATTCAATCACTTGCACAGGTAAACTGATGCTAGTTTCGCCCGCTTGAACTGTAATTCGTTGACCATCTTGAACATTTAAACGTGTCGCATCTTGTTCACCCACCGCAAACATTGCTTCAGGGATACGAGATTCCATCGCAGGTGTTTTAATGGTGAATTCGCCAGAACCAAAAATATGGTGCATTGGTACAAGACGGAAGCTTTCAGGATTCACAACAACAGCCGACGGTGCTACATAGCTACGTGCAGGACGTTTTGCTAAGCGATCAAATAGAC
Source organism: Acinetobacter sp. COS3 (assembly GCF_000475335.1). Taxonomy (NCBI): domain Bacteria; kingdom Pseudomonadati; phylum Pseudomonadota; class Gammaproteobacteria; order Moraxellales; family Moraxellaceae; genus Acinetobacter; species Acinetobacter sp. COS3. The sequence continues at coordinate 120,184 of NZ_AXCD01000011.1, forward strand.
GTACACCTGAATCACCACCTTTTAAGTGACCACCCACCTCATCTTGGTATTTGTTCCAAGCTTGAGGAGAGTTCCAACCCGCAGACCATGCGAATGGTACTAATGAAGATGCTGTCTGATTACCCACATAACCTTCCATAGAGAACGTTAATGCTGAATCTGGATCAGTCGGTTGTTTTGGTTCATGAATCGATAAAGGCGCACGAATTGCTGTACGACCAGAATAACGGCGTGGTTCACGTGCAATTTTCAAACCGTGAATACGATAGCCAGCATCTGGAGCAACATCTTCAATTGCAGCAAGCACAGGAACATTTTTCACGATATCTTCAATGACATCGTCCAACAATGTCCAATCGACTGCTTTGCCTTTAAGACCCGTCTCAACGGCATGTAACCAGCGCCATGATTCTTTGATCGCATATTCAGGCTTGTAATAGCTTGGGTCATACACTTGATAGAAACGTTGCGCACGACCTTCTTGGCTCACAACAGTACCATCACCTTCAGCAAAGCTTGCAGCAGAAAGTACGATATCAGCAAGTTTCAAAGTCTCAGTTTCACTATGATCCAAAACGATCACAGTTTGAGCTTTATCAAATGCAGCTTGAACTTGAGCAACTGGCAAACGACGCGTTAAATCATTTTCTACAACAACGACTGCATCATAATCTAGTGCAAAAGCTTGTTCTAGGCTTAAACCACCGAACAATGCCAAGCCCATTGTGTTCACTTCAGGAACAGTCAATGACAAGCCCGCATTTTCACCTAGATTCTGTGCAACTTGTGCAGCTGCTTCCATAATCGCTGGATCTTGTAAGCTTGTACCAGAGATAATCAATGGCTTTTTCGCTGCTTTCAACGTATCCGCAATGGTTTGAGCAAATGCTTTTGCATCATCAGCTAGGCCAGCAAGTGACTCACCTTTAACCGCAGCAGCAACAGCAAAACCTAAACGTGCAATATCGTTTGGCGATGCGACGACTTCACCCGTTGCTACATCTGCTAAACGAGTTTGCGTAGCCGCAAGGATATAAATTGGAGATTTTGCATCTTGACCAATACGTTGTACAGGTTCAGCTAACCAGTCTGGCGTACGTGTTGCAGCCGCCATTTCTTTGGCTTTATTTTTCGCCGCTTGGCGAACAGACAATGCCATACGTGGCGCAGTTTGCGTTAAGTCTTCACCCAAGATCAACACCGCATCATAGCTTTCAATTTCACGCATGTTCGGGTTGTAAATACCCTGCGTTTGCATGATTGATGCAGCTAACTCAGCCAAGTTTTGCTCTTTTTGAGACATCCCTGTTGAGTAGTTATCTTGTCCAACCAATTCGCGAAGTGCGTAGTTTGATTCCAAACTTGCGCGTGGAGAACCAATACCTAGTACTTTCTTACCTTGAAGCTGTGCAATCACTTGATCAAGTGATTGATCCACAGTCACATTCGCAACAGTTTCACCATTACGGAATTGTGGTTGACGTGGACGATCTTCACGGTTGACATAACCCACACCGAAACGACCTTTATCACAAAGGAAGTATTGGTTTACAGAGCCATTGAAACGGTTTTCAACACGACGGATTTCACCATAGCGTTCACCCGGAGAGATGTTACAACCCGAAGAACAACCATGACATACGCTTGGTGCATATTGCATATCCCACTTACGGTTATAACGTGCTGAATGTGTTTTATCCGTGAATACACCTGTTGGGCAAACTTCAGTCAAGTTACCAGAGAATTCAGATTCTAAAGTACCTGATTCTGGACGACCAAAGTAAACACGTGAAGCATTGGCATATACACCAAAGTCCGTACCACCCGCATAGTCTTTGTAGTAACGCACACAACGATAACACGCGATACAACGGTTCATCTCATGCGCAATGAACGAACCTAACTCTTGGTTATAGTGAGTACGTTTGGTAAAGCGATAGCGACGACGGTCGTGCTGAGTCATTACCGTCATATCTTGTAAATGACAGTGACCACCTTCTTCACAGACTGGGCAGTCATGTGGGTGATTCGTCATCAAGAATTCAACGATCGACGCACGGAAATCCGTTGCTTCTTTGTCTTCAATCGAGATATAGGTATTGTCAGCAGCGGGTGTCATACATGACATCACCAAACGTCCACGTGTGTCCTCAGGATTTGCATACTGAGTCACCGCACATTGACGACAAGAACCAACAGAACCTAAGGATGGGTGCCAACAAAAATACGGGATGTCGATGCCAAGGCTAAGACATGCTTGTAGCAAGTTTTCTGAGCCGTTGACTTCATACGATTTTCCATCGACATGAATTGTAGCCATAGTCGAATTCCTTAAGCTTGTTCTACGTCTAGAGCTGGAGCATGGGTTTTAACCTTTGCCTCAAACTCGCTACGGAAATATTTAAGTGCGCCCATAAGCGGCTCCATCGCACCTGGTGCGTGAGCACAGAAAGTTTTACCGATCCATAATTTACGAGTCAGTTCCTGTAAATGGTCGATATCTTCTTTCTTACCTTCGCCTGTTTCGAGTGCTTTAAGCGCTTTCACTGCCCAAGGTAAACCATCACGGCATGGTGTACAGAAACCACAAGATTCACGCGCAAAGAATTCTTCTAAATTACGTGTAGCAGAAACCATACATTGAGTTTCATCAACAACCATCAACAAACACGTACCTAGACGTGAACCTGCTTTCATGATGCTTTCAGCATCCATAGGCAAGTCAATATGTTCAGCCGCTAAGAAATCTGTTGATGCACCACCCGGTAACCATGCTTTCAACGTTAAACCGTCACGCATACCGCCCGCATGATCTTCAATCACTTCGCGCGCAGTTGTACCAAAAGGTAGTTCCCAAAGTCCTGGGAATTTTACTTTGCCAGATGCACCATAAATCTTAGTACCTGGGTCTTTAGATTTATGTGCTGATAAGTTGATGTACCACTCTGGACCACGCAACATAATTGCAGGCAAGTTATTGTAGGTCTCAACGTTGTTTACAATCGTTGGGCGACCCCATGCCCCTGCAACTTGCGGGAATGGTGGCTTAGTACGAGGGTTTGCACGACGGCCTTCCAATGAGTTGATCAATGCCGTTTCTTCACCACAGATATAACGACCAGCACCTGTATGAACATGCATATCAAAGTTCCAGCCTGTTCCAAGGATGTTGTCACCCAAGTAACCTTTGGCACGGATTTGCTCTAATGCTTCATTTAAATATTGAGCGGCTTCAACATATTCACCACGAATGAAGATGTAACCTTGAGTTGCTTCTAAGGTATAACCTGCAATCAGCATGCCTTCGATCAATTGATGAGGAAGTTTTTCCATCAACAAACGGTCTTTAAAAGTACCTGGTTCCATTTCATCGGCATTACAGATCAAATAGCGTGGACCACCATCATTTGGTGCCATCAATGACCATTTAATCCCTGCTGGGAAGCCTGCACCACCACGACCTTTGACCGTTGCAGCTTTAATGACTTCAAGCACGTCTTTTGGTGGCATGCTGAGTGCTTTTTTAAAGCCAGCGTAACCCTCAAGCGCTTCGTAGTCATCAGCAGCGCGAACGTGTTCTTGTTTGCTCAAACGCCAAGTCAGCGGATGAGTTTCTGGATTACCGTCGCCATAAATTGGTTTTGGTTCAGTATTCATACATACTTCTCCAATAACTGTTTAACTGATGATACGTCTACAAGACCATGCGTATCCTCATCAATCATTAACGTTGGACCTTTGTCACAATTGCCTAGACAGCAAATTGGGAGCAAGGTAAAACGACCATCTGCTGTGGTTTGTCCATACTGGATACCCAACTCACGCTGAAATGCTTCAGCTAAAGTTTCTGCACCCATCAAGAAGCATGCAATTGAGTCACACAATAGAATTACATGGCGGCCAACTGGTTGACGGTAGATACGGTTATAGAAGGTTGCAACACCTTCAAGATCCGCCACGCTCATAGTCAACAACTGCGCAATTGCATTCATTTGTGCATCATCTACCCAACCATTACGGCGTTGTACACACTTCAATGCATCTAATGATGCTGCACGTGGGTACGGATAGTGACCAATGTGATGTTCAATTTCATGAATTTCGTCAGCAGTCAAAATTCCTTCAACATTCACACGTGGTTTTTTATCAGTCAAAATCATCATAATCGTTTACCCCTAGCGATCCACGTCAGCCATAACCACGTCAATGGTTGCTAAGTAAATGATCAAATCAGATACCAAGCTGCCGTTAATCACGGAAGGAATTTGCTGTAAGTGTGTGAACGTTGGTGTACGAATACGGGTACGATAGCTCATTGTTGACTTATCTGATGTGAGGTAATACGTACTTGCACCCTTCACCACTTCAGTCATAAATGATGCTTCACCCGCAGGCATTACAGGGCCCCATGACACGCTTAAGAAGTGCGTAATCAAGGTTTCAATATCTTGTAATGTCTTATCTTTCGGTGGCGGAACTGCCAATGGGTGATCCGCTTTATATGGACCAGAAGGCATATTATCCAAACACTGCTGAATGATTTTTAATGATTCAGTAATTTCACGGAAGTGAACCAAGACACGTGCATAAGCATCGCCTTCATATTCCACTGGAACATCAAAGTCAAAGTTTTCATAGCCACTGTATGGACGATATTTACGAACATCAAAATCAATACCTGTCGCACGTAAACCAGTACCTGTAATACCCCAAGCCAACGCAGATTTTGCATCGTATTGCGCAACATTGCGGGTACGACCAATAAATACTGAGTTTTTAAGCGCAGCGGTATAGTACTCATTCAAGCGTTTCGGCATCCACTCCAACAGTTCCTTAACTAACTTTTGCCAGTTATTTGGAAGGTCGTGTGCTGTACCACCGATACGGAACCATGCTGGGTGCATACGGTAACCCGTAATCGCTTCAACGATGTCATAGACTTTTTGACGGTCAGCGAACATGTAGAATACAGGGGTCATACCACCCGCATCCTGAATTGCTGTACCACAGTAAAGTAAATGGTTGTTGATACGGAATAATTCGTTCAACATCACACGAATCACTTGTGCACGTTCAGGTACTTTAATCCCTGCAAGCTGCTCAACAGCCATCACATATGGCATGTTTTGCGCACAACCACCAAGGTAGTCGACACGATCCGTATAAGGAATGAATGAATGCCATGTTTGACGTTCAGCCATCTTTTCCACACCACGGTGGTGATAGCCAATATCAGGCACACAGTCTTTAACTTCTTCGCCATCTAGCTGTAAAACGATACGGAACGCACCATGTGCAGATGGGTGGTTAGGACCTAAGTTCAAGAACATGAAGTCTTCGTCATCGTTCCCGCGTTTTAGACCCCAGTCTTCTGGCACAAAGCGTAAATGTTCTTGTTCGAAATCTTGCTTCGCTTGGTCTTGCATATACGGGGTGTATTCTGTCGCACGCGCAGAATATTCTTTACGTAAAGGATGACCTTCCCAATAAGTTGGTAGCAAGATACGACGGAGCATTGGATGCCCTGCGAAATCAATACCGAACATATCGTATGCTTCACGTTCGTACCAGTTGGCATTTGGCCAAATGTTGGTTGCAGTTGGAATGCTTAAATCATTTTCATTCAATGCAACTTTAATACGAATGTCACTATTACGCTCTAACGATAATAAGTGATAGAACACAGTGAAGTCAGATGCTGGTAACCCGTCACGATGAACACGTAAACGCTCATCAACCGCAGACAAGTCAAACAACATCACATAAGGACGTTCCACTTTACGGAGGAACATGAGGACTTCTTGCACGCGTGCGCGCTCAACCCAGACTGTTGGAAACTCTTCAAAAGTCGCCTGCACGTAGAAATTCTCACCAAATTTGGTTTTGAGCTCTTCTACGATTGCAAATGCTGGGCGTGAATCAACTTGCGTTGATTCTGGCATAGCAATGTCAGTTTCAGCCATTGGCTTGGCTTCCTATTTAATACAAATTCTGGCAATTTTTTCGATGACCATATTCATCACGAATATGTCAAAAACTCATCGTTAAAATTATTTAATTTCATCCATAGAGCGTAGATTTTTCACCGCAATACGTTCAGCATTTTTACGATCACGTTCTGGCATCATCTTTGGCTTATACACAGGCTGAAGATCATCACCAATAACGGCTGAAAGTGGACGGCGCTCTAATTGAATTTGGTCTTGAAGTAACATCAATGCTTGGATTAATGCTTCTGGACGAGGTGGACAACCCGGGATGTACACATCAACAGGAATGATTTTGTCTACACCTTGAACCACAGAATAGATGTCGTACATACCACCAGAGTTAGCACAAGCACCCATTGAAATCACCCATTTAGGCTCAAGCATTTGTTCATACAAACGTTGAATTACAGGTGCCATTTTGACAAAGCAAGTTCCTGCAACGATCATCAAATCCGCTTGTCGTGGTGAAGCACGAATAACCTCAGCACCGAAACGTGACAAGTCATGTACGCCTGTTAATGTCGTTGCATACTCAACGTAGCAGCAAGATGTACCAAAGTTAAATGGCCACAAAGAGTTTTTACGCCCCCAGTTCACTGCTGTATGCAACACATCCTCAAGACGTGTCATCATCACGCTTTTATTAACTTCTTCCTCAAGAGGATCAGTTACGATTTGACGATCTTGTAATGGATATTGATCGGCATCCGGATTCGCACGGGTTAAAGTATATTTCATCCCGACTTACTCCTGTTCAGATGATGATGTAGTCGGTGTTTTAGATTTAACACGACCAGAAGACTGTGCTGGAATATGACCAGTAGGATCGACAACCAACTCTTCAATGTTATTGAATCGAGTAATGTCAGCAATATTCATATTTGGCGAACCGATATTCGTTTTAATACCAGCCGCTTTACGACGATCAGAAGGTGCCCAGTTCAGCGCGCCAGTTGAAAGTTCATAAATCAGACCAATTAATAAAACGAGAATAAAGACTGCAGCAGTTGCAAAACCAACCCAACCAACTTCACGTACTGAAGTTGCCCAGGCATAGAGATAGAGGGCTTCTAAATCGAAAACCACAAAGAAAATTGCAACTAAATAGAATTTGGCTGACAAGCGGATACGAGCACCGCCCGCACTAACTACACCTGATTCAAACTGCTCTTGCTTTGCACGTCCCCATGCTTTACCCCCTAGGAGTAAGGGAACAGTGAGCATAAAAACGCAAAGAAATGTAACGCCGATCACGAAGGCAATAATTGCCCAATCGTATGGAGTAATGGCACTCATGCGGGGATAACTCCTGGCAGGCCTATTTTTAACAAAGAATGTATGTATTGGCCTTCAAATACACCAAACACAAAATTAATCCCGCCAATTGTACCTGATTTCTAATTTCTCATGCTAGTTGAAGCGCTTTAGTCTTTCGGATGATTTTGTCCATAAATTTGTGGATATATCCAAGATCACTGTTAATTCGCCCCTAAAAATCGAATAATCAAATCAAATGCACAATATTGATCATTTTTTTCTTTATCCATGCATTAAAAACATTCTTATTTTGTAGCCAATGTTCAAAATTCTTGCGCGATGAACTAAATCACTGCATTAATATAAATTTATGATGAAATTTTGAACAAAATTTATATAATAGCCAACCTTATCCTCCTATAGAAATACGTCAGGATGTCACGAGCGAACCTTGCGTTAAAACCACAATCATTTTTTAAACTATTTGCACTCTTTACTGGAGTCATTCTGCTTTGCTGTCTGCTAGGGATCGCCACACGTCATCTCACTTTTCTTGCTTCATTTTGGCCAGCAAACTCTGTATTTCTTGGGTTATTAATTCGATTTCCACAAACCCGCCATCCAATTAGTTTTATCGGTGCTGCGGTAGGTTATCTTCTGGCAGATGCGTTACAAGGTACGCCTTTTTTATTAAATATATGCCTAAACTCGGCCAATTTAGTTTATGTCATCACCACACTAATACTTTATATAAAGTTTAATTCCTACATCCGTTCGATGCACCAAGGCTACTTTTATTTAACCTTATTTAGCTTTTGCTGTATTGGTGGTTTAGCAAGTTCGTTGTTTGCGGCAAGTACACTTCCATATATGAATACTCAATTTTCTTTAGGTTCATTTTGGATAGATTTTGGTTATTGGTTTACCGCCGAAATTCAAAACGCACTATTGCTTTTACCCGCAATCATCAGTGCGCCACGTTTTTCAGAATTCAAGCAACAACTTATTGAGTTTAAAACACAAACTGTTCAAGAAAGCCTCCCCCTATTTGCCGTTATTTTTTCTATTGCTATAGGTTATTACGACAATGGCCCCGGCTCACTTCTTTACCCAATCGCTGCACTGATTTGGTGTGCACTTCGATATCGTCATTTTTCAGTTGCTATTATCACTTCGATAAGCTGTGCTTTTGTGATTTACCATGTATCGCAAAACTATCTACTACTTTATCCAGAACAATATCTCAACAATACGATTTCCATTCGCCTTGGATTAATTATGATGACGATCGCTCCTTTGACCGTCTCCAGCATCAATATGGTTCGAAGCAAATTGATTCAAGAGCTACAACATACCATTGCTCATGATGAGTTAACGTCAAGCTTAACACGTCGCCAGTTTCTACAGTCTGTGCAACTCTTACAGCACCAAGCATCCAATGCATCACAAACCACTGCTTTTCTAATGCTAGATATTGATCACTTCAAACAGGTAAATGACAATTATGGGCATCAAGCAGGAGATCTCGCACTACAAAGTTGTGTGCAAAATATTCAAGCACTGTTAGCTCCAAATGATTTACTGGGACGATTAGGAGGTGAAGAGTTTGCAATATTTATCGCTGACACAAATCCTGAGGTGGTCTATCAATGTGCTGAACGTATTCGTCAACAAGTCAGTAACACCCCTATTCAACTCGACAAAAAACAACAGTTTTCTATTCAACTCAGTATCGGAATTTGCATTTGCACACCTGAAAATCAACATTCTATTGAACAATTATTTAAGCAAGCAGACGATGCGCTTTATCAAGCAAAACGACAAGGTCGTAACCAAGTGGTATTTTCGACATAATATGTTGCAATTCAGCTACATGGTTTAATTAACTTTATACACTGCTGACCGAATAGATGAGTATTCTAAAAGAAGCAAACAAGGAGAAAAATATGCATCTAGAATACACACATGACTCAGATTATTTCTTTTTTTCACAGCTCTTGATGCGTCACGTTGAAAGTTATATCCGAAAACATCCTGATGCTGACAATGCGATTTTCGACTTAAGAGATATATACGAAGTTTTTAGAGAGGATTTTGCTGCGACAACGACAAATCTTGAAGGTATTCTGAATATTGCTGATGCGTATAAAGTAGAAACACTGAATGGTGACACAGCACTTATTGAAAAATATAAAATTGATATTAAGAACAATGCACTACTCATTGACTTTAATGCAGATGCGCTAAAAAACTTAAAGTCTGGCCATCCATTGATAGAACCAGACTCTTCGGTGCAAGAATAGTAAGCTTTTGATCAAAACCCCAATATTGGGGTTTTATTTTTTCACATGCTGTTTATAACGTTTTGCTGGCCATGTCATGATAAATCGAGCACCACCGAGGTTAGGACTTTGATCCACTTGGATTTCACCACCAAACCAATATGCAATTCGACTTACAATCGATAAACCTAGGCCATAACCACCAGAAGCACGGGTTCGGCTATCATCTAACCGCGCAAAGGCTTCAAAGATCCGCGCTCGCTCTTGCTCAGGAATCCCTGGACCATCATCTTCAACGCATACATAAGCCTTGCCATCAGCACGAATACCACCGCTGATACGGACTTTATTGTCACAATAGCGCACTGCATTTCCAACAAGATTCTGCACAACACGATGTAGATAACGTCGCTCAGCATCAACTCGCAATGATAATGGCGGTGCAATCAACTCGATTTCTTTTTGAGTTTTCAATGCTTCCGTTTCCATCGCAACTTGATCAAGCACTTCCACCAAGACAATATCTTCAATATCGAGTGATGGTGTCCCCTGCTCTAGCTTGGCATAAGTCATGATTTCATCAATCAAAGTATTCAAAGCTTCGATGTCTTTATCAATCATATCGACTTGTTGAATACGATAACTATAGTCATCTTCCTCAGCCAACATTTCCATACCAAAACGAATACGGGCAACAGGTGTCCTTAACTCATGCGATACCGCACGCATTAATTCTCGCTGTGCTTCGATCAAACGCTGGATATGATCTGACATGTTGTTATAACTTGACGCCAAGTTTGCCATTTCATCCGTACCTTCAATAGGCACACGCAATGAAAGGTCACCAGACTTCATTTTATTCAAGGCATAACGTACCTGACGAATCTTACGTTCAAGCGGTAAAATTAAACCATATACACCAAGACTCAATAAGAACAAGCTAAATAAGGTAATACCAGCTGAAAGCTGGAACGGCATCCAGTTAAACATTGGAACTGGGCCAAGTATCAGCACTTGGGCAGGATGATTTGGCATTGGTGAAACAATCGAGATCGTCGTACCACGCACAGTTGCACTATCTTTATATAGAAGCACACTCTGATCTTGACGCAGACGACCAATTTGCTCTGAATCTAAATTAATATCTCGAATATTTGCAATTTCAATAGGATAGTAGAAATGCTTTTTGATTTTGGCTAGATATTCTCGTTCTTGTCCCGGATAAAAAATCAAATAATCCAGCACAAAAATTGGCAGCGCCTTCATTTGACGCTCACCGATCTTATCTACTTTGATATAAATAAAATGCTCAGGATCATCTTTTAATCCAATAATGATATAACCAATACCATTATTTGCATCGTAGCGAACTACCGATTTCTGCTCAGCAATTCGTTTCTTCTCCGTACGAGAAAGTTCTACACGCTCAGCGCCAACATAATAGATCGGCAATTCCAACAAATCAGAAGCATCTGAGATCCAATCTAATTTTTGTTGTTTTTCTGGCTGACGAGATACCCCCTCACTGATGACATACGAAATACCATCTGTAAGAGACTCGCGATATTCTTGCGCTCTTTGGTAGTTAATGATTTGCACCAACAAATAACAAAATGCGGCAACCACAACAACCAATACAACCAACCCAGCATAAATACGCAAGAATATGCTGTTTTTAAGTACTCGACTCACCATAAGGTAAATAGTTCCAAGCTAATTTTGAATCACCCCTCACCTCCCACTGATCAAGGGAGGTAAGCTTTTCTTTGAAAAGTACGGCGTGATTAAAGCTCTGAAGAATGAGATTTACATCCCGTTGGTTTCTTTAACGAATAAATAACCTTTACTACGCACTGTTTTAATACGCTTTGGATTTTCTGGGTCGTCACCAATTTTTGGACGAATACGAGAAATACGAACATCGATTGAACGATCTTGACCATCGTATTCAATACCGCGTAAACGTTCAAAGATATCTTCACGAGATAAAATACGACCAGCGTTTGAAGCTAATAACCATAATAAGTCATATTCAGCACTTGTGAAGTCTACTAAATCGCCATTTAACGTTACTGAGCGACCACCGTTATCAATGACAAGATCATCAAACTCAATACGTTGTGCAACTTCATCTTCTACAGTTTTGTCTGTACGACGCAATAATGCACGGATACGCGCGAGTAATACGCGCGGTTGAACAGGCTTAGCAACATAGTCATCTGCACCCATTTCTAAACCAAGTACCTGATCCATATCTTCAGTACGTGCGGTAAGCATCAAGATCGGTTGATGATAATGTGGACGAACTTCTCGACAAACGGTTAAACCATCTGCACCCGGTAACATCACATCGAGCACCACTAAATCTGGTTGCTCGCTAATAATGCGACGAATGGCACGATTACCATCAGTTTCAACCCCAACTTCTAAACCGTTACGGATCAAATACTCTTGTGTTAAGCGCGCTAAACGTTCGTCATCTTCAACGATCAAAATCTTCGGTAACTTTTCTTCTTGGCTCATTTGTTTGCCCCTACAATTGGAGAGAATCTATCTATAAAAATCTGACAGATACATTGGTTTATGATTTGCAATATACACACGTTTACATTGTAAACAAGTAGGCGTTCACCAAACTGATACACGCCTACATAGTTTTGTTATATTTTTATTAAAATTATGAATTTTAATATATTTTTCTATTTTTACAGCTACTTTTAAATAGGATGAATATTGAGTATAGATTTTGTACCAGTATTAAACAATTTGTTTCTTATCTATCCAAAAATAATTTAAGTGTTTGTTTTTTGAGTTATCCACAGAGTTATCTATAAGCCTTTTTTAACTGCTTTGATATGCTATGTGCCTGTGAATTCAGCAGTTAAGACATGAAAAAAAATTTACCAAAATGTCAAGGATTGATCTGCTGCCAAAAATCCCGTATCTTGTGTTGAAAATAAACTTTAACCACTAAGTATTGTGTTTATCCCTCAAACATCGTGGCATACTTTTTGCTCGATTCAAACGGTCCATGAACATAAAAATAGATGATAATGGAGCTATGCTGACATGAGCATCATCACTTCTACTCCTGGCCAACTTCAGGTCATTAAGCGCACCGGTGAGATTGCGACATTTAATGCCGAGAAAATTTCTGTTGCGATTGGGAAAGCATTTTTAGCCGTTGAAGGTCAACAAGGTACTGACTCTAGTCGTATCCATGACCGTATCTCTCAACTCACAGAGATGGTTATGAATACATTCAACCGCCGTTTACCTTCTGGCGGTACGATTCATATTGAAGAAATTCAAGACCAAGTTGAGTTAGCGCTGATGCGTACTGGTGAACAGAAAGTTGCTCGTGCGTACGTCATTTATCGTGAACAACGTGCATCTGCTCGTCAGCAAGCAGGCGCAAACCACCATCCAACATTACAAATCACTGACAGCAATGGCCAGCTCCAGCCATTAGATCTTGATGCGTTGACTGCAACCATCCAGACTGCAAGTGAAGGTTTGGAAGGGATAGATGTTCAAGCGATCGTTGATGAGACCGTTAAAAACTTATATAACGGCGTAAAAGAAAGCGATATCGCGACGACCATGATGATGGCGACCCGTACGCGTATCGAACAAGAGCCAAACTATACTTATGTGACTGCACGTTTATTATCAAATGAATTGGTGAGCACAGGTCTTGAATTCTTGGGTCTACCTTCAGATACACTTGAAGGCAATGCTTTAGAAACTTTCTTAAAGAAAGGTATCGAGCTTGATTTACTTTCAGAAGATTTGCTGAATTTCGACCTTGCTAAATTAGCTGCTGCGATCAAACCAGAACGCTCAAACCAGTTTACCTATTTAGGTCTACAAACTTTATTTGACCGTTACTTCATCCATTCAAATGGCGTGCGTTTTGAGTTACCACAATTATTCTTTATGCGTGTCTCAATGGGCCTTGCGCTTAATGAAGAAAATAAAGAAGACCGTGCAATCGAATTCTATGACTTATTGTCTAGCTTCGACTATATGGCTTCTACGCCTACCCTGTTTAACTCAGGTACATTACGCCCACAATTATCAAGCTGTTACTTAACAACTATTGGTGATGACCTGTATGACATTTACGGTGCAATGCGTGATAACGCAATGTTATCAAAATGGGCAGGCGGTTTAGGAAATGACTGGACACCTGTTCGTGCGTTGAACTCTTATATCAAAGGCACAAACGGCAAGTCTCAAGGTGTTGTTCCATTCCTTAAAGTTGCCAATGATACTGCTGTTGCGGTAAACCAAGGTGGTAAGCGTAAAGGTGCAGTATGTGCATACTTAGAAACTTGGCACTTAGACGTTGAAGAATTCCTAGAGCTACGTAAAAACACGGGTGATGACCGTCGTCGTACACACGATATGAATACTGCAAACTGGGTTCCAGACTTATTCATGCAACGTGTGTTTGAAGATGCTGAGTGGACTCTCTTCACACCTTCAGAAGTACCTGATCTACACGATCTAACTGGTGCTGAGTTTGCTGAGCGCTATGCACACTATGAAGCTGTAGCAAAAGAACAAAACATGCTACACAAGAAAGTACGTGCAAAAGATTTATGGCGCAAAATGCTTTCAATGTTGTTTGAAACAGGTCATCCATGGATCACATTCAAAGACGTATGTAACTTGCGTTCACCACAACAACACGTTGGTGTAGTTCACTCATCGAACTTGTGTACAGAAATCACTTTAAATACAAACCAAGATGAAATCGCGGTATGTAACTTAGGTTCGATCAACCTTGTACAACACGTTCAAGGTGGTGTGTTAGATCGTGAGAAATTAGCTCGCACGATTAAAACAGCAGTACGTATGCTCGATAACGTCATCGACATTAACTACTATGCTGTGCCACAAGCGAAGAACTCAAACATGAAACACCGCCCAGTGGGTATGGGTATCATGGGCTTCCAAGATGCACTTTATGAAATGGGCATCGCTTATGGTTCAGATGCAGCTGTTGATTTCGCTGACGAATCGATGGAAGTAATCAGCTATTACGCAATCGAAACTTCAAGTAACCTTGCGATCGAACGTGGTTCTTATTCAACATTCAAAGGTTCATTGTGGGATCAAGGGATTCTTCCAATCGACTCTTTAGAGCTTGTTGCAAAATCTCGTCCAGAGCGCATGTTTGAAGTTGACCGTACACAACGTTTGGATTGGGACAGCTTACGTTCTAAAGTTCAAAAAGATGGTATGCGTAACTCAAATGTGATGGCGATTGCACCGACTGCAACTATTTCAAACATTTGTGGTGTGTCTCAATCTATTGAGCCAACATTCCAAAACTTATATGTGAAATCGAACCTTTCTGGTGAGTTCACTGTGATCAACCCTTACCTTGTTCGTGCATTAAAAGAACGTGGTCTTTGGGACACAGTGATGGTGAATGACCTAAAACACTTCGAAGGCTCAGTACAAAAGATCGCGCGTATTCCTGAAGAATTAAAAGCAATCTTTGCAACTGCGTTTGAAGTGGATACGCGTTGGATCGTAGATGCTGCTTCACGTCGTCAGAAGTGGATCGACCAAGCACAGTCGCTTAACCTTTACATCGCTGGTGCAAATGGTAAGAAACTTGACATCACGTATAAGATGGCATGGTTACGTGGTCTTAAAACGACTTACTACCTCCGAGCTTTGGGTGCGACATCTGCTGAGAAATCAACAATCAATACGGGTGCATTAAATGCTGTTAAACCAGCATCTGTTGAAGCACCTGTGGTTGCAGCTCAAGCAGTTGAAGACAAAAAACCAGAAGTTCAAGCTGAAGAAGATGGTTTTACTACAGCGGCTCCAGTACCAATGGCATGTTCAATCGACAATCCAGATTGTGAGGCTTGTCAGTAAGACTCGCTTAACCCCTCCTCAACGGAGGGGAGTTCCTCGAAGCAAATGCGGAAATAAAAATCTGCTTTGTTTAAAGGAAATTCGAGAGCGTTAAAATATTGAAGTAGAGGCAAAGATTATGTTGCATATCAGCCATAACTATATGTTAGGACTTGCGGTTTTAATCTTTGCTTTTATTTTCTTTTATGTACCGATGGTCTATGCATTTTTAGCCATTCGTAAACAACAGCGTAAGCAAAATAAGTCTTAGGGATGTTGGCGTGAATTCGCCTTTGAAATAAATATCAATAAAACTTAATTTTGCTTACACAAAATAAGCGTATATTTTAAGACATCGTTGTTTAGTGATGTCTAACGGCTATACACAACGAAGAGAGAACGAAAAATGTCTATCCTAAGTTGGGACGATTTTGAAGATGATTCGCAAAAACCGACTACACCTGAACACAAGTCTACGTCCCTCGACTCGCAAAAAACGGTTAATACGCAGGTGGTATCTGATGCAGAGCCATCATCGCCGCGTGTGGCAGCTGCACAACCCGCTGGAACCGATTCCGTGCGATCAACAAATCCAACCAATTCGTTGGCTCGAGCATCTGAAGCCTTAGAACATTTAGATGTTGCACCTGGTTTAGAAGAACTCGAAATGGGTGCACAGCGCGTTCAAGTTGATGATAAAGCAATGATCAACTGTCGTGCGGACTTGAACCAACTTGTTCCATTTAAATACGAGTGGGCTTGGCAGAAATACCTAGACGGATGTGCAAACCACTGGATGCCACAAGAAGTCAACATGAACCACGATATCGCGCTTTGGAAGTCTGAAAATGGCTTAACCGAAGATGAGCGTACAATCATCATGCGTTCTTTAGGTTTCTTCTCGACTGCGGACTCGTTAGTTGCAAACAACTTGGTATTGGCGATTTACCGTCATATTACGAATCCTGAATGTCGTCAGTACATCTTGCGTCAAGCATTTGAAGAAGCAATTCACACACATGCTTACCAATACTGTATCGAATCTTTAGGTATGGACGAAGGCGAAGTCTTCAACATGTATCGTGAAGTTCCATCTGTTGCGCGTAAAGCAGCTTGGGGCTTGAAATATACACAGTCTTTGAGTGATCCAACTTTCCATACAGGCACGCCTGAGAACGATCAAATTTTACTTCGTAACTTGATCGCGTTCTATTGTGTACTTGAAGGGATCTTCTTCTACTGTGGTTTTACTCAAATCTTGAGTATGGGTCGTCGTAACAAGATGAATGGTGTTGCTGAGCAATTCCAATACATCTTGCGTGATGAGTCTATGCACTTGAACTTTGGTATCGACATGATCAACCAGATCAAGATCGAGAACCCTCACTTGTGGACAGCGACTTTCCAACAAGAAGTGATTCAAATGATTCTTGAAGGTACAATGCTTGAGATCGAATATGCACGCGATACAATGCCGCGTGGCGTATTGGGTATGAATGCAAGCATGATGGAAGAATACTTAAAGTTCATCTGTAACCGTCGTTTGTCTCAGCTTGGTTTACCAGAGCAATTTGCTGGTGTAACAAACCCATTTGCATGGATGTCTGAGATGATGGACTTGCGTAAAGAGAAGAATTTCTTCGAGACGCGCGTAACAGACTACCAAACTGGTGGTGCTTTAAGCTGGTAAGCTATAGCTTAAAATTACATTATAAAAGCTGCCTCAGGGCAGCTTTTAATTTTCACAATTAAATGAATTAAAAAATACATAAGATATATTCATCAAATGATCTATTTTTATTTCAATTAATGCAGTATTAACAATAATGTATTGAACCTCCCAATCAACCCATCTTGAAATATACATTTTTAAACATTTGGTAAACAAAAACACTGCCTATTTTAAAGTAAAATTCACAAACTATTTTCTCTAACATCAGCACGGGCAATCCCCTATTCTGATGTGCCTTTGCGCTCACTCATCATTTAAATCTCTTCTCTCTATATCATCCATATAGGGAGTCATTTAATTTTTAAGGTAAATTGAATGAAAAAATTTTGGAAGTACTTATTGGTACTACTCTTAGTACTGATAGTTATTGCTATTGCCTTTCTTTTTAGACCAATTACGTCTAAGGCAATAAAAACTAAAAGCGATGAACCTGTTGTTGATGTTGTACTCATCGGCGGCGGCATCATGAGTGCCACACTTGGTACTTATCTCAACGAATTACAACCTGACTGGAATATCCGCATGTATGAGCGTCTTGATGCAGTTGCTCAAGAAAGTTCAAATGGTTTCAACAATGCGGGAACAGGTCACTCAGGCTTTATGGAAATGAACTATACCTCTGAAAAAGACGGTAAAATGGACATTTCTAAAGCAGTGAAAGTTGCAGGTCAATTCGAAATTGCCAAGCAATTCTGGTCATATCAAGTTAAACAAGGTGTTTTAAATACACCAAACACATTCATCAACCCAGTACCGCACATCGCGTTCGTTTGGGGTGACAATGTAGATTTCATGGAAAAGCGCTATGCAGCCATGATTCAAGATCCTCTATTTGCTGGAATGAAGATTAGCGAAGATGCATCTGAAATTAAGCAATGGGCTCCATTGGTGATGGATGGTCGTGATCCTCAACAGAAGATTGCAGCAACACGTATGGATGTCGGTTCTGACGTAAACTACGGTGCGATCACAACTCAATTGGTAAATCACCTTGAGAAAAGTCCAAACTTTAAACTCAGAACTTCTACTGAAGTGACTGGCATCAGCAAAAATGATGACAACACTTGGTCTGTCGCTTTTAAAGATTTGAAGTCTGGCGAAGTCAACCATGTGAAAACACGCTTTGTATTTATTGGTGCAGGTGGTGCAGCCATTAAATTATTGCAAATGACAGGCTTACCTGAAGCGAAACAATATGCAGGCTTCCCTGTTGGTGGTGAATTCCTTGTAACTGACAATCCAGCGATCACAGCAAAACATACAGCAAAAGTGTATGGCCGTGCTGATCTTGGTGCGCCTCCAATGTCTGTTCCACATATTGATACCCGTTATATCGACGGTAAAAAATATGTGTTGTTTGGACCATTTGCAACGTATTCAAACAAGTTCCTTAAACATGGTTCACAGTTAGATTTGCTTGTATCTACCAACAAAAACAACGTCTTACCAATGGCTGCAATTGGTCTACAAAATGCTGATCTTGTTCAGTATCTCGTAAGCCAAGTGTTAATGTCTGATGAAGATCGCTTCAATGAGTTAAGAAAATACTACCCTGAAGCAGACCCTAAAGATTGGCACTTACAGCAAGGTGGTCAGCGTGTTCAGATCATCAAGAAAGAACCGGGTAAACCAGCTAAATTGCAATTTGGTACAGAAATCTTCGCATCGCAAGATAAGTCTGTAACTGCATTGCTTGGTGCTTCTCCTGGTGCTTCAACTTCACCATACATCATGTTGAACTTGATTGAACAAGCGTTCCCAGAAAAAGCGAATGGTGAATGGAATAAGAAGTTGCATGAAATCGTGCGTTCTTATGGTCAAGATCTTTCTGCGAATCCAGCATTACTTGATCAAATCCGTCATTACACCAGTTCTACTTTAGGTTTGAACTATACAACTCCTGCAAATTTAACTCCTACGAACAAGGCAGCTAAAGCAGAAGCTGTAGCTCAATAAACCTCTCATAATCCAACTTAAAAAGGGATGAGTTTCGACTCTTCCCTTTTTGTTCTTTTATCGCTTAATTTTTTTTGATCATGTCTCCTACTTCTGCTCAGTCTGCTTTTGCTGCATTTATTAGTCGCGACTTTAGGTTATTGACGCTAAACCAATGCTGTCTCACTTTTGCAGTGCTGATCCAAGAAGTTCTTGTGGCATTTCATTTATATCAAATCACCAAAAATCCACTGATGCTTGGTCTAGTCGGGTTCATGGATTTTCTGCCCTTTCTAGCTCTATCATTGTGGGGCGGCTATATTGCTGATCGTTTTAATCGCCAACGTATCCTACAAATCAGTTTTAGTCTTTCGATTCCACTATCACTCGCGCTTTGGCTCAGCTTTTATTTATTCCAAACACAGCACATCAGCTCAAATGTTCTATTGATTACAACTTTTTCAATCTTATTTTTATTTGGTTGTATTCGAGGGATTTACAGCCCTTGTTTTAACTCTTTACGACCTTTTATCGTTCCAGAACATCTTTATACCAATGCAGCAACATGGACTAGCATGTGCTGGCAAGCAAGCGGCATTCTTGCACCCGTACTCGGTGGATTGCTACTGGCGCATCTCAGCTTGAACATTACCTTTGCTGTGATTTGCAGTTTATTTACTGCTGGAAGTATTTCCCTGTGGGGTATGCAGCCGAGAGACTTTCCTCAACTCAAAACTGAATCAATCTCCAACAGTCTGAAAGAAGCACTACAATTTATTTTTAAAACAAAAATTATCTTTTGGGTGATGTTCCTCGATTTAAGTTCCGTATTTTTTGCGGGAATCATCACCCTATTGCCTATTTTTGCTCAAGATATTTTACATATCGGCGCAGATGGTTTTGGTGTGTTACGTGCAGCTCCTGCCGTTGGTAGTCTGGTGATGATGGCACTTTTAGTACGCTTTCCTCCTCAGTATCAGCCTTGGCATACCATGCTAATTGCAATTACGGGCTTCTCTTTATGTACGCTGTTATTTGCTGTTACTAGACACCTCTATTTTTCTGCTGTAGTTCTCATTATTATGGGAGCTTGTGACAGCATCAACATTGTCATTCGTCAAACGATACTGCAACTTATCCCACCCAAAGACATGCTTGGTCGTGTAGCTGCCATTAACGGTATCTTCGTCACCTCTAGCAACGAGCTGGGTGCTGTTCAGTCGAGCGTGATGGCACGTCTTTTTAGCGTGATTCCTGCAATGTTAATTGGTGGTTCACTTTCTTTGGTCTGTGTTTTTCTCGTGAAAAGTAAAACCAAAGCTTTATTTAATTTTCGTTTTTAAATTTCACCTTATTGGCTATTTTAAAATTTAATTCAATATGAAACACACTTTGCCCGCTTCTTTAGGCTCGTCTAAATTTATTATTTTTTCTGTCTTTGTATGGCTCATCTTATTGTGGGCACAAGCAACCTATATCGTCATTATCGGTGGCAATGGCTATTTATTTTGGACTGCATTCGGCTTATTGGCACTGACTATTTTGAGTTTACGTCCTAGTGTTTTGAAAAATCGAACTGCTTTTGTTTTAACCGCAGCACTACTGATTTATTTGATCTTCAACTCATTGTTTTGTACTTATTTGATCTTGGCATTTTACTGTATTTTTTATTTATATTCAGGCAATTATAAACATAAACGTCTAATTAAGTTAGTTAGCCTATTTTTAATTATGATCATCTTTGCGCTTTATCAAAGCCAGTCTCTACATGAGCTCAAAACTCATTATTCACATTACAATACTGGCGAAACATGGCAGCAGTACGGCGCTTTATAATCCATAAGCGATAAAAAAACCTCACATTGCAGTGAGGTTTTTATTTGTTAATCCTGAGAATCAGGATACAACGGACGATTTCCCGGACTAATGCGGTTGATATGCAAGAAAGTCATATGGCGTTCATACTTATCGAGAATGTCATTGATCACTTGTTCTTTGGTGTAACCAACTAAATCGTTATCTTGAGAGCCTTCGTATAAGAAGGTTTCCAAACGATAATAATGTTGCTTACCACGTTTACCACGCTCACTAAATGTAGGCGCAATATAACGTACAGGCCAAATTTGATAGACAAAGTTATGTTCTTCTTCGATATTGATTGTTAAATCAAGATGATAGAGCATATCGCTATCTTCAAGCTCGCCTTGTGTAACTTCGACATTCATTCCACGCTTAATCAATTCATCCGCAACAGTCTTCACAGCTGGCGCACAGACGTTATCCAACATCCGTTTCGTTTCACTACTTCCTGGATGATGCATCACTCGTGACAAACGTTGCTTCCAATTTAGAATATCGACGTTCCCCACAACAGGCGCGGCGTTCAGGCTTCGGCTGGCTTTACGATAATCCTCAAGGCGTAATGACTTATACAATCCAGCCATTACCAACAGCATCACAAAGCTAAATGGCAAGCCCATAATCACGGTGGCACTTTGTAAGGCAGTAATACCATTTGCCATCAACATCGCAAGGGTTAATAAACCAATCGCAACTGCCCAGAATACGCGTAACCAACGTGGCGCATCGTTATCAACATTGGAGAATTTAGTGGTGAAATTACCCAATACCAGTGCGCCAGAATCGGCTGATGTCACATAAAACAGTAAGCCTGTAATTGTCGCGACACCAGCAACAAACGGGAACCACGGATACTGTGCAAGTAAATCATAGAAACCATGTGCAGGATCAGTCAATACGGTTTGTGCCAATGCGGTATTGCCGTCAAAAATAACGTTATATAACGCACTATTACCGAAAATAGATAACCATGTAATTGTGAATAATAACGGGATAATCAATGTCCCACACACAAACTCACGAATGGTACGACCTTTAGAAATCCGCGCAAGGAATAGACCGACAAATGGAGACCATGCAACCCACCAAGCCCAGAAGAATAGTGTCCAACTACTCATCCACTCTTTCGGTTGCTGGAAAGCAAAACTTTCTAAAGCCAAACTTGGGAATCGACTGATATAGTCACCAAAGTTCTGAACTAAGGCATTGAGTAAAAATTCAGTATTACCGAGTAATAAAATAAACAACATCAAACCAATAGCGGCATAAATGTTGATTTCCGATAAGACTTTAATGCCCTTGTTGACCCCTGCCGTGACCGAGATAATCGTCACGATGACCGCAACCAAGATCAGACCTGACTGCACCCATAAACTTTCAGGCGTATTGAATAGAACATGCAAACCATAGTTAATTTGTACAACAGCAATACCACAAGTTGTGGCAATACCAAAAATCGTACCAATCACTGCGGCTGTATCTACGGTATGACCAATCGGACCATCAATCTTTTTACCAAAGATTGGGTAAAGCGCTGAGCGAATCGTCAACGGCAGATTGTAACGATAGCTGAAATAACCTAAAGCCATTCCGACTAAGGCATACATCCCCCAACCCGTTAAACCATAGTGAAATAATGTCCAAACCATCCCCTGACGAGCAGCTTCATAGGTTTGCCCCTCACCCACAGGTGGATTCATATAATGCGACAGTGGTTCAGCCACCGAGAAGAACATTAAGTCTGTACCAATCCCTGCGGCGAATAGCATCGCCGACCAACTCAGCAAACTAAATTCAGGTTTGGAATGTTTTGGCCCTAATTTGATATCGCCATAACGAGAGCAAGCGATAAAGACGACGAAGATTAAGTAAAGCGTAGCAGCTAATAAATAGTACCAACTAAACTTATCACTAACCCAAGCGAGCATCACATTTAACAAGTGATTGGCGAAGTCATTGAATAAAATCGTAGTGAGTGAAAATATTAAAATAATGAGCGCTGAAACATAAAAGACCACACGATTTAACTGATCTTTTGTTTGAATAGATGAGTCATCAACTGCTCTTGGATTATCTGTTACCATACAATCCTCAAGTAAAATTAAATTATAAAAATGTTGTTTTTCTCAATAACTCAACCACGATTTATTGACGAAAACAACGAGAAGGCACAGCAGCGAACAGTCATTTAGCGAACAACCTATCGCGAGTGAAGCTGTATTTTTGTAATCAACAGTATTGTAAAAAATGATTTCCCTTTGATGATCAGACCATTGATCCGAACACAAAATTCAATCAATTAAACCTACAATTCTGACACCTTAACAGGTATCTCCGATGATACCTTTAAGAGTTGTGTAAAACGACCCTGTTGCAAATATGATACTTTTTATTGATTGAACGTTCAATCAATAAAAAGTATCATTATATTGTGTTATAATTTTTGTGCATCCAGTGTTTTATATAACGCCTTAATTTTTATAGGCATTTATGGCATATACACATGACTAAACGCAGAGTTAAACCAGAGCATGAGCGGCGTGAAGAAATCGTAAACGCTGCATTTGAAGTGATTTATGAGGTCGGTTTATCGCAAACTACCATCGCTCAAATTGCCAAAAAAGCCCAAGTTTCGACAGGCATCGTGAGTCACTATTTTGGTGACAAACAGGGCTTGATCAACAACTGTATGAGAGAAATGTTGAAGCGCTTGCATCTTATTTCTCTGCAATACAAGGCTGCCACAATAGATTCACAGCCAGAAAACCAGATTAAGGCAATTATTGACTCAAACTTTGACATTAGTCAGGTCAACAAAATCGCAATGCGCGTTTGGTTAGATTTTTGGTCAGCCAGTATGCATATTCCAGAACTTGCTCGTTTACAACGGATTAATGATCGACGTTTGTATTCAAATCTGAAGCACCAATTCCTGCAATTGATGCCAGAAGACAGAGCAAATATTGCGGCAAGCGGTCTTGCTGCACTGATTGATGGATTATGGTTACGTGGTGGTCTAATTGAAGATGACGGATTTGATCGTCAGGCTGCGCGAAGCATTGCATATGATTATTTAGATACGCAACTTGAACTTGCAAAACCAAAATTACAGGAGAGACAAAATGAATGATGTGCAGATTCATCCATTGTATATCCACGGTCAATACGTCAATGCCACCAGTGGTGTGAGCTTTGACAGCATCAACCCTGCCAATGGCAAAGTCATTGCCACAATTCAACAAGCCTCTCAACAAGACATTGAAAAAGCAGTTCAAAGCGCTCAAGACGGTCAAAAAGTCTGGGCAGCAATGACTGCCATGGAACGCTCACGTATTTTACGCCGCGCAGTTGATATTTTACGTGAACGTAATGATGAGCTCGCTGAACTTGAAACTTTAGATACAGGTAAAGCTCTTAGCGAAACCTCTACTGTTGATATCGTGACAGGTGCAGATGTTCTTGAATATTACGCAGGTTTGGCGACAGCGATTCAAGGTGAGCAAGTTCCCCTGCGTGAAACAAGCTTTTTCTACACCCGCCGTGAACCTTTAGGTGTCGTGGCAGGTATCGGCGCTTGGAACTATCCAATCCAAATCGCTTTATGGAAATCAGCTCCTGCGCTTGCAGCAGGCAATGCCATGATTTTCAAACCAAGTGAAATCACGCCTTTAACTGCATACAAACTTGCAGAAATTTATACCGAAGCAGGCGTACCAAATGGTGTGTTTAACGTCGTGCAAGGCGTTGGTCGTGACATCGGTCAATGGCTCACAGAACATCCTGTGATTGAAAAAATCTCCTTTACCGGTGGCGTTGAAACAGGCAAAAAAGTGATGGCAAGTGCTGCCGCTTCAAGCCTAAAAGAAGTGACCATGGAACTTGGTGGTAAATCGCCCTTGATCATTTGTGAAGATGCGGATATCAACAAAGCCGCTGATATTGCCGTGATGGCAAACTTCTTTAGTTCAGGTCAAGTCTGTACTAATGGCACGCGCGTCTTTGTCCCAGCAACTTTGAAAGCTGCATTTGAAGCTGCGATTTTGGAACGTGTGCAACGTATCCGTATCGGCAATCCAATGAACGCAGATACTAATTTCGGCCCACTGACCAGTTTCCCTCATATGGAAAAGGTTCTTTCCTACATCAATGCAGGCAAACAACAAGGTGCAAAACTGCTGATCGGCGGTGATAGAGCATCTGGTGAATTGGCCGAAGGTGCATATGTGTTACCAACGGTATTTACAGATTGTACTGATGACATGCGCATTGTACAGGACGAAATCTTTGGCCCTGTGATGAGTATCCTAAGTTATCAAACTGAAGATGAAGTGATTCGTCGTGCCAATAACACGACTTTTGGTTTAGCTGCTGGTGTGGTGACACCAGACATCAACAAAGCACATCGTATTATTCATCAAATCGAAGCTGGTATTTGTTGGATCAATACATGGGGCGAATCCCCTGCTGAGATGCCAGTAGGTGGTTATAAACAATCAGGTGTAGGCCGTGAAAATGGTATTTCTACACTCTCTCATTACACACGCATCAAATCCGTTCAAGTTGAGCTTGGTGATTACCAAAGCATTTTCTAAAAGCATTGCGCTTTATCTTATCTTGATCAACTGAATCTCAAACATTCAGTTGATCTTGCAACAAATAAAGGCAGATTATGAATAAGCAAGAATACGATTATATTATTATTGGTGCAGGTTCTGCGGGTAATGTCCTCGCTGCACGTTTAACTGAAGATTCAGATGTTTCGGTTTTATTATTAGAAGCTGGCGGCCCAGATTATCGCCTTGATTTCCGTACGCAAATGCCCGCTGCATTGGCTTTTCCATTACAAGGTCGTCGCTACAATTGGGCATATTTGACTGACCCTGAACCACATATGAATAATCGCCGTATGGAATGCGGTCGTGGTAAAGGTTTAGGTGGTTCATCACTGATCAATGGCATGTGCTATATCCGTGGTAATGCGATGGATTTAGACCAATGGTCAACCCATAAAGGGCTTGAAGATTGGGCTTATGCAGACTGTTTACCTTATTACAGAAAAGCAGAAACACGCGACATTGGCGCGAACGATTATCACGGCGGTGAAGGCCCTGTTTCAGTCGCAACACCCAAACAAGGCAATAATGTACTATTTAATGCAATGGTCGAAGCAGGCGTACAAGCAGGCTATCCACGCACAGATGATTTAAACGGTTATCAGCAAGAAGGTTTCGGTCCAATGGATCGCACAGTGACACCGCAAGGGCGCCGTTCAAGTACTGCTCGTGGTTATTTGGATATGGCAAAAGGTCGTCCAAACCTCACCATCGTCACACATGCTATGACCAATAAAATCTTGTTTAGCAATAAGCAAGCTGTTGGTGTTGAATATATTATTGGTTCAGATCAAGCCAATATGAAACAAGCGCATGCAAAGCGTGAAGTCTTACTCTGTGCAGGTGCAATCGCATCACCACAAATTTTACAACGCTCAGGTGTTGGACAAAGTACCTTCCTCAAATCAATGGACATTGAGGTAGTACAAGACTTACCAGGTGTAGGTGAGAATCTGCAAGATCATTTGGAAATGTATCTTCAGTACAAATGTAAAAAGCCCGTCTCACTCTACCCTGCTTTGAAATGGTATAACCAACCTGCAATTGGTGCGGAGTGGTTATTCCTTGGCAAAGGGATTGGCGCAAGCAATCAATTTGAAGCAGGTGGATTCATTCGTTCATCTGATGAGTTTGAATGGCCAAATATTCAATATCACTTCTTACCCGTTGCGATTAACTACAACGGTAGTAATGCTGTGAATGAACATGGCTTCCAAGCCCATGTTGGTTCAATGCGCTCACCTTCTCGTGGTCGGATCAAACTCAAATCCAAAGATCCATTTGAGCATCCAAGCATCTTGTTCAATTACATGTCAACGGAACAAGACTGGCGCGAATTCCGCGATGGCATTCGTATCACGCGTGAAATCATGCATCAACCTGCGCTCGATCCTTATCGTGGCGAGGAAATTAGCCCAAGCATGCAGTTAAAAACTGATGCTGAACTGGATTCATTTGTACGTGAACATGCTGAAACTGCATACCACCCATCATGTAGTTGCAAAATGGGTGAAGATGATATGGCTGTCGTCGATGGGCAAGGTCGTGTGCATGGCGTGCAAGGCCTACGTGTGATCGATGCGTCAATCATGCCGATCATTATCACAGGTAACTTAAATGCCACCACGATTATGATGGCAGAAAAAATTGCGGATCAAATTCGCGGGCAAAAATTACCACGTTCACAAGCAGGTTATTACAAGGCTGGAACAGCACCTGTTCGACAACCGCCAGTACGTCCATTTTATTAAAACAAATTATTTTGATCAGCACTTCGCATGATGCGGAGTGCTGAAAACTTAAGGGGAAGGAAATGAAAAAACTTTTACTCGCTCTACCTTTAGGGTTATGTTTCAACACAGCAAATGCAACAGACCTCGCAGCTGAAACAGCATCTCCTTTCAGCGCCAATGTTACTGTTGCCAGCCAATATGTTTCGCGCGGCTTCCAACAAACTTGGGGCAAACCAGCGATCCAAGGTGGCTTAGACTATAACCATGATAGCGGTTTTTATGCGGGAACATGGGCATCCACTGTAAGTGACCATTTTATCCGCGATGCATCAGTCGAATGGGATGTTTATACAGGTTATAGCCGTAGCTTTGGTGATTTAACTGTAGGTACCAAAGTTGCTTACTATTATTATCCGGGTGCTGAAACGACCGCTGATACAGGTCATACAAGCTTTAACTATGGTGAAATTATCCCAGAAGTTACTTATGGGCCGCTAACCGTTCGATATGCAGTGACTTATACCCAAGACTATTTCGGCAATAACTCAGACACCCTAGGTGTAGGTAACAATAAGCATTCACGTGGTTCAGGTTATTTAGATGTGAATTGGCATCAACCGATTACACAAGGCTGGTCTGTCGATGCCCACTACGGCAATCAAAGAATTAAAAAATTCTCTGATGCAAACTTTCAGGATGCAAGTTTCTCTGTGAATAAAGAGTTACCTTACAATCTTGCAGCAAGTCTGATCTACAGCAAAGCATGGGATAAAGACGATTATTACAAGCAATACAGCAATGGTAATCCAAACGCAAAAGTATCTGATCCTATTGATTCAACTGTGACCTTCTCTCTCACCAAGAGCTTTTAATCTTGGTAATAAAAAAGCTGCATTATCGCAGCTTTTTTATGATTCAAACTTAAAATTAAATCAACTGAATATCTGAGCCTAATTTTTTAGGATCAATCAAAATTTTTGCGTGTTGTTCAGGATCACGTAAAGCATCAAAAGCATTTTCGACCCCTTCTAAGCCAACGACACCTGTAATCAGTGGCGAGCAATCGACTTTACCTTCCGCAATCATATGTAGCGTGTCACGAAACTCAAGCGGTGTATAGCCCAGTACATATTGGATTTCCAACTCTTTGTTGATTGCTAATGCAGGTTCGATTTTATCGCTTTGCATACAGACACCAACGCCGACAATACGTGAGAACAATGGCGCACCTTCTAAAATTTGCTGCATGATGCCAGCCACACCAACACACTCAAAAATTACAGGGCGTTTCGGTAATAAACCGAGCTTATCACCCACACGCATCGCATTGACCCAAGGTAATGAGTAGGTCTGAACTTTATCAAAAATTCCCATCCCCATATTGATTGCTTCAGAGACGTTACCCAATAAGCCAAGCTCTTTCCAACTGCTAAATGGAGATTGTTGTTTAGGGTCAATCAAGATATCTGCGCCACACTGTTCAGCCAAACGACGTCGATTCGGTGAAAAATCGCTAGCAACGACAGTTTTAACGCCCGCTGCTTTGAGCATAATAATCACACCCAAACCAACAGGGCCACAGCCAATGACGATTGCAGGCTCATTTTTCTTGATTCGACTACGACGTACCGCGTGCAAAGCAACAGCCATTGGCTCAGTCAACGCTGCACTATCGGCATCTAAACCATTTGGAACTTCAAACATCAAACTCGATTGAACCAAGACTTGTTCTGCATATCCGCCTGATGCACTCGCTGAAAGTCCTGTAGGCATATAACCTTGTGAATCAACATTTAAGAGTGGCATTGCACAAACTAAAGTATCTGCTTTTAATTTACGGCGTGTTTTTGGACCATAATCCAAGACTTTACCGCAGAACTCATGCCCGAAAACCAATTTATCCGAGGATTTCGCAACCCCATCGAAACCCACACGTGCTGCCAAATCATGCATATGATCACAGTGATGTTGCATGTGTAAATCTGAACCACAGATACCACAACGTACTACCTCGAGTAATACCTGTCCTTTCGTCGGAATGAGTTCAAGTGAATCTTCAAGTTGTAGCTGTGCATTATGACAAACTAGAGATTTCATAGGATGCTTTCCTTTTTTGTTTTATTCCCATTGTTCAACTGTAGCACTTTGACCTATTACAAAGGCAAGCAAACAATACATCACTCAATCCTGACAAGGATAATTGTCAAAAACTATGACCTAAATATCTATATATCGCAGCAATTAAGTCAGCAAATAATTAATTTTAGGGTAGCTTGGCTAATTAAAAGTACTTAAAAATTATTTTTCTATTAACTT
This sequence comes from Acinetobacter sp. COS3, assembly GCF_000475335.1. Classification (NCBI taxonomy): domain Bacteria; kingdom Pseudomonadati; phylum Pseudomonadota; class Gammaproteobacteria; order Moraxellales; family Moraxellaceae; genus Acinetobacter; species Acinetobacter sp. COS3. The sequence continues at coordinate 149,785 of NZ_AXCD01000011.1, forward strand.
CAAGTAGATAAATCTAGTTTTCTAAATAACTTCTCTATTTTTATTAAAACAATCAAATTTAAACCTTGCATTTATAGTGTCACTATGCCACTATACATTTACTGGCTTTAAGCCACTATAAAAGAGAAATTAAAAATGACAATCCAACTTATGACAGCTCAAGCGAATGTTCCCATCGAGTTTTTGCAGTTTTCAGGTGGTGAACGTCATATTCAACTACAGCCTGAATTACTAAATCAATTACAGGCTAACACTCAAATCAAAGCTTCACTGCATAACAGTACAGATGTGATGGATTATCTATTACTGGAAAATGTGTTACTGCAACAAAGCACTCACCTTTCAGTGGAAATCCCTTATTTTCCCTATGCACGTCAAGACCGTGTCTGTGCACAGGGTCAAGCCTTCTCACTGGATTTAATGACCAAGTTATTGAATAGCAATAGCGAAAAATTTGCAGGGCAACGTCAGAAAATTGTGGTGTGGGATTGTCATAGCCCAGTAACGATTGAGCTGTTACGCAGAAATACCAGCTTCCAACAAGTAATCAATATTGAACCGATTGAAATTATCCAGCAAAGCCCAGCATTGATGCAGATTTTAAGCGCTGACAATACGGTATTAATCTGTCCTGATGCAGGTGCAACACAACGCACTCAAGCGATTGCAAACGGCATTAATCCGCAACGCCAACAGGCCATTGACGTGATTCACTGTGAAAAGAAACGCGATCCAAGTACTGGCAAAATTAGAACAACGGCGGTGGATAGCCCTGATTTGACAGGAAAAACAGCCGTGATCACAGATGATATTTGCGATGGTGGTGCAACCTTTATTGGTATTGCCAAACAACTACGCAGCCTAAACTGCCAAAACATTATTTTGTATGTCACGCATGGCATTTTTAGCAAAGGTCTCGCGGTATTTGATGGCTTGGTCGATCAGATCTTTACCAGCAATAGCCTACCACAATCAGAAGCAAGCAAACTCAACATCATCAATTTTCAAAATTAAGATTAAAGCAAGAGGCAGATAAAAATGAGTATTAAAATTAACCCACTCAATGCAATTGATTTCTATAAAGCCGACCACCGTCGTCAGTATCCAGTGGGAACTGAATACGTCTATGCCAACTTTACCCCGCGTTCATCACGTTTAGCCAAAATGCTGCCTGACTTTGATGACAAGATTGTGTTCTTTGGTCTGCAAGGCTTTATCAAACACTTTTTGATTGAAACTTGGAATGAAGGCTTCTTTAATCAGCCTAAAGCTAAAGTAGTCGCGGCCTATAAACGCCGTATGGACAATTCTCTAGGTGAAGGTGCTGTGCCTATCGAACACATCGAAGCGTTGCACGATCTTGGTTATTTACCATTAAAGATTAAAGCCTTACCAGAAGGTAGCCGAGTCAATATCAAAGTGCCCGTATTGACCATTATCAATACGGATCCAAATTTCTTTTGGTTAACCAACTATATTGAAACTGTGCTCAGTGCCGAATTATGGAAAAGTTGCACCACTGCAACAATTGCTTATGAATACAAACGCTTGTTGATCCAATATGCAGAAAAAACAGGTGCACCTTTAGACTTTGTTCCAGTCCAAGGCCATGATTTTAGTAGCCGTGGGATGAGTGGGATCTATGATGCAGCCCAATCAGGCGTGGGGCACTTGACCAGTTTTATCGGTACCGATTCAGTCGCTTCGATTGACTATGCAGAAGAATATTACAACGCCACTGGTGTCGTAGGCGTTTCAGTACCTGCAACAGAACACAGTGTGATGTGTATGGGTAGTGAAGAAAGTGAAATCGAGACCTTTAGACGTCTGATCTGTGAACTCTATCCTAGTGGCGTGGTCAGTATCGTTTCAGATACTTGGGATTTTTGGCGTGTGATTACTGAGTTTAGCATGGAATTAAAAGCAGAGATTCTAAATCGCCAACCCAATGCCCTCGGGCTTGCCAAAGTGGTGTTTCGCCCTGACTCTGGTGATCCCGTAAAAATTATCTGTGGTGATCCTGATGCAGAGCTAGATAGCCCCGCTTATAAAGGTGCAGTGCAATGTTTATGGGAAATTTTTGGCGGCACAGAAACAACTCAAGGCTATAAAGTACTCAACGAACGTGTTGGTTTAATCTATGGTGACTCGATTACTCTAGAACGTGCCCAAAATATCCTAAAAGGTTTAGAAGCCAAAGGCTTTGCTTCTAATAATCTAGTCTTTGGTATCGGTAGCTATACCTACAACTATTTAACTCGTGACACCTTTGGTTTTGCCGTAAAAGCCACTTGGGGTCAAGTCAACGGCGTTGGTCGCGAACTATTTAAAGACCCAGTGACCGACTCAGGCGTTAAAAAATCAGCCAAAGGTTTATTAAGGGTTGAACAAACTAATAATGGCTTTGAGTTATTTGATCAACAAAGCTTTGAACAGGAGAATATGGGTGCACTGCAAACAGTATTTGAAAATGGTCAACTGTTAAGAGAATGCTCGCTTGATCAAATTCGGGAGAGATTGGTCTAAGCAAAACTCTTTAAGATTAAAACACATCCATTGATTAGATACTCGGAAAAGTCATCCGCAACCTGCATGGTATTAAAAGAATATCTGCACGATTCTCTTTACTAGAATTAAATAGATGCAAGTGGTGAACAGGTTTTGCGGATGACAATGGTTTTGCCTACTTTTGCCAAAACAAAAGTAGGTCGAGTCTGAACAAACTAAAGCGATTAAAGCTTTAGAGAAGTGCAAGACGCAGTGGCTTATCCTAAAATATGATGAGAACCCAATAAGACTCCGCTATGATATTACTTTATTCCGATTTCTTTATATTTCTATGAGTAAGGAAACTATCCATACTTCCGAACAGGAATACCTTGCCCGCTATCAAAAAACAGATTACAACACCCCACTGTTTACGGTCGATATGGCAATTTTTTCTGTGGCAAAAGGTCAATTACAGGTCTTAATGATTCAGCGCTCTAACTTTCCCGAAAAAGGCAAATGGGCATTACCGGGTGGCTTTGTCGATTTAAAAAACGATCCAGATTTAATGGCAACGGCGCACCGCAAACTGTTTGAAAAAACAGGGATTCACTCCCCTTACCTAGAACAAGTCGAAACCATTGGCAATCAACATCGTGATCCACGCGGTTGGTCGATTACATCACTTTATTTTGCACTGATTGATTTTAATCAATTTAAAATTCAAAAGACTTCAACTACTGAAATAAGTAAATGGATTTCTATAGCAGAAGCCTTGCAACTTAATTTAGCCTTTGACCATCAGAAATTACTAAAATTAGCATTTGATCGCTTGTGCAATAAAACTCGCTATACCGCGCTCCCTGCGAGTCTCATGCCTGAATTATTTACCTTGACCGAATTACAAACAATCTATGAAATTATTTTAGGGCATAGCTTAGAAAAAAAATCATTTAGACGGCGTATGCAGGAAGCAGGTGCAGTTGAAGAAACAGGACAGCAAAAAATTGTCGGCAAGCGCCCTGCTCAATTGTTTCGCTATGCACTACAAGATTATAACTTCACTTTTCCGCGTATGCTGGAAACGCCTCGCAGCAACACTGAAAATGAAAAAAGCTAAGATATTTCTACCTTAGCTCCAGTAAATTATAGTTTACTTCCAAGTTTGACGAATCAAATCCACCGCTTTTTCAGCAATCATCACCGTTGGCGCATTGGTATTACCATTTACGACAGTTGGCATAATCGACGCATCAACCACACGCAAACCTTGGACACCATACACTTTCAGTTCAGGATCAACCACGGCCATATCATCCACGCCCATTTTACAACTGCCGACTGGGTGATACACCGTGTCAACACGTTGGCGTAAAATCTCACGAATTTCATCATCAGACTGCACATTGGCTGTAAACATATCTTCTTTAATTTTTTCACTTAAAGCAGGTGCATTCATTAACTTTTGCGTGACTTTATAACCATCAACCATATCCTGAAGATCTTGTTCATCCTCTAAGAATTTAAAGTCAATCAACAATGGATCATCGACATTTTTACCACTGAGTTTGACTGAACCCCGCGCACGCGGATTCAACAAACACACATGGCATGAAATCCCATGCCCTGTATGCATGGTTCGCGCATGATTATCCACCACCGCAATCACAAAGTGTAATTGTAAATTTGGCTTATCTAGCTCAGGGCGGCTTTTTAAGAAACCACCGCATTCTGCATAATTGGTCGTGATCAATCCACGGCGCTCTTTACGATAACGCCCTATTTGCTTCACTAAATCGATGCTACCTCCAACCGAAACCCCAAAGGTTCCATCCATTTGCTTAGTTTTATACGCGAAAATAAAATCAGGATGGTCATGCAAGTTTTCACCAACACCCGCTAAATCTTTAACAACAGGAATCCCGTGTTTTTCTAATTCTTGGCGTGGTCCAATACCTGAAAGCATTAATATTTGCGGTGACTGAAAAGCACCAGCAGATAATAAAACTTCTTTATTTACCTGAATCGTTAAACTTTGCCCTTTGTGTTTATATGCAACACCAACAGCACGACCATTTTCAATCACAATCTTTGAAACGCTTGCTTGAGTCACAATATGTAAATTTGGGCGTTTACCGAGATGTGGAACTAAGTAGCCTCGTGCCGTACTCCAGCGCTCACCATTCTTTTGAGTAACTTGATAAACACCTAAGCCTTCTTGCTCAGCACCATTAAAGTCATCATTCAATGGATAACCCACCTGCTTAGCGGCCTCAATAAAGGTTTTTTGGTATGGATTATCTGAACGTAGCTCACTGACATTTAACGGGCCATGTTGTCCATGATATTCATTTTTAATTCTTTCATTATGCTCAGATTTTTTAAAATAAGGCAGTACTTCATCATAGGACCATCCTGTATTGCCTAAAGCTGCCCAATGATCATAATCATCACGATGACCACGAACATAGACCATCGCATTGATGGCTGAACTCCCCCCCAAACATTTACCTCGTGGTTGATATCCTTTACGTCCATTTAGTCCTTTTTGCGGAATTGTTTCTAAAGCCCAATTATTTATTTTTGTTGGAATACTAATGACAGCAGCGGCAGGTGTATTTACCAGCCAACTATTTCCATCACCACCAGCTTCCAAAAGGCAAACTGAAACATTTGGGTTTTCAGACAATCGCCCAGCCAGTACACAACCAGCTGAGCCGCCACCAATCACTACAAAATCAAATGCTGTTTGTGTCATTTCTTTCCCTGTTATTTTCTTTATAAAAGTTAAAGCATTATGCCTAAGATATCTTATAAACAAACGATCGCCTGTCTAACAGATGTAAATAATTAAAATTAGCTTTTGCAACTCAAAATCTCAATAGCTAAATGCAGCATCCCCTTTGCCATAATTCATCAATCTACAAAAATATCCAAAACTTTTATATGCTTTCATTTATTAAATCTAAATACGATTCTTCAAAACATAGAAAATCGTTTTGGTCATCTCAACAAAATGTAAATTATTCTAATAGCATTAAGATCCATCCAATTATTTTTAGTGAAAAATCCACTTTTGTTAAATATTGTTAATTTGATACATATCAGTTACATTTAAGTCATGTATAGATTCAGCAAGAAAGATGTCTCAATCAACTCTAAATCAGTACTACGATGAATTAATTGATTTAATTTATAAAATTCTAGATACACCTGAGAACTGGGTTCATTTTGGACAACGTTTAACTCAGATTTTGGATGCGACTTATATTCAAGTTCAAGCGCTAGATGTCTGTAATCAAGCGATTTCCTTTAGTGCAGGTGGCGGTCGCTTAAATGATGTAGACCGTGTAGCATCTGATCTTGCTTATTTACATTATCCAGTTGATTCAGATCCTCGCTGGGAATATTTCTTACAACTTAGCTTAGAAGATCAGCATAAATGGTATCAATGTCATCACCATATTGATCATGCCTTTGTTGAACAGTCCAAGCTATATCAGCAAGTGTTACTGCCTTTTGATTTACGCTATGTTGCCGTGAAAGCATTGGTATTAGATGAGCAGCTTTGTATTGCCTTCATTATTCATACATCAGAAAAACAACAGCCCCTGCAAAATGAAAAAATTGAGTTCTTAAATCGCTTGCTTCCGCATTTGGAACGCGTCCTCAAAACTCAACGCCAACTATATAAATTTTCTACCAATAGTATTGTGGGTTATTCATTGATAAATAAGCTGCATCAGCCGATCGTATTGCTTAACTTATCTGGAGGTGTGGTTCATTACAATACTGCGGTTTCAACACTATTAGAAAAAACCAATCTCATTCAACTGCAGAATAATCAAATCTACTTAGATCAACCTTATCAACAGCAATTAAAAGATAATCTCCGCGAAATCGAAGCACTTTTTAGGCAACAAACATTTGATAATGAATTACTTCAAGACGGCGGGATAAAAATACAGTCAGAAAGTGGTGAAACACTGTATATCTTTGCCAGCCTACTTGCGACTGAGCAAGAGTTAAAAGCTTTTGGTATCCGCCCTCTAGTGATGCTCACTTTATTTCATCCTGAACATTCAATCTCTGTAGATATTCAACTATTAAGCTCTGTGTTCAAATTTACACCTGCCGAGTGTAAAGTCGCACTAAGTCTCTTAGATGGTTTTTCAACCAAAGAAATTGCACAAAAAAATAAAGTGCGTGCAGATACTATCAAGAAGCAAATACAGTCAATTTATAGAAAAACATCAACACACAAACAATCTGAACTGGTGAAGATTCTTCTTAACTTCCCGAAAGCGATCTAGTTTTATTGCCGATAAATACCTTCTCATTACGGAGAAAATTTAACAAAATGCGCTTAAGCATTCATATTTCTATATTCGTTATAAATCATGATTAAACCGCCAATCACAATAAACATAAGTCCCAATAGTTTTAAACCATCTACTTTTTTTACTTGCATCCCGAGAAAGCCTGTACTCTCGACAAGTGTGGCAAACAGCATCTGACCTAGAAACACCCAGAGTAAGGTATTGGTTGCACCAATTTTAGGAGCAGCAAGAAACATACATAAAATATAAAGTGAACCTAAAAGACCAGGCAACCACATCCACCAAGAGGCTTGCTGATATAAAGGCGGCTTAATGCTTCCATCAATCATCAATGCAATGATCAATGAAGCCACCGCTCCACCCACATAAAGCACAAGTGTTGATTGTATTTGTGAAGCACCACTGGCATTACGAAAGGCACTCACCATTGCCAATTGTAGAGGAACGATTAAACCACCTAAAATACTAATCAACACATAGCTGATATTATGCATTCGTGACCTCTCTTTTTATTGCTTAAATCAACTGTTTGAATCTTTATTAAAGTTTTCTACTCCTATACTTATCACTTAAAACCGCTGAAATGCAAACGACCTATTTTTCTTATATTTTTGATAGAAATATATTTAATAGCTAAAAATTAAAATTTAATCATAATTTTTTATTAAATCATTCAAATATTTAACTTAGTAATCCTTAATATAAAATTAGATAAAATAAAGAGTATGAATAGAACTTTTTAAATGAATATAGCTATGAGAATATTAAAATTTAGACATAAAAAAACCGCTAACTTAGCGGTAATTTATCTCATCTTTAAGATGATGGTCGGAGCAGTAGGATTCGAACCTACGACCCCCTGGTCCCAAACCAGGTGCACTACCAGGCTGTGCTATGCTCCGTTTGTGGGGTGAATGACGGGATTCGAACCCGCGACAACCGGAATCACAATCCGGGGCTCTACCAACTGAGCTACATCCACCATCAACATTTAGTTCTATGTACCAAGCGACCAAATGGCGCGCCTGACAGGATTCGAACCTGTGACCATCCGCTTAGAAGGCGGATGCTCTATCCAACTGAGCTACAGGCGCATAACGATGATATTAATATCAAGCGATACTTCGCCGATCTTAAAACAATGTTTTGCAACATTATTTTAAATGGTCGGAGCAGTAGGATTCGAACCTACGACCCCCTGGTCCCAAACCAGGTGCACTACCAGGCTGTGCTATGCTCCGATTTTTCTCAGCTTTTATTGTATCGCACATCGTGCGGTACGGTGTGCATTCTAGGCGCGACGCCCTAGAACGTCAACACCTATTTTTCAAAAATGTAATAAATCCTTATCAAATGTATATTTAACAAACACCTTGGCGTTTTTTAACGCTTTAATGAAGCACTAAAGTTCAACATTCGATCTAATGGTAATTTAGCTCGCTCAGCTAAAGCAGGATCAACGTGTATTTCTTGATCACTATGTTGTAGTACATGCAAAATACCATCGAGTTCGTTCATTGCCATCCACGGACAATGTGCGCATGAACGACAGGTTGCCCCCTCACCTGCAGTTGGAGCTTCAAATAATTCTTTATCAGGCGCTGCTTGCTGCATTTTGTAGAAAATGCCACGATCAGTTGCAACAATCATTTGTTTATGCGGCAAGGTCTGTGCTGCTTTAATCAATTGCGAGGTGCTTCCCACCGCATCAGCAATATCAACCACAGATTCAGGTGACTCTGGATGTACCAAAACTGCTGCATCTGGATAAAGTGCCTTCATTTGTGCGATACCACGGGCACGGAATTCTTCATGCACGATACAAGCACCATCCCACAGCAACATTTCAGCGCCAGTTTTCTTTTGAATATAGCGACCTAAGTGTTGATCTGGTGCCCAAATAATTTTCTCACCTAAGCTATCCAAATGCTCGATGATTTCTACAGCACAGCTAGATGTAACCACCCAATCTGCACGAGCTTTTACAGCAGCAGAGGTATTTGCATAAACTACAACAGTATGATCTGGATGTTGATCACAAAATGCTGTGAACTCATCGACTGGACAGCCTAAATCCAAAGAACAGGTTGCCTCTAATGTCGGCATTAATACTGTTTTCTCAGGAGATAAAATTTTTGCAGTTTCGCCCATAAACTTTACTCCAGCAACCACAAGGGTTGAAGCAGCATGATCACGGCCAAAACGTGCCATCTCTAATGAGTCAGAAACACAACCACCCGTAAGCTCTGCAAGCTCTTGCACATCAGGATCACAGTAATAGTGCGCCACAAGTACAGCATCTCGTTTTTTGAGCTCTGCTGCGATCTGCGCAAACTTCTCTTGTTTCACTTCTGGGCTAAGGCTATTGTCCTTAGGCTCGCCCAAACGATCTAAATGCGCTTGCACAATATTTTTGGCTTCGTTCGCAATTAAATTCGCATCATTCATAAAACGTCTTCTCTATCCTGCGTGCTTGCATCACTGCAAACTTATAACGTGGGTATGGTGATCATTCGAGGTCAATCACATCGTCCACAAATAGGCAATATAAAAAAAGCCCCACTGTGGAGGCTTTTATTATAACGCAAATTTACGAGCGATAATCGGCATTAATTTTGACGTAGTCGTAAGAAAAGTCACAGGTATAGACCGTATCCGTTGCTGAACCGCGACCTAGATCGATACGAATGCTAATTTCTTTTTCTGCCATGACAGCGGCACCAGCTTCTTCGGTATAGTCTGGATTTGCACCACCATCTAAGCAAATTTGCACATCGCCTAACCAAACCTGTACTTTACTGCTATCTAAATTCGGTACACCAGCCTTTCCAATCGCCATGACGATACGGCCCCAGTTTGGATCTGACGCAAATAATGCCGTTTTGATGAGTGGAGACTCTGCAACACTATAAGCCACATCACAACATTCTTGCGTATTTGCACCACCGTCAACCTGTACGGTAATGAATTTTGTTGCCCCCTCACCATCACGTACAATCAACTGTGCAAGACGTTCCATAATACGCGCCAACACTTCAAGCACTTTTTGATAACGTGCGTCATCTTGATGCTGAATTTCAGCCCCGCCAGCAAGACCTGTCGCAATAAAGATACACGAGTCATTTGTCGATGTATCACCATCAATGGTGATGCGATTAAATGAATGCTCAACGGTTGTTTTTAATAGCTGCTCAACCATTTCTTTCGCAATTGGTGCGTCTGTTGCTACAAAACTCAACATGGTCGCCATATTCGGACGAATCATGCCAGCCCCTTTACTTATACCAGTCATGGTATAAGTCACACCATCCAGTTCAAACTGTTCAGATGCACCTTTTGGTGTGGTATCTGTGGTCATGATGCCTGATGCAGCGTCCGCCCAACGATCAGCATTTAAATCATTTAACGCAGGTTGAATGCCTTGTACTAAACGATCAATTGGTAATTGCTCACCAATCACACCTGTTGAAAAAGGTAAAATCTGATTGGCTTGAACACCAGTTAACTCAGCTAACTTCGCACAAGTCGCTTCTGCATTTTGATAGCCTATAGCACCAGTCGCCGCATTGGCATTGCCTGTATTAATGATCAAGTAACGTGGCGTGTTCTCAGTTAAATGTTTCTTACTAAGTAAAACAGGCGCAGCAGCAAATGCGCTTTGGGTAAATACCCCTGCTACATTTGAACCTTCAGCAAATTCAAAAATAACTAAATCTCGTCGATTTGGATAACGCACATACGCCTCAGTTGAGCCAATTTTTACACCCTGCACCACATGCATAAGTGGCATTGTTACGTCACCAACAGCCATTTTTAAACTTCCTTTCAACTTGTTATGAAAAAGAAAATGAATATATACCATACCCTACATATGAGACTCGGACAGGTCATCTACAACCTGCGTAGTATCTGTAATATCTCGTTTCTGCGATAGATAAAAACAAATGCCACAAGTGAACAGGTTTTGTAGATGAGAATGCCTTTGGTTACTTTGGGCGAAACCAAAGTAACTCGAACCGAAGGTTATTCCTATAATTGAATTACGCTAGACAAGATACCGCCTTTTCAGTAATTTATTTACAGTTCAAGTCATAAAATATGTTATTCATATCTGATTTGGTAGCTTATTCCAAAAAGAAGTGAAAATCGAGTATTAACAATACAGATTACAGAGTTTGGCTTTGCTCCAAACTCAATAAAATCTGCTTCTTATCCAAACCACCTGCAAAACCCACCAACGCCCCAGTCGAACCAATCACCCGATGACACGGCGCAATAATCGAAATCGGATTCTTCCCATTGGCAGCACCCACCGCACGCACTGCTTTTTGATTCCCCAACTGAACGGCAATCTCTTTATAACTACGCGTTTCCCCAAAAGGAATCGTCAATAGTGCCTGCCAAACCTGTTGCTGAAATGCTGTGCCTTGAAAATCCAATGGCAAATCAAATTGCTGACGCTGTCCTAAAAAATATTCTTCAAGTTGTTGTTTTACCTTTAACAATATTGGATGCTGAACATTTTCAACCAACTCAGCAAGCCGAACACGCTTATGATCTTCATTGTCCCACATCACAGCAACCAAGGCTTGATCATGCGCAACCAGTTTTAATGCACCCACAGGAGAATCCATGTACATATATACCAGTTGCATCACACTCTCCTTAGAACATTAATTTGATGACAATTTCATCAGCATTAAACCCGATACGATCAAAACTGCTGCGATCATTCGCATTGCCGTCATCGGCTCATTCAATACCACAATTCCCACAATAAACGATCCAATTGCACCGATCCCTGTCCAAATGGTATACGCTGTTCCAAGAGGTAAAGTCCGCATGGAAATCGACAAAAGAACGACACTCAATATCATGAAAATGATCGTGATAATACTTGGTGTTAAACGAGTGAAGCCTTCGGATAGCTTCATCGAATATGCCCAAATGACTTCAAACACACCTGCTAAAATTAAAATCGCCCAAGCCATTTTCTACTCACACTTTAAATGGTTGGGTCGTCCCAACATCAAACCAATCAAAGGGGTCGTCCCCTTCGGCTTCAAAGTGTAATTCAAATCTTTTTAAATATGTGAATTGTTATGTATCCAAACAATCTAACCCACTGAAAATAAAATATATTGATCAATTGTATTATTGCCAAACAATGCTATCTACACGCATTAATTCACATGCACCATTTCCCGTATCTTCTCTTGATAAAGAACTTTTCCAACGCCAACCATCTTTTGCCTGAATTTCAATTAAAGAACCTTTGAGATACACGAGATCATCTTTCTTTAATTTCTGCATTTGTTTAGCAACAGAAGCATCGGCGGGTACTAGATGCATATTGGCACTATGCGTTGCAATTTCCCGTAATGGAATCGGAGGTTCATGATCCACACGCCAATAATACCAACGGTTACTCTGTGAAATATCAATTTCTTTATAGACTTGGGGATTCGCCATATCATCCCATCCAACAGCGATATCCATCGGAGAATACTCAGCTTCTCGCCCAAAGTTATAATCTTCTCTCGAAAGCACTCTAAATGAACCTTCATAACTTTGTAAATTAACAACTTGAACATCTTGATGGGTCGTAAGTTGACTGATATCTGGCGTTGGTTTTATCAGTTTTGTCCAAACTAACCAAGCGAGAGCCAAACCCAACACAGCATACATCCATCTCGGCATTCCATTATTCCTTTTTCTTTTGCAAGGCTTCTATCCTGAGCCTAAACCACGTAAAAATAGCGTAAAAAAATTTCTGAAAAACATGAAGCAAATGATACTGAGAACCCTCATGTTGTGGCATGGAATCAAATGAATCCGACTTTTGGATAAACACTTCCACAGGTTCATAATGAGGCATCGTTTGCTGCAACTCAGCACCTAAACTCAAATACTCCAATGCTGTAGTCACATTTTCTATCTCTTGCAGATGATATAACACCAAATGGCGGGCATCTAAATCGATACTATGTTCAATCAACAGATCAGAGAATGGTAACAATGCCTTCCTGACTCTTTGTACTTCCACCAAACTGCTCATATGTGGAATGTAATAAAAACTGACATTCATACTGCCATCAGTTGGTATCAGCTCTAACTGGGATGAAGTTACAGCTTGAGACTTTTCTCTTGGCTTAGCCGTTTGGATTGATTTTTCTGTTATTTGATTGTCTTGTTGTTCTAAAGCCATTTATGCACCATGAATGACTCAAAAAAGATACTGCTAGTATAAACTAACAGTATCTCAGAAACGTGACATTTTAGACAAAGTATCAGAACTTTAGCGTAAAGCCTGCGCCGTATAGCCAACCTTTTTCACTGTCAGAACCTTCCTGCCAAAGCGTTTTATTAGCACCTTTATGGTATGCATAAGCAATATCAATAAATGGCATGATCTTTTTATTGATTTCATAGCGTGTTTGCACGCCAGCCTGAAACTTTGATAGACCTGTTTTCTGTGCGTATTTTGATTTATCACTCAGCACAAGATCAGCTTGCAAATATGGCTGAGCAATCAACTTTTGCGTAAATAAAAAATCTCGAGTGGTATCCAAACTTAATTGCCAACGTTGATCTTGGCCAGCATACAAATAAGCTTCTGTCTCAAAGAAATAAGGCGCTAGACCATGTAAGCCAAATACTGCGCTCCACTGATTTTTATCTAAACTTTGCTCAGGCATATATTGATAACGAACACCTGCTTGTACATCCCAGAAGTCTGCAATATTACGGCTGTATAATGCCATCGTTTCTGTATCTGCTTTTTCAGATTCAGCTTTTTCTACATGTGCCTTAATGAAAATCTTATTTTCATCTGAGCCAATCCATGTTTTAAGCTCTGTACTCGCTCTACCTCGTCCATGCTCATCTAAAGTCCAAGCATTTTCTAAAGTCGTGGCTTGATAAATCTGACCACCATGCTCACGGCGGTGATCATGTGCATGATGTACGGCATCCGTTGGAGCTGCCTTTATTGTTTGATGTTGTGAATGATCTATTGCTGATGCTTTATTCATTGATGTCATCTGATGAGCTGAATGATCCATTTCCGTCATTTGATGTGATTCATAAGCAAAGGTGATTGCGCTTGATGTAGACACAACACTGCCAATCAATAACAACTTTAGCATTTTATTCACCTCGGGAGATTGCTTAGTGATGTGCATGGCGTGCTCCTTCTGATGGTGCTGTTTCATTGGGTTGATTCACTGTTTTTGAATCATCCACATTCGCCACAATCAGTTTATTCATCATGCCTGCTGACATGTGATACAACAAATGACAATGGATTGCCCATTCCCCCAACTCATCAGCGGTTAACAATGCAGTCACCGTTTGTCCCGGTGGAACGACAACAGTATGTTTATTTGGCATATCAATCGCAGCTTGACCATTTTCTAACTGCATAAACATGCCATGCAGATGCATCGGATGCGCCATCATGCTGTCATTGATAAATTTCAGTCGAATACGCTCTCCAAACTTCACTTGTAATGGCTCAGCATCACTAAACTTTTTACCATTCATGGTCCACATATAGCGTTCCATCGTTCCACCAAGACGAATAACCAACTCTCTTTCTGCTGGACGTGTATCAGGCTGCGGTGTTAATGATTTTAGATCAGCATATTGCAATGCTTTATGACCTATTGGCGTGGATGCATTTGCCCAACCTTGAACAGATTCAGCCTTCACATTTTCATGCTGAGAGGTCATCTGTTGCTGATGCATGTCATTCATTTTGCCCATCCCCATAGAATCATGAGAAGAGTGATCCATGTCTGACATCTTCATTGCAGTATGGTCTAAATGATCAGTACTCATTGGTTTATGAGCAGTGTGATCCATATCTTTCATATCCATCTGTGCATGTGTACCATGATCCATGCCCATATCTTGCATGGTCAATAATGCACGTGGACGCGCTTTTGGCATCTCAATCTGAGCTGGTGGGGCGACTGTATCACGCTGTAGTGATGCAATTGCAAAACCACTACGATCAATCGACTCTGCTTCAATTTGATAATGTACTTGCTTTGGCTCAACGATTACATCGTATGTTTCAGCCGCACCTATACGAAACTCATCTACAGCAACAGGCTGTACAGGTTGACCATCTGCACTGACCACCGTCATTTTCAAATTCGGAATACGTACATCAAAAAATGACATTGCAGATGCATTAATAAAACGTAAACGAACTTTTTCACCTGCACTAAATGCACCTGTCCAGTTTTGCTGCGGAGTTTTTCCATTAACTAGAAAGGTATAACCCGTGACATCCGATAAATCGGTTTTGAGCATCCGCATCTGATTCCACATCGAACGATCTTGCCAAGTTGCTTTCAAACCTTTTTGTTTGACTTGTTGCCAAACATCACCCACCGTTTCACGTTGATTTTGATAGTATTCAGCAGACTTTTTCAAATTCGCCATGATTTGATCACTATCAGTTTCATGAAAGTCGGAAAGCATAACCACATAGTCACGATCTGCTTTTTCATGCTGAGCGACAGGCTGCTTACCTTTCGGATAAATGACTAAAGCGCCATATAAACCATCTTGTTCTTGACCTTTACTGTGTGCGTGATACCAGTAGGTTCCGTTTTGGCGGACTTTAAAGCGATATTCAAAGCTACCATTTGGTTTAATCCCTTTGAAACCATTAAAACCAGGCACACCATCCATCAATCCAGGTAACAGCAGACCATGCCAGTGCAATGAGGTATCTTGATCTTTTAATTGATTATGAACATGAATAACCGCCTCATCACCCTCTTCAAACTCAAGTAATGGAGCAATGAATTTGCCATTCACCGTCATGCGTTTGACAGATTTCCCTGTGATATTGACCATGCCCTGATCAATATTCAAATGATATTCTTTAATCGCAGCCCAACTGGCAGGCGCAAACAATAAGCTGAAGCTAGTAATTACACCAGCATAGATTTTTGCAGACATTTTATTTTCCCAATCTGTATGAATTGATTTTAGGAAAGAACAATCTCTCCTAGCCCCTCTTATCTAAAAGAGGTAACTCAAATGCAGATTAGGCTTTAGGCGGGCGTAAAATTTCTTGCCAATATCCAGCAAGATGACGAGCGTGGTAGTCCGTATTCTTATGATGACTTAGCTCAAAAATGGAATTCAAAGTTAAAGTCGGCACCTGTTGATCTAGTGCTAAATTAACATTTTGACAATGCGATGGCTGATTACAATCTTGACAATGCTGATCATCTGACATGTTCTCACCATGACATTTCACCATCAGTTGAGCATCGACATGAGACATTTGCATGTGCTGATGTTGATCTGTCTTTGTTTGATCATGGCAAGGCATCTGCTGTGGCATGATCTCCATTTGCTCATCAGCTTGAATGGCATGAACTGCTGCAACAGCCGCACTACCTCCCCCGATGAAAATTATCATCAGGAATACAAACCATACATGTTTGTACTTTGGTTGAAGTTGCACGAGGTGTTCCTTATTCACAATAAACAGATCAATTTAATGCTCATAGCATAATTTCTTTTCAAGTTATGCACAATCCACATTATGTTGTTCGCAGGTTCTGGTGCTCTATTTTAGTTCAAAGCTGCTGTTTAAATATTCAAAATTAACTTTTGTAAAAAAATGAGTAAAATAAGAGCAAAATAAATAATTTAGCGCGCAAAAAAAGGACATTTTACTGTCCTTTTTTCATCAATATGCTGCCATTATAAACAACTGAAATCATTTTGTTTAATTTAACAACACCTTATCCACCTGCTTATCAACACGGTTATCCACCCAGTTATAAACAAAGTTATCCACAGCCTTGTATGAAAATAGGATAAAGAGACTAAATTTGTTTTGCACCAACTTTGGCTAGCTCTGCACGCATTTGGTCAATTACAGTTTTATAATCAGGTTGACCAAAAATCGCTGATCCTGCAACAAACATATCTGCACCAGCTTCAGCAATTTCCCTAATATTCGCTGGCCCGACACCACCATCTACTTCTAAACGAATATCACGACCACTTGCATCAATAATTTGACGTGCTTGACGCAACTTTTCTAAGGTCATTGGAATAAATTTTTGACCGCCAAACCCAGGGTTTACACTCATCAATAAAATTTGATCAACTTTATCAAGTACATAGTCAAGATAATGTAATGGTGTCGCGGGGTTAAAGACTAAACCCGCTTTTGCACCACCAGACTTGATCAACTGAAGCGAGCGATCAATATGATCTGTTGCTTCTGGATGAAAAGTAATAATGTCAGCTCCAGCTTCCAAGAAATCACCTATCATACGGTCAACAGGCGACACCATTAAGTGCACATCAATCGGTGCTTTGATACCATAATTTTTAAGCGCCTTACATATACCTGCACCAAAGGTTAAATTCGGTACGTAATGATTATCCATCACATCAAAATGTACAACGTCTGCACCTGCATCTAAAACCTTTTCTACATCTTCACCTAAACGAGCAAAATCAGCAGATAAAATAGAAGGAGCAATTAAATAAGGCTTGGACATGGAAGACCTGGCAAACTTTGAAAAAATGATAAATGAATTATAGCAAATTCATTCACTTTAGGGCTGTTACAAAGACACGATTACCACATTGCAAACTTGCAACAGCTCGTTGCATGAATGCTGTTTTTAACCCTGACTGATTTTGCTATTTTTAATCGGTGAAAATCAGAAGATGAAGTTTAGATATGAATAGTACGACACAGATTACAACTCAAGAAGGTAAGCGCATTAGCAAACGGCTTATCAATCATTGGAAGCACAAATTCGAAGTTGCTGAGACCGAAACTGACTCAAAAATTTTTATGCCTACAGCAACCGTTACATTGACACCACAACAGCAATATCTAGGTGTATTGATTGAAAATCAGCAAGATGATGTTCAACACCTAGAGCAAGTCGTGATTGATCATTTAAACCGCATGGCTCAACAAGAGTTCAATGTTGAATGGACACACAATTAAAAAGAAGCTCATAAGAGCTTCTTTTTCTTTTAAGCATTCACTTTTTCTAATTGAATGGCATGAAATTGCAAGTGATCATCTACAAAACTTTGGATAAAGTAATAGCCGTGATCATATCCTTTGTGTAAACGCAAGGTGAGTGGCTGACCAGCATCTAAGCAGGCTTGCTTGAATTTTTCTGGATTAAGTTGACTATAGAACTGATCATCGACACCCTGATCAATTAAAATTTCTTCAAAAATGCAGCCTTTCTGTTGAACTAATGCCAATGCATCATGCGCCAACCATTGCTGCTGATTATTACCTAAATACTGACCAAATGCTTTCTCCCCCCAAGGACAAATACTCGGTGCACAGATTGGAGCAAAAGCAGATACAGATTTAAATTGTTCAGGATATTTAAATGCTAACGTTAATGCGCCATGACCACCCATCGAATGACCAAAAATCCCGATTTGATTTTCAATGACTGGGAGCTCTTGCAAGACATGAGCATATAGCTCATCAACAATATAAGACTCCATTTGATAATGTTCAGCCCAAGGTTGTTGAGTCGCATTAATATAGAAACCAGCACCCTGCCCGATATCCCAATGATCACCTTGCGCAACATTTTCACCACGCGGAGAAGTATCAGGGGTAATCAAAATAAGACTAAGACGAGCAGCCATACGCTGCGCATGTGCTTTGATTGCAAATGTTTCCTCTGTACAAGTCAAACCTGCAAGATAAAACAATGCTGAACATGGTTTTCCTTCTAAAGCAGTAGGTGGTAAATAAACACCAACTTTACTTGCCCCTTTAAGATGCTGAGAGTCAATTTGATAAATTCGTTGTTCTCCCTCAAAACAACGATTTTTTTGCAGTAGTTGCATGCTCATTATCCTGTGGTTTTGTAATATCTGTTGTTGTCATATTTTGTTGTGGAAATAAATATGGCTCAAGTTGTGGCAACATCAACTCCATATTTCGTCCGATTGACCATTGTGGTTCTGAAGGCTCAAAACCTTGTGATGTTTCCCATTTAGTGACCGTCTGCTTTGCTTGATCGAATGCTGTTTTCATTGAAGACTGTTCACGCATTGCTAAATCAAAGAAAGCACGACCAAAATAGGTATAATCCGCTTCATTATTACAACCAAAAGACGTCTTATCTGCTGCAGAAGCTGTAATAATCAAAGTTTCAGGCGACTGTAATGCAGGAATGAAACTTCCCGAATAACATGCAGAGATCACAATAACACGCCACCGAATACCAGACTTATCTAGCGCCTCCCGTAGCCATTTCGGATCAACCTGACCGAGATTTAGCGGAGCATTTTCAATTTCAAAATGATTTCGCTCACCATGTGATGTCATATAGAGAAATAAAACATCACTGTCTCGATTCATCTGCTGACCAATACGTCGTAACGCCAGTTCTATACTGGTTTTTGAAGCAATTGGCACTTCCAAACGAGTCGCAGGATTATTGATCAACATGATAGAACGACCAAACGTTCCAAAACGCGTATCAAATTGCTCTCTTATACGCTCAATTTCAGACTTAAATACATCCACATAACTATCACCCGCGACACCAAGGAAATACCAATGGCTTTGTGCAATATCGCCATATTGAACTTGATCTAATGCTTTATCGAGCAAATAGCTTTGTGCATAAAAAGCATCTTCTGCAAATGTTGGTGGTGTTTCTTCTACCTTCCAAATTGGCTGGTCTTTTACCGAGAGCTGCCAAACCACCATGGTTGCGATCGTTGCGACAAAGACTAAAGCACGCTCCCACCAAGGCCAATTCAAAGCACGGGAAAAAACCCAAATAACAGCTAAACTTTGCCAAACAAATAATCCGACAAAAAGTGGTGGTAGAAAACCATTGTAGATGCTATCAGGGATAAAATTGAGGTAACCATTCGATCCTAAATACTGGATCAAACATTGTAGTAAGAGAATATTTGTATCGAGGACCAACCATAACAATGCAGGTACAAGCATCAATCTTGGCTGGTTCATACGTTGAGATAAGAAAATCCCAACAATCAAAGCAATAAAAGGCCAAAGCGCATAACCTATCAGACCTTGGGAGTTAAAGTCTCCCATTTGTCCTGCAACCAACCAACTATAAAGTGAGTTAGTACAGCCTCCCAAAATACCCCACAAAATCAGCTGGGTAATCGAAGGATGAACCACTTGTAAGGAACGACGAGACCCTAGAAACAACCACATTCCAGCAATTTGGTTACTTTTAAAATCATGCCAGATATTAATGGAGGGTTTGAGGTCTATCATAAAATTCTTCGGGAGTTTCTCTTTTCAAGCCTAAACTGAAAATATGCCAAACGTTACAGAATGAACATCATTTTTCCAAAAACATGCTATGCGCTGCACTAGTGTAAACTTGACAAGAATTTTTTAGCAATCATGCTTTTGCACTATATCACAAATCTTTACCGAGCATTGACCTAAGCTAAACAATCACTTGCGTGCGATTTCAGATTTAACCTTTTGGAAAATATGCATCAAAACGACAAGCGTCTCCTAACCACTGATGATCAGGTGTTTGCTCAGCCAAATAAACTGCATGCCGTGGGCGCTTAACAATTACTCTTTTTGCCATTTGCTTAGCTAAATCAAGTAACTGATCTCCCAAATCCATTTCCCCATCTTCGGGAAGTAACATATGCAATAGCTGCATTTGTTTTTTGACCTGTGCTTGCTTCTTAACCGCTTGTTGGTTTTGATCACGCTGAGGAAACATTGGATCTAAATAAACGACATCCACTTGTTCATTTTGCTCGATCAATTGACTTAGATAGCGATTAGAGTCTGCAAAAATAAGCTGAATTCGTTGCACTGTGGATTGCAAGAAAGAATCTTGTTCAGCCTGAACTTTGCTATATTCCAATAAAACAAACAAAATTGGATGGCGCTCGACTAACTGAACTTCAGCCCCAAGATGGGCCATCAACAAACTATCATGGCCCAATCCAGCGGTAGCATCAATTAATGTCGGCTTTTCCCCTAACTGACATGCTCTTGCGATCATTTCTGATTTTAAAGTTGCACGTTTTAATCTAGGAATTTCTGCGCGCCAATCAGGTTGCATTTTCATTCCATTGGCTGCAAGGCTTAAACCATCGCTATCCAATACCAAAGTCATTTCTGGGTTAAGACGTAAAAACCTAGCGTTAATTTTCTCGACAGTTTGTCCTTCAAGCTGAACATTTAACTCTGTAAAACGAGCCTGTAGTTGCTGAAACTGTGCTTCATATTCAGCTTGATATCGACAAATCATTTGCATTACCAATGCACCCAACCAGTCCACCAAGTCGCTAGAATAAATAAACCAAAAATGATTCGATAATAGGCAAATGCAGTAAAGTCATGCTTCGACACATAACGAATCAACGCACGAATCACGATTAGCGCCGAAATAAAGGCAACAATAATACCGACTGCTAACACCAGCATGTCATTGCTATGTAGCTCATGACGCATCTTATACATGTCGAGCAAACCAGCACCCATCAGCACAGGAATACCCAAGAAGAATGAGAACTCAGCTGCCGCTTTACGCGAAACGCCCAAAAACAACGATCCAATAATCGTTGAGCCAGAACGAGATGTTCCTGGAAACAAAGCTAAACATTGAATCAAACCAATCAAGGTTGCTTGTTTAAAGGTTAGATCATCGACTTCTTGAGTTACAATCTGATGCTGACGGCGTTCAGCCCACAGAATAATAAAACCACCCACAATCAAAGCGATTGCAACTGTAATCGCATTAAATAAATATGCCTTGACCACATCACCGAAAGTCAAACCAATGATCACAATTGGAATCGATGCAATGATTAAATTCAGACTTAAACGACGACCTTGCTCCTGCCCTTTTAATGCACCAATCAAAGCCCCCCAAAGCTTTCCCCAGTACTCATAAATAACCGCAGCAATTGCACCAATCTGTACAGCTACAGCAAACATATCTCGTTTTTCTACTGTCCAAAAATCGAGAAGTTGTCCAGCTAAAATCAAATGCCCTGTACTTGAAATTGGAAGAAATTCTGTAATCCCTTCAACCAATCCCATAATCGCTGCTTTAAAAAGCAATAAAAGATCCATAGTTAACCTTAATTTGACTTACCTTGTTCTGGAATTTTTTTCCACGCATCATCACGCAAATAAACTGGCAAAGCATGCTCCGCATCTACCCAATCTTTTTTAACTGCGCGCACACGTGCAATCGTCGCAATATCTTGGGCTGTTGCCTGAATTTTTATTACAGATGATATTTGAGTGGAAATATTTGGAGAGTCTATGTACTCAGGCTTAATTAATTCTGAACCAGATCCAACTGGTTTATACTTGCAGTAAGCAGTCGCTTGTTCATAATTTAATAATTTTTCTTCATCTACAGCCTGCATGATGCCATGTTCATCCATGCAAAAGTTAGCGATATAAACTTCTTGCATTCGCGCATCTAAAACTGCCGTTACCTGCTGCAAACCTGTTAAACGATATGCCGCTTGTGCCAAGGCTTGTAAACTTGAAACTGGTATCACAGGTAGGTCTTGTGACCATGCTAAGGCTTGTGTCACAGCAGCATTAATTCGCACACCGCTAAATGAACCTGGACCACGGCTAAAAGCAATTGCTGTTAAATCTGCGAGTTGAGTCGCTGTCTGTAACAATGCTTGTTCGATTAAAGGTAATATCGTTTGCGTTTGGGCTTTTGCTCGCTCATCTAACTGAAAATAGAGTTCTTGAGAATCATTAATTAATGAAACAGAACACTGCTCATTTGCAGATTCCAATGCAAGCAACTTCATGCAAAAACCTTAACTAAAAGAGAGAAAAATCGTCGAGTATCATACTCCACTCAAAGCTGATAGGCGAGTTGTTCTGTTTTTATAGATACAAAAAAGCCAAGTACAGACTTGGCAATCCGAACATCTTTTATGAGACAGCTAGTTAGAAGCTAAATGCTTCTAACTCTAAGAAGTTTTTGTAGTGTTCAGCATAATGCAAAGCACTCAAACGCAATCTTGCAGCACCTTGTTCATCTAAAGTTTTAACAACTTTACCTGGTGATCCCATAACCACAGAATTATCCGGAATCACCTTCCCCTCAGGAATTAAAGCGTTTGCGCCAATAATACAGTTCTTTCCAATGACCGCATTATTCAAAATAACGGCATTCATCCCAATAAGTGAATTATCCCCAATCGTACAACCATGTAACATCACTTTATGGCCAACAGTAACATATTCACCAATATTGAGCTCAATACCTGCGTCTGTATGTAAAACAGCATTTTCTTGAATATTAGAAAAGTCGCCAATACGAATCACACAATTATCTGCACGGACTACTGCACCAAACCAAATACTCACTTGACGACCCAGTTCAGCTTGCCCAATAACCGTTGCGGTAGGTGCAACCCATCCATCCCATGGTTCATGTAAAGCTTTAGGACTCAATCCTTTGTATTTATACATCATGTCAATAACTCTATATCTAAATAAAACATTTAAAACTTAGGTAAACCAAAATTAGGAGGATTGACCAAAAAAGGCCATTTTTTCTGATACCCCAGCCCATACTGAAATAAAGACACTAACATCCGTGCAGTTAAGCCCCAAACAATTTCACTTTCAACTTGCATACTCGGAAAATAAATCGATTGACGAGCAAGTCGTACTTCATAAGGTAATGGCGGTGCATCAATCAGCTCTTGCAAAGGGACAAAAAATATCCGATCTATTTCGGTTGGCTGAGCAATCAAGTCAACTTGAGCTGGTATCAATCCAACAATCGGTTTAACAGAAAGTCCACTACGCGCACGTTGAATAGGTAAATCACCTAAAAGCTTCACATCAAAAGGATTTAAGGCTGTTTCCTCTTGTGCTTCACGCAAAGCGACCACAATGTTACTGGTATCACTTGGATCTCGCTTCCCACCTGGAAATGATACCTCTCCTGCATGTTGTGATAGATGAATAGAACGACGTGTAAGTAAAACTTTTGGTTTGTGTTCTTGTGTAATTGCAATTAAAACTGCAGCATCTGCTTGTTGGATTCGTTTGGAAAAACGCAACCGTTGTTGTAAAAGTTCGATTAACGATTGTTCATCCATATTAAGCATCACTCTTTTTCTATTTCCCTTAATTAAACATCATAGCTGAAATTTGAATCACAATCATAGATCATGATGCGAAGTCAGCAAAATTCAGTTATGCTGAGTTATCTCTGTCGCTGATGATAATTATGAGCTTTTGCGTTGCGTGTGGACATGAAACTGAAGCAAAAATCCCATTAGGTGATCATAAAACCCGACTTATTTGCACCAACTGCGGCAATATCCATTATGAGAATCCGAAGGTTATTTGCGGTGCGCTGGCACTTTGGGATGATAAGGTTTTACTTTGCCGCAGAGCAATCGAGCCACGTTATGGGTTGTGGACTTTACCTGCTGGCTATATGGAACTGTTCGAAACCATGGAGCAAGGTGCTGCGAGAGAAACAAGAGAAGAAGCCGAAGCTGAAGTCGAAATTGAACAACTTTATTGTACGTATAATATTCCTCGTATTGGACAAATTTACGTTTTATTTAAAGCAAAAATTAAAGAAGGCATATTTGGTGCAGGTGAAGAAAGCCTCGAATGTCGCCTTTTTGAAGAAGATGAAATTCCTTGGACTGAGCTTGCATTTCCAAGTGTAGAGCAAACATTGAAACATTACTTTGCAGATCGTAAAGATGGACTATTTCCAGCTCATTTAGAAACCATTGGAACACGACTTGATCATACTGGATAAATAAAAAAGACCGCTTGATGCGGTCTTTTTTATTGAGTAAAAAATTAAGACTTTGTTTTAATCGCTTTACATGCAGGAATATTCTGATCAGCAATTTTAATACTCACTGTTCCAGAAAAACGTTTCGCCAACTCACGCTCTGCATCTGTCGGAGCAACATACTTGTTTTTATCTTCAGTTTTCAAATCATCATAAAGGCGATTATATACATCAGTATAGTATGCGTAAGTATTTGACCAAACAACCGTGTTATTTGAGAAGTTTGTCAAATTAATACCCGTAACTTGACCACTTAAAAGATTATGTATATTAATTTTTGCACCAGTGCCTGATGTTAGATTTAATCCAAAAGAAGCACCATCAATAAGTCCAAATTTCGGATTAGAAAATAACATTCTTACAGAAATCGACTTATCATTGGTAGAAAATAATGTAGCACCTGTTGTACCAATACGATATTGTACTTGATCATTATTATCTGTGATTGTTCCATCGGCATTAATAGATTTTACCGTTCCGCAAACACCACTCATATCTGTTGACGTTGAATCTGCTTTAATATCAGAACGAATATCACCATTTTCATCAATGACGACTCCCAAACTCACAGGTGATAATTTAGCCTCAGTCGAAAAGTTAAAAGTCAAAGTTGCATAAAGTGGAAAAATATAATTTTGCTGAGAAGCAACATTCTTTTCTGTTCTAAAAATATCTTTTGACAAATAGCTCGATGGATTTACTTTAACAATATCAACAGTACCATTGTAATTTGTACTGGCGATAGTTTGCTTCCAAGTTCCTAAATGAGATGTATCAATCACATCACTATCTTTTGCTTTAATTAATTGTCGATAAATGTTTTCCGTACCCGCAATGGTATTTCTATTCATCAACTTCCCTTGATTGATTAACAAGTCCTCTGCCGGATTATTTTCTGTTAATTTCAACCGTAACGGAGTAGTTGTATTTATTTGTTGAGTAATTGGATTTAACCAGCTACTTTGGGCATCTATTTGAAGCTTAGCAGGTTTAACTTTTGTAATTAGAGCAATTGGAGCAACAACAATATTATCAGAAGTGGTTGCAGGCCCTTTCCATTGTTGACCATTCCCAATGGTATAACCTTGGCGATCTGACAAAAGAAAGAAACTTCCCATAGAATGTAACAAATCACTTGCCGCCTCAATACATTTTGTGCTTGGCGTCTTATTACAACCGAAGAAGCCATCAGGTCTAAGATTATTATCAGAAGACGTGCTTTCTCCACCTGCTTTATAGGTAGGCAATTCAGCTTGCCAAATACCTGTATTTACTAAATTTAACAACTGAACAACCATATTAAATGCTTGATCATCAGAAACTTTACTTACATCTAACCACGGTTGAAGAATAGATACATATTCACCAGATAACAGCTCATTTACACCAATATCTTTTGCTAAAATATTTAATTGATCTTTCTTCTCTTCTGTAAATTCCGTTGGTTGTAATTCACCAGCAATATTATCATTTCGTTCAATCCCCATGCTTTGCAAAATTTTAACAATCGCCATAGCAACACGAATGGTTTCATCATTTGCGTTAAGCGAACTCGGTGATTTTTCCGTTAATGCCATCGCAAAATCAATAACACGAATATGAGGCGCAGTTGTCGTTTTTAGTTTAGCAATCGTATCAAGCTTTATTTTACCAAGACTGATTCTACGGGCATCTGTTCCCTGTATATAGAAAGTTGCCTCATCTCCTAACTTACAAGCACCAGTGACGATATTTCCTTCTAACTTAGTCGCGAAATGGTTGTATCTATCCGTACTACAATCAAAGTTAATACCTGCAGCAGGATAATCAAAGACGAATTGTAAACACTCAGAATCTGTAGTATTACAACTTGTATTTGACGTAACACCATCAACCCCTTGTGTTGGATCTTCATTTATTTTCGCACTTTCACCACCACAACCAGTTAAGAGAGCCGCAAATGTAGATAAAGCGAAAGGTAATATTATTTTCTTATTCATACAAAACTCATCCTAATAGTTACTGTAAAACAGAGAGATTTATCTGTCCTTGATTCGAAAGTTCTTTTTCAGGTACATCAACAGCTGAGGCCAACGGTGTCATCATTAAATAGCGAGTATTTGATGGTATACGAAGTGTTCCTTGAATTGCTGCATGCTTAAATAAAGATGTATTGACAGTAGCATTCTTAAAGCCACTCACACCTTCATTAATACATCCCTTCTCATTTAAGAAGACAACCAAAGGCCAATAATAAGTTGGATGCTCATTACTAGAAGCAAATGAATCGATTTGTAGATATCTAATCGAACTATCCAACTCAATTACTTCATATTCAAATTTTTCTTTAAGCGGTTTTCTTGGCCAAACACCAACTTCTTTTTTCGGAGTCAACTTTTTAATAGACTTAGAATAACCCTCAATAAAGCAACGATCATTCTCAAATGCGAGTGCTAAATCTTGTTCTGATAAACGCACGTAACTTTCTGCTAATGTAATTGGTTTATTTGACTCTAATGATCGATTCATAATTCGATCAAGCATAGAACGATTGACACCTTTCTTACGCTCAATGGTTTCAAGCCTACCACTGCCATCAGGCATTGTATAAAAACGTTTTTTGCCTTCTAGATTAAATTCCTGATCTTCTAGAAACTCATTATTTACATATTTCACACCATCAATATCAGTAAATGGTTCTTGCTCATCTTGTAATTCAGTTGATATTTTAGAAGTGTTTATAGGTATCTTAATATCATTGCTTTGAAAGTTTTTTTGGGGTTCAACAAAAACCTCAATATTTTTATTTTGAGAATTCATTCGGTTTGAAGTTTTTTCACTTTGATCTGAAGGAATATCTACAACCTTTTCTTGATGCTTTTCCTCAATCCGAGATTTTTTTGATTGGCTTACATCTTTTTGTTCCAAAGGTGCTTTATCGTATACTGGCTGAGTAGTTGTAACAATCACTCGCTCTTTTACAACAGGCTCATCTTTCTTTGGAGAGATTTGCTTAACTGGAGCTGATTTTAATGCTTGATCATTCACAGATTGATTCTGAACTTTTACTTGTTCTTTCTTTGGCACAATCATTGGCCGACCGTCTGGACCAATGATTGTGTAAAAACCATCTGCATATAAATTCGATCCGCTCACTAAGCCTAAAGACATAATCAGCATAGTAAGTTTTGATCGTTGCTTTCTTTGCTTTTGCATTACCATCTAGTTCTATAGTTGATACCAAGTAAAGTGACTTTGGTATTGGTTTTAACATTCAGTCCTGCATAAGGGTTTAATAAAATATTATCTACCCCTGTTTTATTTGAAAGACTACTTGTGTTGGCTGGAATATCATCACGGCTACGTAAAAACCCGATAGATAAATCTAAATCAGTATCTTGATCAAAACGATAACCAAGACCTAAACCGAATAACTGAGCGTTATTAATTGGTACCATCGTATTTCGCTTATCATCAGGAATAGAGCTTGTACGTGGTTCATAGCCAATCCTTAATTTCAAACGATCTGTAGCAGAATACTCAAACCCAATCCCCCAACGCCAAGACGACTGAAACTTTAAAGGTAAAGCTAATGAACGATCAGTCACATCATTAGATAATAATTTTGCAACTTTTAGTAATGAAATTTGTCTATCAAATTCGAACTTGAATTTATCCCATGCTGAGAAGTCAGTCCAACCAACATCAAAATTCATTTGTAAATCAGGGAAAATTTTATACTTTATACCAGCTTTAAAATGTTGCGGATATTTGAAATCCATCGCAACTAAACCAGACTCTACATCAGGTACATAGCCTGGCAGCCCTAAAATAGCAGCTAGAATTTGACCCGTAGCAGATGAATTAAGACCTGCTACTAATTGTTGAGGAGCCCTAGCATTATCAATTAAATACTTGCCTCGTAACCGCATTTTTGCTTCACTTTGATAAACCATACCAAAGCTAAAATCATCAGTTGGTTCCCAAAGTAGTCCCAAGTTATAACTAGGACTTAATGATTGTTCCAATGAAACGTCCAATGACCCCATTTTATTAAATGGGTTCATCCCTTCTTGAGTATTACAAATACCAAAAAGAAGTAAATCTGTAATGATATCACCATTATTTTTGAATGGTCCGCAGACTACCTCATCAACCATACGCAATACCCCAATCATTTCATTAGGGAAACGTAAATCAGTTTTCATAGCGATCGCTTGATATGACATACCAAATGATGCACCAATAGATAAATGATCGTTAACTTGATAACCAAATGAAGGAGATAAGTAGGTAATACGCTCTAGAGCGACTTGCTGCCCCATATAATTACTAGGATTACCATCCTCAGCACCAAAACCTGCTACTAAGGGCGCGTAAGCAGCGGTAGCATAAGTTACTTTGGAACCAGGCGGCTTATAAGCAATACCTGCTGTTGGTGCGACTAAAGGAGAATTAGGCCCTAAGTCGACAATCTTCTTTAGTATAGGTACATAAATACTGGCGTATTCAACGTCACCTGAGACTGTGCCTTTAAAATCTGTACAAATCCCTGTTTCAACTTCAGGTCCATCATTACAGACTAATGGATCATCAGAATATCCAAAAACATTATAACCTGCTGGGGCTGCATAATCTCTTTTAATGGCAAAGTTAGCGAGAATACCCTGTACATCTGTTTGTAAACCATCGATCTTCGTTAACGCAGCAGGGTTAAAGTGCACAGCACTGATTCCAGGTGGATCAGCTGTAACAGCATTACCCAAAGCTAGTGAACGTAAATCAACAGATAAATCTTGCCCAAGTTGAGCATTTGCAATATTTGAAAGTCCTGCAACTAAAATACCTAGTGTTAAAGGACATAACTTAGGATATTTCACCATTATATCTCCTTAACGTATTTTTTTGCCAAAACCTATAATATCTAACGGGAATGACAATCCTAAAGATACATCTGGAGCATCTTCTGTTAGACCTATTCCCACTGTGCCATTTACAATAGTTTCTGGAGAAACCCTGACCCCTAGAGCAAAAGAAAGCATTGCACTACTTTGGTCGGCAGACTTGTAACTTTCATCGTTTTTGAAATAGAATTTTGCGCCAGTATTAAAACTCTGTTGATATGACATCGTTAAAGATACGTCATAGTTAAAGGAGTATGCGAAACCAAATGAAAAGCCACCACTTAGGCCTGGATCAAAACTATCCAAGATACGAGGACCATCCTCACCACCGCCACGTATTTGATTTAAACCAGATTCTTTAAGTCCGTAATTAGCAGATACTGAGGTAAATAATACAACAGGATCAATATACTTACGCGTACTTGCCCCAACACCTACAGAATAATATCCTTTACCTGTCGATAACTCATCTAGACCAATTTCATAAGGGCTATCACCAGTCTTCGTAGACAAACTACCGAATAATACTAAAGGTAAACGACCTTGTTTTAGTGGAAATGGCTCCCAACGTGCACCAAAAGAAATATCACCTAAGCCAGCAGCTGTTTTATCTTGCAATAAATCTTTTTTAGCCATAAAAGGGAGCGTTGCAGATAACGTAACATTATCTAAAACACCATACTGGACAGTAAAAGAGTTCGTTAAGGTATGGTTTGCATCCTCTTCAACCCGTAAACGCGCTAAAGAACTTGTACTATCACTTGTAGCTAAATCTAAACGGCTATCACGATAATACGTATAATCAATATCATAATAAGATGAAATTACGCCTTTTTTAATTAATGAATACTGCCTTTCATTAGAGGTGAATACTTCTTGCAAGTTTGTTTCACCTGTTGCATCCCCATCTTTTTTCTGTAAAGCAGTCGCAGCTTGATTTACACCATTCTCAGCTGATGTATTATCATCAGATTTTTGAGTTTCTTGTGCGGCGTTTTCTGTAGACTCAGCAGCTTGAACCTGTTCCTGCTGATCAACTTGAACTTGCGGCTGTTCTTCTGCGTAAAGAGCTGTTGTGATCGCACTTAAACTTAGTGCTAACACACTCATATTCATCCATTGATTATTCATTATGACTTCCTACTGATTCATTTTATTTACTAAAATCTATTGGTTATTTACGCTTGTAGTACATCCGCATAAAGGTCGTAATTGGCTTGTTGTAGTTTTCAGAATTAGGATCAGCATCCAACACTCTACGCATAGTCGAA
Source organism: Acinetobacter sp. COS3 (assembly GCF_000475335.1). Taxonomy (NCBI): domain Bacteria; kingdom Pseudomonadati; phylum Pseudomonadota; class Gammaproteobacteria; order Moraxellales; family Moraxellaceae; genus Acinetobacter; species Acinetobacter sp. COS3. Next base: position 180,630 of record NZ_AXCD01000011.1, read on the forward strand.
GCTTTATCCGCAATTTTTTCAAATTTTTGTGTAGGGAATTGAATTTCAGCTAATGCGTATCGATTAATTGTAGCATCATCAACATGTCGCATATCCGCATCCTGCAACGCTAAGAAGTTTTTACGATATTGTTCAGGTATGTCTATAATAAATAAAGTATTATTATCCCAAACCTCTTTAAATCGAGATTCATCAAAGCTGATATTTCCTAAAGATGGGTCTGCAACATATACTCTGCCATCTTTATACGCCTTATATACTACAAAATGCTTAAAACCAGCATAGGTAATCGGCACAATCGCTGGTTGTTTTAAGGCTGTTAAATCAGAAAACTCCCCACGGTATCCACCACTATTTAATCCCAAAGCAGAAACAAACCGCTTCATATCTAATAAAGAGAAACTCCGACGCTCGATAATTCGCTGGTATTCACCATATTGCAATAACCCACTCATGGTTTGTTGCTCTGTCAGTTTTAATCCACCATAGCCATTTAATAGCGTCGTTAAAGCTGCAGAACCGCAACTATAGTCATAGGCTTGACGTACAATGCCACGAAATTGATCTTCCACTGCTGGCTTAATAACAACAGCTTCACGATGATTTCGTGCAAACGAAGGATTTCTAGAATCTAAAGTTTCTGTGTAATACACAGTCCCATCAGGCTTTTTTTCTATTTCGAAGGCTTGCGTTGTAAAGTAATACATCAGTGCAGAGCCTAGAGCTATCTCTAACATACGTCTCTTTTCTTAACAGCGGCATTTCTTGCCTTATTCATTTTATTCTCAGTGTTCAAGACACCACGTCCATGTCTGTTGAAGATACCTTTTTTTATAAAAAAAAACAGCATTTTTTTAGTTTTTTTTGACGAAATGTTATCAATTATTATAATTCAGACATGTTTTACCAAGTTCTTGTGAATGGTTTTACAAAAAAGTATCTAGTACAAATATTATTCTTCATTTTCACGCTAAAAAACAAAAAAAGCGCAATATGCGCTTTTTTTGCATGATAACTAAATAAATTAGTGACCAGAAATTGTAATAGTAGTTGCACCAAGTTTAAGACCTTGAACTTCCACATCACCAATTGAAGCGTTAGCTTGAGCACCTAAATGAACACCTTTCACGTAGACATCATTACCAGCAACACTATTGTTTGTGATTTCAAGGCCAGTAGACTTAACTTTGATGCCTAAATCAACATCAATCGCTGTACCACCAGCACCACGAACATGGATACCATCAAGGTAGATTTGACCACCAGCAGCAGCATCTTTGATACCTAGATCAGTAATATCAAGACCACTTAAAGAAGATTTAACTAGAACCATTGCGCCTTGCGGTGTAGCACCTAACTGAACGTTAGCAGCCACTTTACCCATATCCAAAGTTAAACCTGTAAGGATTTCATTTTCAGTACCTGTTGTACCACGACGAACATCTGCTACAGAACTATCTAAAGTTGGACCTGTTGTTGCTGTTGCACCATTTGTAAGACCTGAAGCCCCAACACTGATCGCACCAACTTTAACTCTAAGAGCAGCAACATTTGCACCAACATTTAAGAATGCACCACCAGCACCAGCATCGCCAGCATCAGTATCAATACTTAAATTAATCAAGTTAGTAGAAGCAGAACCATCAAAGTTATCTGCACCACTCGTAGCTTGAAGACCTAAACCAGCAATATGGATTGCACCAGAAGTATCAGTACCGCCTAAGTTTACACCATTAAAAGTAGCAGTATTTGATAAACCACCATTATCATGAACATATAGATCAGTAACTAAGATACCTTTAGTCGTAGCAGGGTCACTACCCATAAATGTTGCCAAATCACCATTTAGACCAGCACCAATACCGATATTGATACCATCTTGACCTGTTGCAGAGCTAAGAGCAGCATCATCCATCGCTTGCATAGCCATTGCATTTGCGCTAATCGCCATTGAAGAAACTAAAGCTAGTTTAGTAAACATTTTCATTGAGCACTCTCCCAAGAGCATTTATTTTTTGACTTACACTACTCTAAACTGTCCACTGTTGTTTTATTCTTAAATGACAACTTGAACTTCCAATCCTTGAGTAGTTCGCTTAGCAAGTACTAAATTACCTGTTTGTTATTTTATGTTCAACTCCTGTTAACTCCTTTTTATAAACAACCCGATAAACGGCATAAAAATTAAACGCAGTATGTGTATCAAGATTGAGAAAACAACTATTTGAACTTATTTGATATTTTTCAGACCAAATTTTCAAAAACATGTTTGTTTTTCTATTTACTTCCCATTTATCTGAACACTAAGGCTTGATGCTAATTGTTAACAAAAACACTTAATTTATTTTTTATGCTAACAAGTATTCAAACCATCTTTTTCAAGACTAGAAATCTCTTATTTGTGAAATCAACTTGTGTTAAAGATAACTAGATTTTTGAAGCTGTAGTACAATTTACCTTTCAATAAATAGCTTCAACTCCTGTCAATTTATGTCTCTTTTTCAGCAAAAACTTGAAACCCAGCATATTTCAGCATTCGACCTTATCACTCGACTTAAAGAATTGACTGGTTTAGTTTATTTGCTTGATCAAAACCGTCCTGTTATTGCATTTTTACCAAATAGATTTTTAGTTAATCAAAGCTCTGATATTCAAGAATTTTATCGTGAAAATTTTAATCACTATTCACAAAAAATGAACCCAACATCAATTTTAGAATTTTCCACTTTCGATAATAAGCCGCTTCTCAGACATCATACCAATCAAGGATTTCAAGGTGGATATATTGGCTTTTTGGGTTATGACTATAGTGCAAATTTATCTGTAAATATTAAATCTCATCCTCAACCGAGCTTTTTTTTAGGTCAATATTCAACTTTTTTAAAGTTCCACGATCAAGCTTGGCATTTTTATAGTCATGATGATAATGTAGAAGAAATTTTCCAATATATATCTCATTTAATTCATCAAGACGCAGATATTGACGTACTCTCGTTAAGTGAAAAATGTCACCCCCGCTGGTCTAAACAACAATATTTAAATGCTTTCAATCAAGTCCAAGAATACATTAAGGCTGGAGATTGTTATCAGATTAATCTTACACAAGAGTTCATTGCTCAAGCGAGTGGTTCATTACTGAGTCAAGCTGAAAAACTTTGGGAACTAACGCATGCACCCTACTCAGGTTATTTGAAAGTTGATGAATTTGAGCTACTAAGCTGTTCTCCAGAATTATTCATAGAATTTCAAAATGATAGACAGATAAAAACCCGTCCAATTAAGGGGACTATGCCGCGTTTTGACGATCCAGCAGCGGATCAACTTTCTAAAGAGAAGTTAAGTCAGTCACAGAAAGATCAAGCTGAAAATGTCATGATCGTTGATTTACTCAGAAATGATTTGAGTCTGTACGCAGAAACTGGTTCTGTTCAAACCACTAAATTATTTGAAATTGAGAGCTTCAACCAAGTTCATCATATGGTGAGCGAAATTACAGCAACATTAAAACAAGACATTCATCCTATGGAAATGCTTTTATCGGCACTTCCTGGTGGTTCAATTACTGGTGCACCCAAAATTCGAGCGATGCAAATTATTGAAGAACTTGAAGGAGCGCCACGCGGTGCTTACTGTGGAAGTCTTGGTTATTTCAATTTTGATGGAACAGGTTGTTGGAATATCTTGATTCGTAGTATTCAGAAATATCAAGATCAACTTTCAATGTGGGCTGGTGGAGGAATTACCATTGCATCTGATGCTGAAGCAGAATATCAAGAATGCTTCGATAAGATTTCTGCCATGCTTGATTTAATCAATACACAGCAGAAACCTAAAAATTAGGATCTGCTGACATTTCAGCCATGCATTGCGTTATCGACATAAACAAGGCATGAAACGCAGGCAATCGCGACTCCCTTGTCAAGTTTCATAACGCAGTTTAGGGAAGTTTTAGCCATAACCCTACGGGACAGGGATATTTTCTGCCGCTACTGCGTTATGTCCTGTTTACTTAGAATGACTAAGCTTCACAAAACATGCCTTGTATCGTCTAAAAATATCCTCTGTCGCAAGCATCTGTGAAATGTTAACAGACCCTAAAGTACGATTTATAAAATTTGCGTTTTAAGTGTCTCGACTAAACGCTGATTTTGTTCATCTGTACCAATTGTGATACGTAGGAATTGATTAATTCTCGGCTTATTGAAATAACGAACAATAATGCCCTGTTCACGTAACTGTTGAGCAAGCTGCCCAGCATCATGCTGAGGATGCGTAGCGAAAATAAAATTAGCTTTGGATGGCAAGATATTAAAGCCAAGCGCAGTCAAATCATTCACAAGAAGTTCACGACTTTCGATCACTTTTTGGCATTGCTGCACAAAATAAGCTTGATCTTCAAATGATGCAACCGCTGCTGCAATAGCAAAACGATCAATTGGATAAGAGTTAAAACTATTTTTCACAGCTTCAAGTGCTGCAATTAAATGTGGCTGTGCAATCGCAAAGCCGACACGTAAGCCAGCCAGTGAACGTGATTTTGAAGTTGTTTGACACACCACTAAATTGTCATATCGATGAACAAGCTGAACCGCTGATTCTGCTCCAAAATCAACATAAGCCTCATCAATCACGACCACTCGATCTGGATTCGCTTGTAACACTTGCTCGATCTCAGCTAACCCCAAAGCTATACTGGTCGGTGCATTTGGGTTCGTAATAATAATGCCGCCATTTTCTTGCTGATAATCTGCAACATTGATTTCAAATTTATCATTTAATGGAATTTGTTTGGTTTCAATTCCAAAAAACTGACTATAAACGGGATAAAAGCTGTAGGTAATATCTGGATATAGAATAGGTTGTTTTTGAATAAAGAAGGCTTTGAAAATATGAGCTAAAACCTCGTCTGAGCCATTACCAACAAAGACTTGAGCAACATCAACATTTTGTTGATTGGCAATGGCCTGTTTTAAAGCAGTCGCATCAGGATCAGGGTACAAACGTAAGGCATCAGCTTGATTAGCCAAAACTGCCTGCACGGCTTCCACAACTTTGGGTGATGGCGGATATGGATTTTCGTTAGTATTAAGTTTGAGTAAATTCTGAATTTTAGGTTGTTCACCCGGCACATATGGCTCTAACTCACGAACTTCTGGACTCCAAAAACGCATTTGCTCTGTTGTAAACGTCATTTTTCTACTCTCTTTATGTCTCAAAAAAGGGGCTTATCAGCCCCTATCTATTTCTCGAATCGGTTATTGATAACGGTAACGTGCTGAGCGAGCATGGGCATCCAAATTTTCTTGCACTGCAAGTACATCGGCGGTCTTCGCTAAGGTTTTAACACCTTCCTGTGAGCACATAATCAGACTTGAGCGTTTTTGGAAATCATAAACACCGAGTGGCGATGAAAACCGCGCTGTTCCTGAAGTCGGTAACACATGGTTTGGACCTGCACAATAGTCACCAATCGCTTCAGGGGTATAACGTCCCATAAAGATTGCACCTGCATGACGTATTTCTTGGCTCATCAACTCAGCATCGTCTAGGCACAATTCTAAATGCTCAGGCGCAACTTGATTAATCAGATCGATCGCTTCTGCACGATCCTTTACCAGTACTAATGCACCACGATTTTGAATCGATGTTTTAGCAATTTCAGCTTTTGGTAATTCACTTAAATGTTTTTCAATGGCTGCTTCAACTGCATTTAAAAGCACTTCATCAGAAGTAATGAAAATAGCTTGCGCCACAGTGTCATGCTCAGCTTGAGACAATACATCCATCGCTAACCATTCAGCATTATTTTCCCCTTCAGCATAAACCAAAATTTCTGAAGGGCCTGCAATCATATCAATACCGACCTGACCGAATACCGCGCGCTTTGCAGCCGCGACAAAACGATTGCCAGGTCCTGTAATTTTATCTACAGCTGGAACTGTTTGAGTTCCATAGGCTAATGCTGCAACCGCTTGTGCACCGCCAATAGTAAACACACGACTCACACCAGCTAAATAGGCAGCCGCCAATACAAGTGGATTCAGCTCACCATTAGGTGCTGGAACAACCATAATAATTTCTGGCACGCCAGCCACATGTGCTGGTAAAGCATTCATCAAAACTGATGATGGATATGAGGCTAATCCCCCTGGCACATAAATCCCAACACGATCAAGCGGTGTAACCTTTTGACCTAGCGTATTGCCTAACTCATCGACATAAGTCCAGCCGTCTTGTTTTTGTGCCTCATGGAATGAGCGGATACGTTTCGCAGCGAGTTCAAGTGCTTCGCGTATTTCAGAACTTAAACCGTCAAATGCAGCTTTGAGTTGTACTTGAGTTAACTCTAAATCAGAGAATTGATGCGCTGGATGTCGATCGAACTGCTGTGTTAATTTAAGTACATGATCGTCACCATGCTGACGAACATCAGCAATAATTTGATCTACGGTTTGTACTAATTGAGGATCATTCACAGTTTCAAATGCTAAAAGTTCAGCAAAAGCCTGTTTAAAGTTCTGATCCTGAGTCGATAAACGTCGCATCAATTTACCCACAAGGCGAATAAGAGAGCGCTAAGTTTACTCTTTTTCATTAGGCTTGTGGGCGCAATCTCCGCCTAAAAAATCAATCATGCATAAAGATAAACTCGATGAATGATTATTTTTCTATAAAACACAATCCGCATAATAAAATATTTCAAATAAAAACATATGCTTAAAATTAATTACACTTTTAACTGTCACAATTTATATTCCTGAATCGTCAGTTTATTAGCAAATCCACTGTAATTAGGAAATAAAAATGACGACTCATAATATCCACCCGCAAAAACATCTACCAGATGCAATTCGCTATCTACAACAAGTTCATCAATATATTGACCAATCAACACTCATTGAGCGTTCACTGTATCATCTTGTTTTACTTAGAGCCTCCCAAATCAATCAATGCGCTTTTTGCGTCAAAATGCATATTACTGAGGCACTCGCAGATGGGGAAACACAAACACGTTTGGATCGATTAATTGTTTGGCGACACTGCTCAGATTTCAGTGTACAAGAAAAAGCTGCATTTGCTTGGGTAGAAGCTTTGACAACACTGCAAGTTCAAACAAATTATGAACCTCTTCGTGTCGAGTTACTCCAATATTTCAGCGAAGCGCAAATATCTACTTTAACTTTACTGATTGGTATGATTAATTTATGGAATCGTATTGGTATCGCTCAACACTAAAATAAAATGAATACGACCACAAATTTCAGCAATGAAGATTTAAAGCTATTTCAGGCAAGCCGAACATTTTTGTTTGGCCTTGCCTATCGACTTTTAGGGTCAGTACATGAAACTGAAGATGTTTTACAAGAAATTTTTATCAAATGGCAGCAACAACCTAAACAAGATATTATCAATCCACAAGCTTGGCTAACCTCCGTATGCACTCGCCACTGTATTGATCTTCTACGTTCGCATCATAAATCTCGGACTGAATATATTGGAACTTGGCTACCTGAGCCGTATGATCAATCAGAAGACTTATCCATTGAATCCGACTACACGCTCTCTACCGCTTTTCTTTTGGTATTAGAAAAACTTTCTGCTAAAGAACGGGCAGCTTATTTGTTGCATGATATTTTCAATTTTGATTACATTGAAATTTCAGAATTTCTACAAGAGACACAGAGCTATTGTCGACAATTAGTGACTCGTGGACGGAAACATATCAAGTCAGAATCTAAAGTACTTTCAACGATTCCCTCCTCACGACAACTTGTCCTACTTCATGCTTTTAAAGATGCTGTTCATTCTCAGAATATTGGACGACTTAAAGAGTTATTGAGTGAAGATATCCAAATTGCAGCAGATGGTGGCGGCAAGGTATCAGCAATTCGACATCCATTTATAGGTCAATCTGACGTATTACGCTTCTTTGAACGTTTGCTCTTCATAGCGTGGAATGAGTTATCTTGGGAAATATGTTTATTGAATGGCAATCATGGTTTCAAACTGTACGACAACAACCATAGCTATGTAACTGCAATCACTTTTAGTTTTAATCAATCACAAATATCTGATATCTACGTGCTACGCAATCCAGAAAAACTTAAATAAAAAGGCCAACCTTAGTTGACCTTTTTAATTTTAAAAATACGATTAGCGATTTTTGATCGCCTCTTCAAGCTGAGTCAAAATTGGATTTAAGATCGCTTGTTTACGTTTAAAACTCGCCTTATTCACAATTAAGCGTGAAGACACTTTGCAAATTTCTTCTAATGGCTCTAAGCCATTGGCACGTAAGGTATTGCCAGTATCAACAACATCGACAATATAATCACCTAAACCAACCAATGGCGCTAATTCCATTGATCCATATAGTTTAATGACATCAACTTGCTCACCTAAGCTTGCATAATATTGACGAGTTAAATTGACATATTTGGTTGCGATTTTTAAACGACCTTTGGGTCGCTCCATTCCCACTTTACCAGCAGTCATCAACTTACAATTGGCGATCTTTAGATCAAGTAACTCATAAACATGTTGCGCACCATGTTCCATCAATACATCTTTACCCGCCACACCAAAATCCGCTGCACCATTTTCAACATAAGTAGGTACATCAGAAGCACGCAAAATTAAAATGCGCACTTTTTTGTGTGTCGTTGGGAAAATCAATTTACGTGACTTATCTGGATCTTCAAGTAAATTGATGCCTGCATTTTCAAGTAACGGCAATGTTTCTTTTAAAATACGACCTTTACTGAGTGCTAAAGTTAAACCATGATCAAAATTACCCATTACATCAAAATTTGGATCATCGTTTCTTAAGTCATTCATCCTTTTACTCGCTTAATTTGAGCGCCTAAACTTTGTAATTTATCTTCAACATGTTCATAGCCACGATCGATATGATAAATACGATCAACCAGCGTCTCACCTTCTGCTACTAATGCAGCAAGAACAAGTGAGAATGAAGCACGTAAATCTGTTGCCATCACAGGTGCCGCTTGGAGCTTATCAACACCAGTTACAACTGCATCATGACCTTCAACTTGGATATTCGCACCCATACGTGAAAGTTCAGGGACATGCATAAAACGATTTTCAAAAATTGTTTCTGAAATCGTTGCAAATCCACGGCCAATTGCATTCACTGCCATGATCTGTGCTTGCATATCAGTTGGAAAATCTGGATGCGGCAATGTTCTAAAGCTTACTGCTTTTGGACGCTTACCTTGCATATCAAGCTCAATCCAGTTATCACCACGAGTGACTTCAGCACCCATTTCTTCAAACTTATCCAAAACTGCTTCTAATAAAGCTGGATCAGTATGCGTGGTTTTCACTCGGCCACCAGTAATAGCAGCAGCAGCTAAATATGAACCCGTTTCAATACGGTCAGCAACCACAGCATATTCACAGCCATGTAAGCTTTCAACACCGGTCACCACTAAAGTATCTGTATCAAGCCCTTCAATTTTTGCCCCCATCTTAATGAGCATTTGAGCAAGATCAGTAATCTCAGGTTCACGAGCTGCATTACGAATCGTGGTCACACCATCCGCGAGTGCAGCTGCCATCAAGATATTTTCAGTACCGCCAACAGTGACCATATCGAATACAACTTCACCGCCTTTTAAACGACCATCAACAGAAGCATGCACATAACCATTTTCTACTTCAATCTGCGCACCCAAAGCTTCTAAAGCTTTTAAATGCTGATCAACAGGACGAGAACCAATTGCACAGCCACCAGGTAATGAAACTTTTGCATTACCATAACGTGCTAGCAGTGGACCAAGTACTAGAATTGATGCTCGCATGGTTTTAACGAGCTCATAAGGTGCAAATTGATTATCTAATGTTGATGTATCAGCACGAACGATTTCCCCTTCATAGCTCATCGTCACGCCTAAACCAGCAATTAATTTAACAAGCGTATTTACATCTTTTAAATTTGGTACATTAGTTAACGTAATCGGAGAGTCAGCAAGGATCATTGCAGCAAGTAAAGGCAAAGCGGCATTTTTAGCACCAGAAATGCGTACTTCACCTTCGAGCTTAACGCCGCCCGTAATTAAAAATTTATCCATTAATATTTAAGCTCCGAAAAGGCTTGCTTTGCGCCATTCGTCTTTTGTCATTGCGCGAATTGTTACTGCGTGAACTTCACCACTCGCGATATAAGAATTTAGAGGTGCATAAACCGCTTGCTGACGTGTTACCGTTCTTTTACCTTCAAACTGATCATCAACAATGCGAAGGTCAAATTTTCCAGCTTGTCCACTCACTGCTACTTCTGCTTCAGGGAAGGCTTCTTTTAAAATTTGCGTGAGCTGCTCACTATTCATTTCAAGACCTCTTATACAACCATTGGTGTAAAACGAGTTATTTTACTATAACTTTTTCACATAATTCAGTACGCAGTTTCTTTTTTTATCAATAAAAAAAGAGGCTCAGAAAAAGCCTCTTTTATAAATATAAAAAATTAACTCAAAAGTGCTAGTTCATGTTGATATGAACACTGCATTTTTCTATGTTTTGCAAGTTGTCTTTTTAATTTTTCTGTTAACTTTTTAATCGAAGTATACATATCATCAGCAGTTGCTTGAGCAAACAGCTCAATCCCAGGCAAACGTATAATTGCTTCAGCAATATGGTTTGCACTGCCTTTATGCGAACGTTTATCAATTTGATGATCTTTAGCCAATTTGATTTGCATACTATTCACTTGATCTAGATGCTTAGTCATCTGACTAAATTTTTCTTTTATATTTTTTTCAATTGCTGGCGTAATTGTTAAATGGTGTCCACGAATCGTTATTTGCATAATTCTATCCCTCACCTTTTTCTCAGGAATCAAGAAAATCGCTCAAATAAATTTAATGCATATCAATTACCTAACATTCATTAAACCATTGCAGCGATTCCTCTAGTGATTATTAAAAGATTCATTATTTCGTAATAATGAACACCTAAAATAGCCACATCTTGAATTTTAGATCAAGACTTTTCTTTCAGAAGATGATGGAATATGTAACGATTCACGATATTTCGCTACAGTCCTTCGAGCAACTTCAATACCTTCATTTTTCAACATCTCAGCAATTGTATTATCAGACAATGGTTTACGAGGATTTTCATTGGAAACCAGTTTTTTGATCATTGCGCGAATTGCAGTTGATGAAGCCTCACCGCCAGTTGTCGTACCAACATGACTTGAAAAAAAGTATTTCAATTCAAATAAACCACGTGGCGTCAGCATATATTTATTAGTCGTCACACGCGATACAGTCGATTCATGTAATTCGACCTCTTCAGCTACATCACGTAAAACCAATGGTTTCATTGCCTCTGCACCTTGCTCAAGAAAAGCACGTTGATGCTCGACTATACAAGTTGCAACTTTTAAAAGTGTTTTATGTCTTTCATCAATACTTTTTATAAAATTTTTAGCTTCAAGCATTTGATTTCGCAAATAAACATTATCATCACTTTGATCTGCTCGGCGAATCATATTTGAATAAAATGAATTAATGCGTAGTTTTGGCATCACATCTGGATTGAGTTGAACTTGCCAATGTTGATCTTTTTTTGCCACAACAACATCTGGAACCTGATATTCAGATTCTTGTTGATCAAACTCTAAACCAGGATAAGGCTTTAATGTTTTTAATAAATCAACAGCACTTTTTAGCTGTTCTTTAGATAAACCTGTTTGCTTTAATAATTTATTTAAATCATTAGAGATCAATAATTCATAATATTTCAGTAAACTCTTTGCTTCTGAAATATAAGGAACTTTGTCATGTAAGCCTTCTAACTGAATTTTCAAACACTCAGCCAAATTCCGAGAACCTACACCAATTGGATCTAAATGTTGAATATGTTTTAAAACAACGATAACTTCATCTTCTTCAACCTCTTCATCATTTTCCATTTCTTGTAATAACCGATTGACGGCTAATAAAATATCGTCCAACTCTGCATCTAGAAACCCTTTATCATCTAAAGAATCAACAATGCAGTAGGCAATTAATTTATCAATTAAAGAAAAATGTAACAGATTAACCTGCTCTAAAATATGTTCTTTTAAACCTAAATGAACTTGGCGATTATCTTCTCGCTCTTCATATTCCGGGGTCGCTAAGGCTGTTGATTGATGGGTATAAATATCATCCCACTCTGTATCTACAGGTAAATCATTAGGTAAATGATCAGCATTAAGCTCAGTTGTTAAATCGCCTGTTTCTTGCGACTCAAGTGTAGATAAACTTTCTGTAGAACTATTTTCCTCAACTTTTTCAAGTAATGGATTACTATCTAATTGAATTTGTATTTCTTGTTCTAATTCTAGACTCGATAATTGTAAAAGACGAATAGCCTGTTGCAATTGAGGAGTTAACGAGAGATTGTTCGCAACTTTCAACCCAACAGATAATTTCATGGTACTCCCCTTTTATATTAAGCAAAAAACATGCCTATTAAAATATTTATAACATAAAGCAATGTTTCCGCCTATAAGCAAAGTTCTTTTCCACTGACTAATCTGTTCAAAAAAATAGCAAAGGGCAAATATTTATTGTAATGAAGGCTTAGCCCTCTCATTTAACAAGCATGAAAACTGCATAGAATTATTTTAGATTTTGCTGCTTTAGGCATTCAATCATTTCATCCAATACTTTCTGTCCCATCGTTGTTCGAACACCTTCATTTAACCCCCCTGCTAAAAAACAAGACCAAGTCGTACTCGTTGAACCAGAAGAATGCGCATAACGCCCACAAGCAGACCACACCTTTTGGTCTGATGTAATAGAAGCTAAATACAGCTCCCCTTCAGGATCATCCAATATCCATTTGCGAATAACTCTAGGTGCTTGATATTGTTGCTTAGGTTTTTCTAACCACTTCCATACTAAAAAACCTAAATAAACAATTCCAACAGCAGATAAAAGTTCATAGAGAATCATATTCGCCCTAATAGCATTTCTTATTTAGCATCTAATTAGAATAAAAATATCAAGAATCATCTGTAGGCGTGTATTGACCCCATACAGAATAAAAAAACACCCCCTCTGCATT